>JAFMDF010000254.1 GCA_017857395.1 Bacteroidota bacterium | reverse complement strand
TTATTGTTTAATATATTTATTATATTCTAGTTTCCAGAACTTAAAGAATTGCTGATCGAATTGTATAAGTAGGAAGGGCAATAAATGAAATAATAAAATGGATAAACAAATAACGATATTAGTAACAGGTGCAAGTAGAGGTATTGGCTATGACACCGTATTGGAATTGGCTAAAAATCCAGTTAATCGAGTAATTGCACTTTCTAGAAACGAAGCAAGATTAAATACCTTATTAAGCAAAACAACGACCAATAATATTCAAATCCTACCTTTTGATTTGGTTAAATTTGATAAAATAGAATTAGCAACGCAATTAAAAAACATCCCAAAGATTGATATTTTAGTTAATAATGCAGGAGTATTAATCAATCAACCTTTTGAGCAATTAAACTTAAAAGATTGGCAAAACATCTTTGAGACCAATTTTTTTGGTGTCGTACAATTAATACAATATTTATTGCCTAAATTAATGGCAGCTCAACCAGCACATATTGTCAATATTGGCAGTATGGGAGGCGTTCAAGGAAGTAGTAAATTTTCAGGGTTATCCGCCTATAGTGCCAGTAAAGCAGCTATTGCTAATTTAACAGAATGTTTAGCAGAAGAATTTAAAGAGAAAAATATCAAAATAAATTGCTTAGCCTTAGGTGCCATTCAAACCGAGATGTTGGCAGAAGCTTTTCCGGGATATGAAGCGCCTGTCACTAGTGCCTCGATGGCGAAATATTTAGCTTGGTTTGCTTTAAATGGACATCAATTTCATAATGGAAAGATTATCCCTGTAGCAGTTAGTACGCCTTAGCAATATAAGTTCAAATGTTGCCGTGTTGCGATGTTGCCGTGTTAAGGAAACAATATGGAAACATCGCAACAAGGCAACATCGCAACATTTTCATCTTTCTTAACTAAAATAAAACCATGGTTGCAGATAATTTTATTCCTTACGAAGGGGTCACTTATTCACCAGAAGAAACACAGAAGCGAAGTCAAGCCTACTACGAATACATGGATAAACGTAGAACGGTTCGAGAGTTTTCAGATAAGCCTATAGCAAAAGAAATTATTGAAAATATTTTGATGACGGCTTCTTCTGCACCATCAGGTGCGCATAAGCAGCCTTGGACTTTTTGTGTGATAAGTAATGCTGATTTAAAAGCAAAAATTAAGGTCGCTGCCGAAAAAGAAGAATACGATAGTTATAATGGTCGAATGTCGGAAGAATGGTTAGCCGCTTTAGCCCCTTTTGGTACAGATTGGCATAAACCATTTCTAGAAATAGCGCCATATCTTATTATTGTCTTTAAGAAGGCTTATGATTTAGAAGATGGAGTTAAATCTAAAAACTATTATGTCAACGAATCGGTTGGTATAGCAGTCGGTTTTTTATTAGCTGCGATTCATTATGCAGGTCTAGTTTCTTTGACACATACGCCTAGCCCAATGAATTTTTTACAGAAAATATTGAATCGACCAGAAAATGAACGGGCTTTTTTATTAATTCCAGTAGGTTATCCAGCAGAAGAGATAAAAGTGCCTAATATTGAACGGAAAGCAGCGAAGGAGGTCATTGTGTATTATGAATAGTTTTCTGTCTCGTCGGATGGCTGCGCCGTCCGATGAGAACAATGCAAAAATTGTCAGAAGACATGAAACATTTATTCGATATAATCTCCGCCTATTACAGATGTTGTTTGTCTATTGGCAATTTCGTGTTCAATAAATTAGACAATTACCAAACATTCGTTCGGCATTAGTGCAAATAAAAATTATATGTGTACCGTTACTTTCATACCTACTAAAAAAAATGAGTTTATCCTTACCTCCAATCGGGATGAAAGTGCAGCCCGCTCTCCCGAAAATATTAGTCAAATGGAGCAAAAGGGACAAACGCTTATTTTTCCAAAAGATAAAGGGGCAGGAGGTACTTGGATTGCCGCCTCTTCACATAATAAATTGGTTTGTTTATTAAATGGAGCTTTTGAATGTCATGAGCGAAATCTACCGTACTCAAAGAGTCGAGGTATTATGGTTTTGGAATTTTTCCAATATCCTGATGCTAATCAATTTTTTGCAGCCTACGATTTTTCGGGCATGGAGTCTTTTACCATGATTACTTACGATAATGGACAATTATGGGATTTTAGATGGGATGAACAGGAACAGCAAAAATTTATTAAAGCCTTAGATACCAGCCAATGTCACATTTGGTCATCGGCTACTTTATATAAAAAATCTATACGTCAAAAGCGAGAACAATGGTTGGCGGAATGGTTGGTAGACAGAGTTGATTTTAGTCGTAGCGCTATTTTAGAGTTACATAAAAAAGGAGGCGAAGGAAACCCTTCTATTGATTTTATGATGAATAGATATAATTATTTAGTACAAACCGTCAGTATTACTCAGGTGGTTGGGACGAACGGTAAAATGGAGCTGATTTATAATGATTTGATGAATGAGGAAGTAAAAGCAGCAGATGTATTTTTTGATAAGATTGGATTACCTGTTTAAGCCTATAGTCGAAGTGAAATAAAAAACAGGCTAAACTCAATTACGTCTAGCCTGCTTTATGAAAATGTCTTTTGTAGGTAATAATGGGTTTAGAGAAAAATAACTTACGCCTTTAAATTTGTTCTTTTTAACTCTTATTGCGTTACAAAAATACGTATCCCCGTGCATCGAGATTCCATTTTTGCGCCTGTGTTAAGTTAAGAATAACTGCGTAACTTATTAGTAGTTTACTCAGTTCTAATGCCCTAATACTATTTTAAAATAGCATTCATTAATCAGTTTTCGGAACGACTACCCTTTCAAAAAAGGAGACTTCCTTTGACTTAAAAAATATTTTCTTTGTGTTCGTATGTTTTGCCTTCCTTTAGCTGGAGACAATTCTATATTTTGCAAGTTCCATGCCATTTATCAATAAATGTTAAAATTAATTATTTGTATAAATTTGTAAATGAACTACTTAGTTGAAAAAGTAAATTCTAAAAGTGTGAGTCGTTAGGAGGCGGCAAGATAAGGATTCCTAGTTTGGAGGCTAGGAATATCGGCATTTTAGGCACTTGATGTTTCTAGTCTCCAGGCTAGAAACCGCTATCCGCAGGTCTCCTAACCTATATTGAAAACTTACAAAAAATATAAATTCTTAAGTAGGAGAGGAGAAAATTAGGGGAATTCATTTTTTCCTCTCCTACTTAAACATTCACTAAATTATCCTTCTAATGGCAAGAGTATTAGGCATAGATTACGGTACAAAAAAAATAGGCTTGGCAGTTACGGACCCCTTACAAATTATTTGTAGTCCATTGACAACTGTACCTACTAGAGAAATTTTTGATTTTTTGGACAACTATTTAAAAGAAGAAGTAGTAGAATGTATGGTCATTGGTGATTCTTTAAATACAGATGGAACGCCTTCTCAAATTGCTCATTTAGTTGTTGGATTTGTAAGGAAATTAAAAAAATTATATCCCAATATTGAATTTGCGATGCAGGATGAACGCTTTACCTCTATTGATGCCCGTCAAATCATTTTACAAAGTGGTTTAAAAAAGAAAAAACGTAGAGATAAAAGCTTAGTAGATAAAGTGAGTGCTTCTTTGATTTTGCAAGCTTATATGGAGGGGAAAAGAGGTTGGAATAGTGGAATGGTATAAAGGCATAGAGGTGGAAAGGCAAAATAAAATATATAACCATCAACAAAAAATAACTTTAAGCAATGGAAAAAATAGGTGTATTTACTTCAGGAGGAGATGCTCCAGGCATGAATGCTTGTATTCGGGCGGTTGTAAGAACAGCCATTTATCATGGATTAGAAGTAGTCGGCATTATGGAAGGATATCAGGGAATAGTAGATAAAAATTTTATACCAATGACAGCGGACTCTGTGAGTAATATTATTCAACAAGGAGGAACGATTCTAAAGTCTGCTAGATGTACACAGTTTAGAACTAAAAAAGGACGTAAAAAAGCTTATAAAAATCTAAAAGAAGCAGGTATTGATGGAGTTGTTGCCATTGGCGGAGATGGGACTTTCACAGGGGCGGCAATCTTCATGCAAGAATATCCAGATATTAATTTTGTGGGTTGTCCAGGCACGATAGATAATGATTTGCATGGCACCGATTTTACGATTGGCTATGATACCGCCATTAATACAGCGATGGAAGCCATTGATAAAATCAAAGACACGGCTAATGCTGATGCTCGTTTATTTTTCATTGAAGTGATGGGAAGGGACGTTGGTTTTATTGCCTTACGAAGTTGTATTGCTACAGGTGCTGAAACCGTTTTAATGCCTGAGACTAGCACGAATATTAAAGCGCTGGTCAAAACTATATCGGAACATTACGAAAGAAAAAAAGCATCTATTATTATAATAGTAGCAGAAGGAGAAGAAATGGGAGGCGCTGTAAAAGTGGCGAAAAAAGTCAGTAAAAAATTTACCGCTTTATCTTCTAGGGTTACCATTTTAGGTCATATACAAAGAGGTGGTCGTCCTACTGCTATGGAAAGAGTCAATGCTAGTTGGATGGGTTTAGAAGCTGTTAAGGCTTTGATAGCAGGCGAAAAAGGCATTATGATTGGCATTGTAAATAATAAAGTGGCACATACGTCTTTTGAAAAAGCCATTAAACACAATCAAGAGATTAGTCCAACGTTATTAGAAATGGTGAAGGTGCTGGCATAGAAGTTTGAGTATAGGATAAAGCATTGGTATCTTCTCTAATTTCTGTTTATTTGTCGATAAAATCAAGCAGGGCATAAAAAGAAAAGGTATCTTAGTCGTTAAATCATTTCCATGCAAAAAAAAGTTGTTGATAGTATTAGAGTTGCTACCTGGTTGGTGGTCGTACTGTGGTTTGTTCATTTGATCCAGTATGCTACGGGGTCGGATTTCGGTTTTTTAGGAACTTATCCTCGGCAAATTTGGGGATTACGAGGCATTGTTACTTCGCCACTGATTCATGCGGACATGCAGCATTTAATCTCTAATTCAGTCCCCATCTTTTTATTGACTTCTACTATCTTTTTCTTTTACAAAAAAGTAGCCACCAGAGCTTACTTGATGATTTATATATTGACAGGTTTGATGGTCTGGATTTTTGCTAGAACTGTTTTCCATATCGGCGCAAGTGGAGTAGTGTATGGTTTAGTCTCTTTTATTTTTTGGAATGGTATTTTCCGACGTAGTTTACAATCTATCGTTTTAGCCTTAGTCGTTACGGTTTTATATAGTGGTTATTTTGCAGGAATTCTGCCCAACCAAGAAGGTATTTCATGGGAAAGTCATTTATTGGGCGGCCTTGTTGGTATTTTTGTTGCCTATTACTTTAAAGAAGAATTAGAAGCGGATGAAAGTGAGCAATTAGCTTCTTGGGAGTTAGAACCTGAAAGTGAAAGTACTCCTTTTATGCGGTCAGATACTTTTGAAAAGACAAAACAACAACGCTTACAGGAAGCACAAGAACAATTGCGAAAGGCACAAGAACAACGACAATTTCCCGATTGGTATAGCAATAGTACGCATCAAGAATAAAAAAGTAATTTTTAATTAAACATTACCAATTTCAAGAATGGTACAGCCCCGAGTCTTAAAAAACTACCTAATCAGAGCGCCTTTCCGTACAACTCAATATATTTAGAAGGGGTCATCTTCATGATTTTTTTAAATTGCCGATAAAAATTGGAGATATTATTATACCCTACTAAAAAACCTATCTGAGATATACTATAAGTTTCCTTGATTAAAAACTTACAAGCCATGCTAATTCTAAATTCATTCAAATAGGCAATAAAAGATTTATGGGTAATCTTTTTGAAATACCGACAGAAAGCATATTTATTTAAATGAGCAATTTTAGAGACTTCTTCTAGAGAGATTTGCTGGTCAAAATTGGTCGAAATATAGTTGAATATTTTATTCAAGGTACTATCCGTTTCATTTACTTTGAGATGATAAGGTATGCTAGAAAGAAATTCTTTTTGTGGACTTAAAGCTATTTGATTTAGTACTTCTAATAAGTTAATGAGTTGTTTGGCACCCTTCGCTTCCATTAACTCAAATATCAATGGTTTTAAAGTAGCGGTTAAACTAGGATTAATTCGTACCCCTTTTGCAGCAGCATGTAAAAATTCATTCACTTTTACCATTTCTGGTAATTGTAAAAACTGACCACCAAAAGCCGTAGGAAGAAAAAACAAAGAAATCATATGTGTATTAGCCGTTGCTGGTTGCTCAAAATAACTTGATTTATTTTTAAAAACATGCGGCACATTAGGCGCTATCACATACATACTATTGGGGCCAAATTCTTCCATGCTATCTCCAATGGAAATAATCCCACTTCCCTTTAAAATTAGACTTATCTGATACTCTGGATGATAATGCCATTGGTCATACTGATAAGGCATTTCATTTACTTGAATATGAAAAGAAGCTCCTTCTTTTTTAGTCACTTTAAAACGAATCGGAATCATTAGCGCAAGATTTTGGAACAGATGGTCAATATTCGTCAACAGATAATCTTAAAATAGTTAGATTTTTGTGGTATTACCAATATTAAACGGTTTGAGCATTGATATTTTGACGTTACAACAAAATAAATATACTTGTTTTAATGAAAAGAACAAAGTATCAATGCGACATACCCTTAAAACACCAAATTATTTATGGAAGTTCTAACCGACACTAAAACATTTTATACGCATTTGGTTTGCTCTAAACATGGAGATGTTTATGATAAAAATAAACTCCAAACTTTCTCCAAAGGAAAAAAACCACTGATTGCTAAATATTATCTAGAGGAGCATCCTCCATCAGAAATAATTGATTCTACAGAAAATAGTATGTGGCGCTATCGAAAAGTGTTGCCTGTAGAAAATGATGAAAATATTGTGACACTGGGAGAAGGAATGACGCCGCTTATTTCGTTAGCAATTTTGGCTAAAGAATACGGTGTGGCATTATCTTTAAAAGATGAATCTTACAATCCAACAGGTTCTTTCAAAGCAAGAGGGTTGGCGATGGCTATTTCTAAAGCTAAAGAATTGGGGGTAAAAGCTTGCGTGATTCCTACTGCTGGAAATGCTGGAGGTGCGATGAGTGCTTATTGTGCCAAAGCAGGCTTAGATGCTTATGTATATATGCCTAAAAAGACGCCGAAAACTTTTGCCAAAGAATGCGAATTTTTTGGGGCAAAAGTAACTTATGTAAATGGTAATATTGGAGATTGTGCTGCTCAAATCAAAAAAGATAACTTGCCAAATTGTTTTGATATTTCTACATTAAAAGAGCCTTTTAGAATAGAAGGTAAAAAAACGATGGGCTATGAAATTGCTGAACAAATGAATTGGGAAACCCCAGATGTGGTCATTTATCCTACAGGCGGAGGAACGGGCTTAATTGGCATCTGGAAAGCCTTTCAAGAAATGCAACAAATGGGTTGGGTTGGCAAAAAAATGCCTAGAATGGTTGTCGTTCAAACAACTGCTTGCTATCCAATAGTCAAAGCTTTTCAGGAAGGCGCTACCCAAGCATCAACCTTCCCAAATCCTGCGGTCACTAGAGCCAATGGTTTAAGAGTTCCTAGCGCTTTTGGAGATGAAATTTTATTGGATATTTTGTATAAAAGTAATGGAAATGCGTTGACTGTTTCTGAAGAAGAGATATTAGAAGGCACTAAAGAGATGGCGCAAAAAGAAGGTGTTTTATTAGCGCCCGAAGGTGCTGCTGTTTGGATGGCTTTCAAAAAATTATTAAAGGACCAGTGGATTGCTCCTGATGAAAAAGTTGTTTTATTGAATACAGGAACTATATATAAGTATATGGAGAATTATTAAGTATTATAAGTTGCGGATAACTGGTAGTGCGCCGATATTCTAGCGCATCAGATAAAAAATAGATAATAATCCGTTGCCCTTAGTTAATCCGTTGGTAGAAAGTTGACCAACGGATTAACTAAGGGCAACGGATTATTATTTTTTAAGATAAATTGCTAAAAATCGGGTGATTTATTTTTTATCTGATTCCCTATTTAGCGCGTTAGAAAGAAAATTGATATAACCTATCTAATATCCGTGGCTAAATATTTTCCGTCGCTAAGTTTTTTTAACAACAGATTTTAGACAAATTAATAAAATGAGCTATATCAATTTTTTAACTGACTATCTAGATATTTATGACAAGTATAGACAAAAGTCTGTAAATTTGTAAGAAAGCAATAAAATATTTATGAAAGTAACCGTTTGTAAAACGCCAAGATGGCAACTACTTAAAGGGCAAATTCAGAACCTTAATCCTATTGAATTTAAGGAAAAAATAGCGGCAATAACTGATGCAGTACTTATAGATGTTAGAACCCCCGAAGAACATCTGATTAATTCTTTACCTAATTCTTTAAATATTAATTATTTGGGAGATGGATTTTGGGAACAAATCGAACAATTGGATACCAATGAAATCTATTTGATTTATTGCAGAACTGGTCGTCGTAGTTTACGTGCTTGTACCCTAATGAAAAATGGTGGTTTTGACCAAACAAAAGTATTTAACCTAGATGGTGGCATGGTGGCTTGGGAAGAATCACTTGGGTATTGATAATAAGGTAATGGGTTGATAAGAATGATGAATTGATGTGCATTAACTTCAAACCTCATAATTCTCAGAACCTTATAATTCTCATAACCTCACAACCTCCTTCAATTGATTTCACAAAAAAGCGTCCAAGAAATATTAGAAAGAGCAAGAATCGAAGACATTGTAGAAGACTTCGTGAACCTCCAACGCCGAGGGGTGAATTATATTGGTTTATGCCCCTTTCATAATGAGAAAACGCCTTCTTTTACCGTCTCTCCTAGCAAAAATATCTGTAAATGTTTTGGTTGTGGAAAAGGGGGCGATCCTGTGCAGTTTTTAAGAGAAAAAGAAGATTTGTCTTTTCCAGATGCACTTCGATATATTGCCAAAAAATATGGGATACAAATAGAAGAAAAAGAATTATCGCAAGAAGCGATTCAAGAAAAACAGTTATTTGATAGTTTATATTTGGTCAACGAATACGGTAAAAGTTTTTACCAGAAAGAATTATTTGAAACCACTAGAGGAAAAAGTGTTGGCCTGTCTTACTTTAAAGGTAGAGGATTCAGAGAAGCAACTATTAAAAAATTTGGACTAGGTTATGCGCCGAACGCTAAAGATTTATTGACTTCTAGTGCAGTGGCAGCAGGCTATAATATTGAGTTACTTCGAAAAGTACGATTGACCAATCAATACGATGGGGATTTTTTCCGAGATAGAGTGATGTTCACCATTCATAATTTATCTGGGAAAGTGATTGCCTTTGCAGGCAGAACCTTACAAAAAAACAGTAAAACTGCTAAATATATTAATTCTCCTGAATCGGAGATTTATATCAAAAATAAGGTTTTATACGGCGCTAATTTTGCTAAAAAATCAATTCGAGAATTAGATGAATGTATTTTAGTAGAAGGGTATACTGATGTTATTTCTTTGCATCAAGCAGGGATAGAAAATGTAGTGGCTTCTTCGGGTACTTCTTTGACCGTTGGACAAATTAATTTGGTTAAACGGTACACGCCCAATATCAAAATTCTTTATGATGGCGATGCAGCAGGTGTTAAAGCCGCTTTACGTGGACTAGATTTGGTTTTAGAACAAGATATGAATGTTAAAATCTGTCTCTTACCAGATGGAGAAGACCCTGATTCTTACATGCAGAAAGTAGGATTGACTGCTTTTAAAGCCTATATGGATAAAGAAGGGAAAGATTTTATTCTTTTTAAAACTAATTTATTATTGGCAGAGGTAGCGGATGATCCTGTCAAAAAGACTGCTTTAATTAAAGATATAGTTCAAAGTATTTCCAAAATTCCTGATGCCATTAAGCGTTCTATGTATGTTAAACAATGCGCTCAATTAATGGACATTTCGGCAGAATTACTAACTGCCGAATCAGATAATGAAATTCAAAAAGTAGAAAAGAAAAAAGCACAGAAAGCTTACTTTGATAGAAAAAAACAGCAACAAGGGTTTCCTTCTGGGAATAATGCGCCTTTTCCATCCAATTCTGCCCCGTTTCCTGGTGCTCCGCCGTCCGCTGGTTTCCCAATGGATATGCCTTTTCCTGGTATGGATTCGGGAGAACCGTTTGATGGTGGTCAGCCATTTCCTGAAGTGGGTCGGCCTGGAGCAGCGCCCAAATCTGTCTCAGGCGATGAATTTCAAGAAAAAGATATTATTCGGATATTGATTTGTTTTGGAACACAGGTATTTGAGAATGATGTAACGGTTACGGAGTATATTTTAAATAATATTAAAGATTTTATTGATAAATTTGATAATATTTTCTATTCCTCTATTCTTGAAGAATTTAAAAATAACCATAAATTAGATACCGATTATTTCATCACTCATAAAGATGAACAAATTAAAAGAATTGCATTAACTGCTATTACTTCTCCTTATCAATATAGCGAAGCATGGGAAAAGAAATATGAACAGCCGCTTAATACTCAGGAGATGCCCGATAAGAATTTCTTGAAAGATAGTATAGATGCTGTACGTAAATTATTGATTAAGAAAATAGATAAAATCTTGAAAGAAGTTCAAGAAAAACTTAAAAGCCTTGATCAAGAACAAGATTGGTCAAAAATCATGAAACTCTTGAAGAAAGACCAGAAGTTTAAGGCGATTCGGAATGAATTGGCGGCACAGTCGAATACGGTTATACTCAAGTAAGTTAAGTTAATAAACCACCTTCACCTTAATTCGATTCCCAGGCTTTGGCAATTTACCTTCATGAATGCCATTCATTTTTAATAAAATAGGAATTGGTATTTTATATCTTTTAGAAATATTTTTTAGGCTTTCATTTCGCTGAATGGTGTGGTACAAATAAGACTTTGCCCGTTCTGCCACTTTTTTAGGAAAAATAGCCGAACCGTTCAACGATTCAACTGACTTTGGTGAAATATTAGGTAAAACGGCAACGATGGCTCTACTATTAGCAGATTTAGTTACACTAACCGTATGATCATCATAAACAGGAGAAAAGAGCAATAATTCTTGACCTGGCGCTACTCTATCTGTTTTTAAATCATTCCAAACCTTTAAATGAAAAGGATCACAATTAAATAGTTTGGCTAAAAACACTAAATTATCGCCTTGTTGAACAGTATAGTAAGATTTAGCATAAAGCGACTTTCCAATATTTTTTCTACCAGAAGGCCGACGATTCACTTTACGAGTATCTGGACGACTGAAATAACTATTAAAATCATTCATGACTCGTTTAGGTAATATCAAGTATTGACCTTTAGTACTCACTGGAATATAATCTCTTTTATAAGATGGGTTTAATGCTCTAATCGTGGTAATAGATAAACCAGTTAGCGCAGCTATTTGATTAAAATCTATATTGTCATATACCTTCGTAACGTCCGTCAATTGTAAGTCCATTTCAGGATAACTAGGGTTTAGATTATGCTGTTCATAATTTTGTAATAAATAAGCCGCAGCAATATAAGCAGGCACATAATTTCTAGTCTCTCTAGGCAAGTATTTTCTGATTTTCCAGAAATTTTTGCTTCTTCCTCTTCTTACTGCTCTACTAACATTTCCGCCACCACTATTATAAGCTGCGATGGCTAATGGCCAATTTCCAAACCGCTTATATTGTCTTTGCAAATAACGCATCGCTGCATCAGTAGAAAGGTGAGGGTCTCTGCGTTCGTCAATCGTTTCATCAATTCGTAACCCGTATTCTTTTCCTGTCAATTTCATAAACTGCCATAAACCCACTGCTTTGGCACTTGAAATAGCTATAGGATTTAGAGCGGATTCTGTAACGGATAAATATTTTAGGGCATCAGGTAAACCGTACTCTTTGGCATATTTTTGAAAGATGGGAAAATACATAACCGTTTTCCCCAGCATAGCTTCTGTCTTATCTCTATTTTTGATGGTATACGTCCGAATATAGCTTTTAACCACATCCGTATAACGAGGAATAACACAACTTGCAATACCTCGCAAACGCATTCGAATATCCTCATCCGTATACAACGGAATGGGTTCATCACTATAAGTGTTGGTATATTGTGCACTTAGCTTTCCTGTAAAAGCCAAGGCAGATAGCAGTAATACAAATTTAATTAGATTCGCCTTCATCGCAAAACGATAGTTAATAGAGGTTAAATTTTAATTCAATAGTTGTTGTAATCGAGAATGATAAATAGGTCAGATTGATGGGGAACTGATAGTGACTACTAAGCAAAAGTATTTAATCGTAATCAGTTCTTAACGGGGCATTTATTAGAATAAGGTAAAGGTAGTAACATTTGGAGGCATAATAAAAGAATTACTACTGTTTTGTAAAACATTAACATTAATGTAGTATATCTTCAAACAGTTCTTCATTCAATTTCCATGCCTAATGACTTTTTACATGAAAATTAATATCTTTTGCTAGTGGTTTAGTATGCAAGTAATTAATAACCTTAACCATTACAATGTTAGTAAGTATAGGAAAAAAGGTAACATCATCACTTGAATTATCAATCAGTTATAACATTTTTCCATTAGCGTATAATTGGGAAACATTAGGCGTTTTACTACCTCCTTTGGGTTCTAACGTAATATTTAAGGATTCTGCATTAGGAATATAAGGTACTCTAAGAAGTGTTTCCTTATTTGTTTCTAAAACCCCCATATTCACCATTTCACCTGCTACGTCTGCCCATAATTGAAGGGATTTATCAGCAGGGATTTCTGGTAAATCGACCACATTTAAATAAGCATTTTGGTTTGCTTCATTCCAATAAACAACGATTAAAGCTTCAGGAGAAAGACTTGAACCTCGTAGATGAACATGACTTGTATTTATATCTTTTAGAACCGTAAATTGCTGGGTGATTTGTGATTTTTGGTTAATTAATTGGGTGTTATTATTTTCTAGTTGATTGATTTTATGTTCTAAGAAACCAATTTGGTTTTGTAAATCTGCTTGTTGTTGAAATAATAAAAATGCCATTAAACCAAAGCCTACCGCAAAAATAGCTGTAATTCCTGTGAGCCAATTTACAGTTAATTTAGGACTAAGCATAGTAGTAGTTACATCTGTTTCCTTAACGACCTTTAACACCTTTCTTCGTAATTTTTTAGGTGATTCAATGACATACTCGGTAGCAAAATCTTTCATCATTATTTGGCTTTCTCTTATTTCTCTAGCAAGGATAGGATTTTGAGCCAAATATTGTTCTACTTGTCTACCTTCCTCCTCAGTAGTCAATCCTAGGATATATTGCTCTAGTAATGCTCGTTCTATGTGCGTTTTTCCTGCCACAATGAATTGATAGATTAATTAGCATAAAAATAAATTAGCACACCTCTAAGAACCGTAGCTTGAACCTTCTTGTCCGAGTATTATTTTGCTCGGACAAGAAGGTTCAAGCTACGAATGATATTCTGGGATGCTCCCCTTAGGATAGGGAAACAGTAAATTAAGGAAATTGTTTAGCGCAGGATTTTGGAGTGAAGATTAAGTGTAAGGCAAAAAGAAAGAAATAATTAGTCATAATATAATACCTTTTTTGCTTTCCT
>JAFMDF010000253.1 GCA_017857395.1 Bacteroidota bacterium | reverse complement strand
TTCGCTAAACAAGACTTTTACAACAATTACCCTTTTTTAGGGTAGTTATGAAAAATTTGGTAAGGTTGTACCCAATACACTAGCTTGGAAAGCTTTAGAAGATCGCTCATTAAAGTTTCCACCTACTAGCAAATTTGCCCCTAAATCATTATTTATTTGATGGGTATAATTCGCTGTAAAATTCACATCAAATTGATTATTTGTATAAGATTCGTCTCGGATAAAACCAACTTCGTCCGCGTTGCCATTAGGACTTAAACCTGAAGCGATTCTTCTTTCTTTAAATCTTCTTCTATCATCTGTTATTACATCTGCCCCTAGTGTAGCACCTAATACCAAACTTTGTTTATCCAATTTAAGCACATCATAGGATAAGTTTACATTACCATAAAAACGGTCTAAATCCTTGGTATACCCATCCTCAAAAAGATTATAATAAGGATTTTGTATAAAAGGCGTATAATACCAATCAACGCTATTATAGATGTTTGATAAATCTCGTTGTTCTCTCAAACTAATATCTCTACTAGTCTGTAATACTTGACTGAGTGGTGCTTCTCCACCTTGTCCATTCACCACTAAATCATTTTGTTGTTTGATGTAGTTAAAAGAAACCGCTCCTTTAAACCTATCATTAAAATCATGAGTCCCACTCAAACTTACCGTACCTCGTTTCAAAGAGGTATTCGCAACAATCCCTTCTTGATCGGTGTAAGAACCACCAATACGCAGCGAAGATTTTGCATTGCCTCCAGAAACGGAAAGATTGGTCGTAGAAGTTAGTCCAATATCAAAAAACTCTCGGATATTATCATCTAGTGGCTGATAAATCTTATACCGTTGCTTATTAAAAAATTCATTGGAAGGGTCACCAATAATGCTCCCATAAGGTCGAGTCGAACCGTCAAACGCATCGCCCCAGCTTTCTTGATCATTCAAAAAAGATTGGTTATCTCCATTTTGGCCTTGTCCAAATTGATTTTGGAACTCAGGCAATAGCAATACTCGCTCAAAAGTAAAGGATTGCCCAAATTCTACTTTAGCCTTCGCTAAGTTTTGAGCACCTTGTCCCTTTTTAGTGGTTATCAAAATAACGCCATTCGCTGCTCGAGAGCCATAGAGTGCTGCTGCTGAGGCGCCTTTTAAGACATTAATAGACTCAATATCTTCTGGATTTAAGTCACTTATCGCATTACCACCATCAACCGCACCAGTTAGCGTTCCACCTCCATTATTTGAGACGTTATTGACAGGTACACCATCTACCACAAATAAAGGTTCATTATTCCCTGTAAAGGAAGAGACGCCTCTTAACTTAACATTAGTAGAAGCTCCAGGCGCTCCAGAAGCGGTAATAATCTGAACACCAGCTATCTTCCCTTTTAGTGCCTCTAAAGGACTTCGAGTTTGGGTAGCTACAATGTCCTCAGATTTAACTTGTTGGACGGAATAGGAAAGGGCTTTTTCATCCCTTGAAATCCCTAATGCGGTTACAACTGCGGTTTCTAAAGTGACCCCTTCTGACATGGTAATAGCAACAATGCCTGAAGCGGGTATGTCCACTTCTTTTGTGGCATAGCCAGTGTAGCTCACCATCAAAACATTCCTAGCATCAGGAATAGTTAATTCAAAATTACCATCAAAATCGGTAATTGTTCCGATGGAGGTTCCTTTGACCAGCACATTGACGCCAATCAAAGATTCTCCGCTTTCTTCATCTGTAATATTACCTGTAACTTGCCTTTGAGAAAAAGCAGAAGACATAGCAATTACTAGCATGAAAAGCGACGTAAACAGTCTTTTCATCATTCCTTATTTAAGCGTTAAATAAATTTTTGACCTGCTAATACTAGCTTTTATTAAGCCTCATTAGCAAGTTCAATCGTTTTTCACACATAACTCTATTTTGTTATTTTGACAAATTTTTTTTCTTTGAAAAAAGAGAAATGATTTCAATAGTTATCGTAACTCATTTCTTTCAAGGAAGAATCTACCAGTAAACGGGTTGCGAAGTAATTTGTCTTCCAGTCAAACATAGAGGTATCCCTTCGATGTATTGACAAGAAAACATCAAACCAAGCATTATTTTTAATAAAAAAATAGAAATAGGAATACAAAAAACAAATACTAACTCATTGCATAGTCTTGTAGCAAAAAAATAATAAGATATAAGGTAGAATTAGTACTAAAACTTCAAAATTATATACTGAGAATTTAAAAGGTAAGTAACAAATGAAAATAAAAGGAACAAGTTTTTTTGATTTAGCACAGTTTACTCTGATTCAATCGGGTGATTAATAAAGTACTATGGTTGTTAGCTGTTCAATTTATTTTTTTGCATTACTAATGCATCAGTAAAGGGATGAAAGGTGTTCTATTTCTAGTTATACTTATCTAAGACCTTTATTAGCAAGATTGGGATAGGAAAGCGGTTATAATAAATAAATATTGGATAAAGTATTGAAGGCTATACTAGAAGTATTAAAATCAGTAAGGAAGTGTCGATTTTAATAGGACTAAGTATAACAAAATACCCAACTTATCCTATCGAATTGTAATTAAGGAATTAGCATTTCTTTTTCATATTTCTAACCGACTACTACAAAGAACGGGAAAAAATTAAACATTGCTGCTTTATAAGGGTAAAAAAATTAAATTTGCTCATTTTTTAACAGTTTACTGCAAAATACAATCCTTTATTCTTTATTATGTTCCACTTCAAAAACATGTGAATGCAAATTAGCAATCCACTGTTTTCCTTCCTGTGTGACTCGGAGGTAGCGCAGCGCATCTTGGATAAATGGTCGAATGGTATTCCAATAAAAACTCGAATAACCTTTCCTCAAATCTCCAGGGTTTTTATATCCAAATTTTGCATTAAGGCCTAATTCACTAAACTCATAAAACAAGGCAGGTTGTTTTTTTAAATACTGTGGATCCCCTAATTGTCCAATTAAATCGGCAGCTCTAACCAAACCTCTGTAATTTTTAGTATCCTGATAAAAACTCTCTTTAGGAATAGGAAATCTGGTCATTTCTATATAGTCGCATATTCGATCAACATCAATTTTAGTAAAGGAAGTTTGGCTAAATCGTTCTTGAACAAATAATTTTCCGCGATCAACATGATAGGGCGTTAATGCTGCATCTGTTCCATTTCTTGAAATTTTAACAACCTCCTCTTTAATACCTGTTGCACATACCTCCCCCTTATCGTTTTTACAAATACCTCGAACATATCCTATATCATGACAGAGTAATGCTATCATAAAATGTAGCCAATTGTCAGCAGTTACTCCTCCTTCACTCAAATGCTTCCCTTTAAGTATTTCTTGCCCAACCAATGCTACCATTATAGTATGATCTACATTATGATAGAGTAAATCGCTGTTCGAAATATTTTCAAGTGCAAGCCGACCAAACCACGAAAGAATATGGCTGTTTTCTGGTTCTAAAATACCAAAGGTTTTTACATAGGACTCTCTTAGTTCCTTATCAAAGGCTTCTATTAGTATCTTTTGAATATTTAGCATTTTGGTAGAATTTATTTTTTTAATACAAACTTACCTTTTTAATAACATTATTTTGATTGTGGTAGAAAATGATTTTGAAAAAAGATATATCGCTATATGTTGTTGATATCATTTGCTGAACTATTTTGACACTATTATTAATTATTGTACTTTTAGAAGGCATCCAATAAACGAAGTAAGTAATTCTATTTCTTATTTTTTGAATTTTTGGCTTGAAATAAAAAATAGAGATACGAAGCAAGATTGGCGAAATTAGATTACTTTATTGGATCTAAAATCATTTAAAATGAATCCTCTATTAATCATTGGAATCGTCATCGGACTATTTATTCTTGGTGGCATACGCATTATTTTTGAATACAAAAGAGCTTTAAAATTCAGGTTTGGTAAATACATCAAAACACTACAACCTGGGTTTAGATGGATTATTCCTTTTATTGAAACCATTCAAGTTGTGGATATTCGAGTAATTACTTTTAATATAGATTCTCAAGAAGTGATGACCGAAGACAATGTACCCTGTAGTATTGATGGGGTCGTTTTTTTTAAGATTGAGGACCCTGTGAAGGCAGTTTTGGAAGTGGAAGAATACACATTTGCCATTACACAATTAGCACAAGCCGCGCTAAGAGATGTTTGTGGAAAAGTAGAATTAGACACGATACTTTCAAAACGAGAAGAGATGGGGAAGAATATAAAAGCGATTGTTGAAAAGGAAACCAAAGAATGGGGAATTGTGGTTATCGACGTCAAAATTAAAGACATCCAATTGCCTGAGAATATGAGGCGAATGATGGCTAATCAAGCGGAGGCCGAACGGTCTAGAAGAGCAAGGATTATCCTTGCACTTGCGGAGGAACAAGCCGCTGGAAAGTTATTAGAAGCTGGAAAAATCATAGATCAATCTCCTTCTGCTATTAAATTGAGGCTATATCAAACACTTGCCAACATTGCTTCTGAAAAGAATTCTACTATCCTTTTTCCTTTTCCAGAAGAAATGTTTCCAAAAAATATATCAAAGAAAGGAAAGTAACGAACCTTTGCCTTTATTCCTTAATTAGTTTCTAAAGATTAACAAAATAAAAGGGGTCTTTAGTCTCTTTCATAAGAAAAAATCCTTCAGCACTTGTCGGTTTGGAATTTTAACAATTCGTAATATACTGATTGATTTATAATTACATTTTAGTTAAGAATTATGTGTATTTTTTAACTAAAATATAATTGGTTATTTATCAATTTAGTTTATAATGAAAAAAAATCAAACCGATAATCGCTGAAAATCCTTAACTTAGGTTATAATAATTTTACATATTTCTCAAAAAAACCTCTCTACTACTGCCTAGTTTTTTATTTCTAAACCTGTTCGGTTCCTCACAAACGTACCCTAAACAAACATAAGGCTACCTCTTAATATTTTGTATAACCTCATTTTTCATCAGCGGAATTCCGCTAAAAAAAATTACTTATTATGAAGAAGCATTTTAAGATGTATTCATGCATGGTTGTCATGCTATTATGCTCCATTTCGATGCTATCCAGCCAGAACAACCAACTATTTGCTATTTATCACATCAAAGTTAAACCAGAAAAAATCACTAAATGGGAAGCTGATTCGAAGGAATATGTTGAGTTGCGCAGAAAAGCAGGCATTGCTGGCCCATATTGGTTTGGCAATACAAGGGAAAACTTTGAGTCTATCTGGGCATTTCCAATGGAATCTTTTGCAGATTTAGACAAAATTTATCAGGCTTTTTCTCCTGAAAACCAAAAAAAGGAAATAGGGGAAGCCAATTATGCACGATTGAACCATCCCGAATACTTAGAATGGGTTAAACAACGAGCAGTTTTGCTTCGTGCTGACCTTTCTATTTTACATCCTGAAGGCACAGATTTAAGTGACCAACTTTACGTAAGATGGACGAAGTATAGCTACGCCCCAGAAGATGCTGAAAAAATGCAGGCATTATTTAAAAAATTCAAAGCCTTTTTTCAGAAAAATGGAGTCGATAACCATTATGGCATTTATCAATATGTGCTTAGTAGTGATGAACAAGCGGGTTTTATTGCCGTTACAAGAGCTAAAAACGCTGTAGATATGGCACAAAGAGATGCTAGTAATAATGAAAAACTCAAAGGGGCAGAATGGGACGCTTTAGTGGCAGAATGGCTAACTGTCATTAAAGGTACAGAAATAATGAACGGTAGGCATCGACCAGAATTATCTTATTTACCAGAAAAGACAGATTAAATCTGCTGAATTGTCCAGCACTAGGAAAGTGCTGGACAAATTTCTTCGTCATCCTAAATCTATTAAATTTGGTTATACAATCTTCTCTGTCTGCTATTATTCCATCTTTGTCTATTCTTTATAACGGGGTAATCACTTTAACCTTATGTTTGCTCCATTAAATATTGATTTAAAACAAGACATGAAACGTATAAAGAAAATTATAAATAAGCATTTAACTGGCAAAAAGGTACTATTGCTTTTTGTCCTTACCAATCTCATTTACGCTATCATGCTGCTAATAACCATCCCAAAAACAATGGCATTTTCTAATGGGATGAATTTATTGGACATGATGCCGACAGGATACAATTCAACATATGTAAGCACGCTCTTTGAAACTCTAGGAGTAGAGGGACGAGCCGTTTATTTGTATAACCAGCTACCGATAGATATGATTTATCCTTTTCTGTTTGGCATAAGTTATTGTTTATTGATTGCCTATTTTTTGAAAAAATTAAACAAATTAAATACTACCTTTTTCTACTTATGCTTTCTGCCAATAATTGCTGGAATAGCTGATTATTTAGAGAATTTTGGCATTATCAAAATGCTGAACGACTATCCTAATTTAACGGAGATTTCAATGGGCACTACAAATATTTTTTCAATTGTGAAGAGTATAACAACTACCATATATTTTATAGCATTGATTATTACGCTGTTATTCTATGGGATTAAAATAGTTAAAGCAAGAAAAACAAGTGTTAATCGAGTGTAAAATGTTGATAGTTTCTAAACGAGATTATGTTAATTACACCAATGTTATGAGTAATTTAAAAAATACTAAAAATCAAAATAAAACTTTGAAATTGAATAGAATAATATTTGCTTTACTTTTGTTTGGCGGTTTAATTAGCTGCAATACTAGTATCATTAAAGTCCCAAATTCGCCTTACCCTATTAGTAATGATTCTTTTTCCTTAGATACAATTGCACATGGATTCACCATTCCGTATGGAATAGCCATTGTTGAAGAAAATGAATACTTTATTACAGATAGAGTTGGAAAGATGTTCCACCTTAAAGACGGCAATCAAACCGAGATAGGTGGAATGCCAGAGGTTGCAACTTTTGGTACCCCAGGAATTCCTGCAATTTTGCATGGGGGACTAATGGATATAAGTATTCATCCTAACTATTCAACCAATCCTTGGATTTATATTTCCTACTTAAACCCTGAAGGCTTAGCAATGGTATCTCGACTAAAAATACAGCAAAACACAGCTACTCAATTTGAAATTATTTTCACAGCAAGGAACCAAGATTATACTGGGAATGGAATGAGGATAGTATGGGAGGATGATACTCACTTCTTTCTAAATATTGGAAATTCAAACTGGTCATCTAGTTCAAACCCTGTTTTATATGCACAAGACTTCAATCACGATGCTGGCAAGATTCATAGGTTAATGGAGGATGGGAGCATTCCCGCTGACAATCCAATTTTTGATAGTCTGGAATCCCCTACAACAATTTGGAGTTATGGTCATAGAGATGTGCAAGGTTTATATTTTGACGAATCAACCAATACTCTTTTTGGAGTTGAACATGGCCCTAAAGGTGGGGATGAATTCAATATAATAGAAAAGGAAAAAAATTATGGCTGGCCACTTTTTTCTAATGGCATTAATTATGATGGAGCATGGGTTTCTACAATTTCCGAAGATTCGGCTGCTAAATTCACGGTTTTTCCAGAACATTATTGGACAGTTCCAACAAATGACGGAGGTCAAGCTATTGCTCCTGCATGTCTGTTAAAAGTTAATGGAAGTAATATCTCGGATTGGAACGATTATTTTCTTTTCGGTTCCCTAGCCTATAGAAGATTGATGAAGTATAACCGAGAAACTAAGGAAACTTTTGGATTGAATATCGAGGGCAGAGTCAGAACAATAAAGCAACTTCCAAGTGGAGATATAATTGCATTAATTGAACGAAATGACCTCAATAAATCAAATGGAAGTATTGTAAGGATTAGTCAATAATAAAAGGCTATCAGAGTCTTGCCCAGTACCACAAAGACAACCGCATGTAGGTAAAAGGTTAAAGGCTTCACCAAAAAGGTATTACTTTTGCTGCCAATAAAAACGCCAAAAACATGCCCTTGAAGAAACCCGACAAAATTCGCCGCCTCGCTGCTATTATGTTTACCGACATCGTCGGATATACTGCTTTGATGCAGCAAAATGAAAATGCTGCTGCAGCCGTGAGAGCCCACCATCGAGAAGCATTTCAAAAGTATCATGAAATATTCAACGGAGAAATTTTGCAATATTTTGGAGATGGTACCCTAAGTGTTTTTCAAAGTGGCGTACAAGCCGTAGCATGTGCTATAGCTATTCAGAAAGCATTACAAATAGGAGATCCCGTTCCTTTACGGATTGGCTTGCATATTGGCGATATAGTTTTTGATGGAACGGAAATTTATGGAGATAGTGTAAATGTAGCTTCTAGAATTGAAAGCATGGGCGTTGCTGGTGGAGTGTTACTTTCTGGAAAATTAAATGAGGAACTCAAAAATCAACCCCAAATTTCAACCAAGTCTTTAGGGCATTTTGAATTTAAAAATATTGAAAACCCGATTGAAGTTTTTTCAGTAAGCAATGAGGGTATCAAAATTCCAGCCAATTCGGAACTCAAGGAGAAGAAAAAACAGCAAACAAAAACTATTGCGGTTCTTCCTTTTGTCAATATGAGTACTAGTGCCGATAACGAATACTTTAGTGATGGAATGACCGAAGAAATCATCAATGCCTTAGCCAAAATCAAGGAGCTAAAAGTTACTTCTAGAACTTCTTCTTTCTTTTTTAAAAATAAAAACATTCCTATTGGACAAATTGGCAAAGAACTCAATGTTTCTACCATTTTAGAAGGCAGTATTCGCTTGTCTGGAAATAAAATGCGGCTAACGGCGCAGCTGATTGATGTGAAGGAGGATGCTCATTTTTGGTCAGAGACTTTTGATAGGTCGATGGAAGACATTTTTGCCGTACAAGATGAAATCAGTTTGTTGATTGCGGATAAATTACGAGAACATCTTGGGCATTTTGACATAGGAGACCGGTTAGTAGATGCCTCAGATATCTCTGTTGAAAATTATAAACTGTACCTAAAAGGAAAGTATCATTTACTAAAAATGAATAAACCTAATCTTGAAAAGGGGATTTCAATTTTAGAGCAGGTAATAGCGGCTCAACCTAATTTTGCTTTAGCCTATTTGGGCGTACATCAAGGATATGCTATACTTGGAACAACTGGGCAAGTACCTGCTGGTGAAGCTTTTGCAAAAGGACAGCCCTTTCTGGATAAAGCGATTGAATTGGACAAAGATTTACCTGAATCTCAATTGAATCTGTCTTGGATTGCCTTTTTACAAAATTGGGACTTTGAAAGTGCCTATCGTCATCTGAACAAAGTGCAGGAGGTACGCCCTGTTATTGATTATTACCAGAGCATGGCTTCAACGCTTTCCGCAGAAGGGAAATTAGATGCTGCCTTACAATACATTGAAACAGCGGTACAATTGGATCCTTTCTCTGCCATCACTTATCACTTAAAAGGATTTATTTTTTACTTACAAGAAAAGTATAAAAAAGCGATTGTTTGCTTTGAAAAAAGTTATAGTTTGAAACCCGAATATTCGTTATCAGGGATATATTGGGGAGGAGCTTTATTATTGATGGGCAGAAAAGAAGAAGGTAGGGCATTCTTTCAAAACCTCCCTGAAGATGAACAAGGAGGGCTATTGAAATTAGGAGGTGTTACCTTGGCAAATGCTGCTTTAGGAAATATTTTGGAAGCAGAAGCAGGTATCACAAAACTGAAAGCAGCCCTGCAAACGGATTCGATGGGAAGTGCGCTAGATTTCCTAATTCTCTGCCATACAATGATGGGCAATCAAGAGGCGGCACTAGATCTAATTGAAAAAGGGATTGGGCAACGATTACCAATGATGCCCTATCTCTATCCCGAACCTATGCTCAAACCACTCCGTTCAACTCCCCGCTTTCAAGAATTGATGCAACAGATTTTTGGAAAAAGGTCAAGTATTGATTTTTCCAAAAGAAAATATAAAAAGCCTTTATTTGATGAAGCGACCTTGAAACAATATCGACAGCAATTAGAGACGTTGATGGATACCGAGCAACCTCACCTTGACCCTAGTTTGAGCATCCGAAGTTTAGCCGAAATTTTGGGCATCCCTTCCAATCATTTATCTCAATTATTGAGTGAAGGTTTCGAAAAAAACTTTTCCCAATTTGTCAACGCTTACCGCTTGGAAGCTTTCAAATCAAAAGCCGCTGACCCTGCTCAACAACACTTGACGTTGCTTGCGTTAGCCTACGATAGTGGATTTAATTCCAAAACGGTATTTAATACTTTCTTTAAAAAAATGATGGGGAAGACACCGAAGGCTTATTGGAAAGAGGTGGTGAAGTAAATTTAATGAATAGCTTTTACTGCTTGTGTAAGTAATTTTATAGGAGTGCATTAAATCTTGAATCTATATATTATCTTTTACTTTTGGATTATTGGTATATCGCTACTTGGGTAACAATATTGACAAGTCTTATCACCTATTAAAAATGAAGCGCATAAAGGAAATTATAAATAAGCGTTCGACGGGCAAAAAGACAGGGATGAATTTTTATTTGCCAGATAGATGGTATTAAAAATGCACAACAATTTGTATAATGCATACGCCAAAAACTATTTTATTAAGGCTTACCGCCTTGAAGTTTTCAAATCAAAGGCCACCGACTTCTCCAATAATATTTACCCATTTTCGCACTACCCTACCATAATGGATTTAATTCCAAAACAATTTTCAATACTTTCTTTAAAAAATGATGGAGAAGCCGCCGAAGACTTACTGGAAAGAAGTGGTGAAACAATCGTCATTAAATAAGTTCCGATTTATAAATCGGACCGCCCCTACCTATCCCTTGCTTTATCTTTGAAGTATGAAAAAGAGATAAAATCTATTCATTTTATTTTCCAAGAAAAAAATCTAAAAACACATCCAATAATTAAAATTATTCGAAAATGAAAAAAATAGCGATCCTCCTATTTGCATTGATACTAATTTTATCAATGCACAAACAAGGTTTAGCACAGAATAATGGAGCACATTCTAGCGATAAGTTTAGCGCCTGTATGCGGTCTATTAAATCAAGTCAAAACCATCAAGTTCGATATAATAATGCGACCCAATACTTTTTAAATGAATGGAGCACCACCCGGCAATTACAAGATGTATGTTACTATTTGCCCAATGATGAATTAAAATTTCAGCTTTGCATGGCGGCATATCCTAAAATCATTGACAAGAATAATTTTGCCAAAATTTACGATTCCTTCTTTACATTTTCTTATGTAATCAGACTTTACCATAATACCCAGGCGAAAGATGGGAGTTTAGAATATGAGCACAATCCTAACGGGGGGTATCCTTCTACTATTCCTACTGAAAATGACTGTAATACTGGTGCCGAAGAATTCTCACATATTTTGACCGCAATTAAAGAGCAAACATTTGCAAACGCACAAAAGCGGGCAGCAAAAATATATATAGCAAAAAAATGCTTGTCAATGAATCAGTTGCAACAAATCGTATCGGTATTAACTATGGATGGGGACAGGCTTGAAATCATCAAATATTTATATGATTATGCCCCGTTTCCTGAAAAAATGTATGCATTTAGAAAGGTGTTGACATTCTCGGTTTCGAAAAAAAAATTAGACCAG
Organism: Bacteroidota bacterium; assembly: GCA_017857395.1. Classification (GTDB taxonomy): domain Bacteria; phylum Bacteroidota; class Bacteroidia; order Chitinophagales; family Saprospiraceae; genus JAFMDF01. The sequence continues at coordinate 2,082 of JAFMDF010000253.1, read as the reverse complement.
TTTCTAATAGATAAGCAATAATTAAAAAAATAAAATGACTTTACAAGCGTATTTTGACAAATATCATTAATTTTTTGTAACCCTTGACATGGGGTTGTCACCGACCAGTTCTACGTTTGCATCAAATTAATTTTTAAACAATAAAAAGAAAGCATGACAAACTTAATTAACAAAAGGTCTAATCCAAGCGGATTTCCAAAACCTACTATGATTTCAGTCAATGGTGTAGAACTCGAAGTATTTGAGGCAGGTCAACATAATGCCGAGAAAGCTATCGTACTTTGTCACGGCTTCCCAGAGCATGCGTTCACTTGGCGTCATCAGATACCAGCTCTTGCCGCAGCGGGCTACCATGTCATTGTCCCAAATCAGCGGGGGTATGGCAACTCATCCCGTCCGACTGAAGTAACTGATTACGACATTAAACACTTATCGAGTGACCTCGTCGCACTTCTCGATTACTACGGATACGAAGATGCTACCTTTGTCGGTCATGATTGGGGTGCAAATGTAGTTTGGGGACTTGCACTATTACATCCAGAACGGGTAAATAAGGTAATAAACTTGGCTTTGCCTTATCAGGAGCGTGGAGAAAGACCTTGGATTGAATTCATGGAAGAAATATTTGGCGAAGACTTCTATTTTGTTCACTTCAATCGACAGCCAGGAGTCGCAGACGCTATATTGAATGAAAATACGGCCCAATTCCTTCGTAATATGTTCCGCAAAAACGTACCTCCTACACCTCCTGAACCAGGAATGTTGATGATTAATCTTGCAAGAGCAGAAAAACCGCTCGGCGAGCCGATAATGAGCGACAGCGAACTGGCTGTTTTTGTTTCCGCCTTCGAACCAACAGGGTTTACGGGAAGTATAAATTGGTACAGAAATCTTGACCGCAACTGGCACTTATTGGCGGATGTGAACCCAATCATCCAACAACCCACACTCATGATTTATGGGGAAAGGGATATGATTCCGAAGTTTGAGAAATTACCTGTATTTGTGCCTAATGTGGAAGTGGTCAGTTTGGATTGTGGTCATTGGATTCAGCAAGAAAAGCCAGAGGAAACAAATCAGGCGATTTTAAAATGGTTAGAACAACAGAATGCGTAAAAAGGAAGGGCAAAATCTTTATCTGATTATAACATACGTGACTATGACAATTGAAGCAATAATATTCGAACTCAACAAACTGGCAAATCCAGACAAGGTGGCATTTAAGGAACAAAAGTTTGGGGTTATCTCGAACAACGCATTGGGCATATACCATAGCAATTTAAAGGAAATAGCAAGAAAAATTCCAAAAGATGATGAATTAGCTATCAAGCTTTTTGATACGAATATTTACGAAGCTCGATTGCTATGCAGTAAGATATTCAATCCTAAAAACCTGACAGAAGCATTAATGGAAAAATGGGTAAGCACTTTTGAAAATTGGGAAATTTGCGACTCCTTCTGTATGGGATTATTTGCCAAAAGCAAATTGGCAATACCCAAATCCATTGAGTGGACAAACAGAACAAAAGAATTTGAGAAAAGAGCTGGATTTACCATCATCGCAGCTTACTGTATGGCAGATAAAAAATCGACAAATGAAGTTTTTAAGCAGTTTTTCCCAATAATCATCAGAGCAGCAACTGATGAAAGAAGGTATGTGAAAAAGGCGGTAAATTGGGCGTTAAGGAATTTAGGAAAACGAAATAAGGATTTGAATAAGCGAGCTATTGATTGTGCCAATCAAATTTTAATAATGGACAGCAAATCAGCGAAATGGATTGCAAAGGACGCTTTAAAAGAATTAGAAAAAGATACTGTTCGAATGTCGGATTATCCGAGGGAAATATATCGCCCCCCTCTTAAATAAACCTTACTTCAATCTTCTGAAGATATTCATAAAACGTTTGATTTGAATTAAGCACATGAAATTAAAAAATAAGAAATGAAGAGAATAAAAGAAATTGTAAATAAGAATTTGACTGGCAAAAAGGTACTGTTACTTTTTGTCCTTACAAACTTTATTTACGCTATAACGCTAGGTTCGCTCAAATTTTTGATTAATACATAAATTACACGAAATAA
>JAFMDF010000610.1 GCA_017857395.1 Bacteroidota bacterium | reverse complement strand
TCTCAACAATCGCGTTTTAAGGATAAAAAACCCTTAAAACTGCACGGACTATTGTGATGTAGATAGCATTCCTGCTGATTATATTGCCGTATCGCATGGGCATCAAGACCATATCGCAGATTTAGAATCCATCGCCAAAAGAACAGGCGCAAAGATTATCGCTTCTTTTGAAGTACATAGTTGGGCAAATAAATTGGGTATGGAAAATACGCATCCGATGAATACGGGCGGCAAATGGACTTTTGATTTTGGTACGATTATGTGTGTCAATGCTATCCATTCTTCTAGTTTCCCTGATGGCTCTTATGCTGGGCCAGCTATGGGTTTTGTGATTTGGAACGAGGAAGGATGTATCTATTTTGCAGGGGATACTGCTTTGACGATGGACATGAAATTGATTCCTATGCTGTGTCCAAAAGTGGATATTTCTCTAATGCCGATTGGCGATAATTTCACGATGGATGTGAAGCAAGCAGTCATTGCTAGCGACTTTGTTGAATGCAATAAAGTACTCGGTTGTCATTATGATACTTTTGGTTTTATAAAAATAGATAAAGAAGCTGCACAAAAGGCTTTTGAGGATGCAGGAAAAGACTTAATTTTGCTGGATATTGGAAAAAGTGTTACGGTTTAGTAAATTCTAAGCTTTGCTTTTGGGAAAGGCGGACTTACATTCGCCAATAAAACCTACACAAAAAACAAAAAATGGGTAAAGTAATTGCAATTGCCAATCAAAAAGGCGGTGTCGGAAAAACAACCACTACTATTAACTTAGCAGCGTGTTTAGCCGTATTGGAAAAGAAAGTTTTAATTATAGACATGGATCCGCAAGCAAATGCCTCTTCTGGAGTGGGTGTTTTCCATGATGAACCAGAAGGCAGTACTTATGATTTGATGGTCAATGAAGGAGTTGACCCAAAGACTTGCGTCGTTAAAACGGATACCCCTAATCTTTATATCATTCCGTCAAGTATTGACTTAGTGAATGCAGAACTTGCTTTGGTTAGCAAATTTCAACGAGAATTCATTCTAAAAAAGGTCGTTGACAAGGTTAAAGATGATTTTGATTATGTTTTTATTGATTGTTTGCCTTCCTTAGGTTTAATCACAGTAAATGCCTTAAGTGCTGCAGATGCGGTCTTGATTCCTGTGCAATGTGAGATTTTTGCCTTAGAAGGCTTGAGTAAATTACAAGATACGATTGAATTAATTCAGGCTCAATTGAACCCTGAACTAGAAATAGAAGGTGTCTTATTAAGTATGTATGACAAACGGTTGAGATTAGCTAATATCGTGGTGAATGAAATTAAAGAGAATTTTGAGGGCTATGTTTTTAAAACAGTCATTCATAGAAATTCAAGAATTGGAGAAGCGCCAAGTTTACATCAGCCTGTTATCATGTATGATACGACTAGTAAAGGTTCCGTCAATTTTTTAAATTTGGCTAAAGAATTTTTACACAAGAATAATGCGCCGCTTAGAGGAAGTACGTTAGTTAAAGCAAAAGTTTAATTGGAATTAACGCTATTTCAATCAAACCCAAGAAATTTTCGGTTTAGATAAGCTAAAAACCCCAATTTGCTAAATTTTCAGAATTTAGTAAATCTATTTCAGATTAGACCTCAATGGTTTAGATTTAACTAAATCTTGGAGATTTAGCAAATCATTCTGTAAGTAGAGAACTATACTAAAACATCTTATTAAAAAAACATTGAAATGGCGAAGAAGCTAGACCTTGATAAAATGAAGAGCAATCTTCGAGGCAATATCAAAAGAAAATCTAGGGTATCCTTTATCCCAACTCCAGCAGAACAAGAAACCGTCAAAGAACTAGCTAACTCTGTAGCCAATATTGCAATCGCTTCTATAGAGGCTAACCCATTTAATCCTCGTACTGATTTTAATGAAGACGCACTCAAAGAATTAGCGGTCTCTTTGAAAGTTCATGGATTAGTTCAGCCAATTACTGTTCGAAAAATGCCTTCAGGAAATTATCAATTAATTGCTGGAGAAAGACGTTGGAGAGCTTCACAAATGGCTGGTTTAGAAGAAATTCCAGCTTATATTAGGGCGGTAGATAATGACCAAGAAATGCTTGAAATGGCATTGGTCGAAAATATTCAAAGAGAAAACTTAAACCCTGTTGAAGTTGCGATTACCTACAAGCGATTGATGCGGGAATGCAACTTAACACACGAAGATTTAGCCAATAGATTAGGAAAAGGGCGAACAACCATTACTAATAAAATGGGTTTGCTAGAATTGCCGCCTGATATTGTAACGGCTCTACGAGATAAGCAAATCTCAGAAGGACATGCCAAGGCTATTAAAGGCTTAGAATATATTGAAGAGCAGTTATTTGTATTAAGCGAAATCAAAAAGAATGACCTTTCTGTTAGAGCTACAGAAAAACTAGTTGCAAGCATTAAAGATAGAAGTCCTTCTAAATCAAAAACGAAACAAGCAAATCCTTATGCTGAAGAAATCCGAAAAATAGAAGATGAGATCAGTTCCTTTTTTGGCGTTAAAGTCCAAATAAAAGCCGACAAAAAAGGAAAAGGAAAAGTAGTCATTCCTTTCGGTACTTATCGAAAATTAGATGAACTGATGAATCGAATTAAGTAATTATACAATTTTCAATTTAAAATTTTCGAGTATCAATTTTCAACTAAAAAAGAATCGTAAAAATAAAAAATTCAGCGCTTAAGAAACTTTTTGTAGATATTCTAAGTCTCTTATGCTAATTTTAAAGTTTTACTTCTCCTTCTTTTTGAAA
>JAFMDF010000033.1 GCA_017857395.1 Bacteroidota bacterium | reverse complement strand
ATGTTTATAACCAAGGAACGTTAAATGCGGATGCGAATACAGTAAAAGTACAAGATTACATTCCATCGGATATGATATTAGCAGATGCAGCATGGAATGCAGCGGATAGCTCTTATACTTTCCCGAACGCTATTGCGGTAGGAAGCTTAGATTCAGTAGACATTAGTTTACGAATTGAGCCAAGTTTCATGGGCACTTCAATCACCAATAACGCAGAAATTGTAGAAGATGGAGGAGATGATGTAGATTCGAGCCCAGCAAGTGAGGCGAATGGAAACGCACCAGATGGTAATGATAATGATATTGCAGCAGTAGATGGAAGTGATGATTATGACCCAGCAAGTGTGCCAGTTGAACAGACATTTGATTTAGCTTTAGCAAAAACGTTAGCAATAGGTCAGAGTGCAACTGTTAATGCAGGAGATACCGTTAATTTCACCATAACGGTTTCTAACCAAGGTACATTAACTGCAACGAATACAGAAATTACAGATTACGTACCAGCAGACATGACCTTTAATGCAGCAATTAACACGGCAGCGTTAACAGGCAATGCAGGAGATTGGAACGCAGATTCCACCTACATCATCCCAAGCATAGCAGTAGGCATAAGTGCGACGGTGGATATTCGCTTAGTGGTCAATGCAGACTTCATGGGCACAAGTATCATGAACTGGGCAGAGATTAGTGCGGACTCAGGAGATGATAGCGATTCTACGCCAGATGCGATAGACGGTAATGGAGATGGAGAAGGAGTGGATAATGAAGATAACCAAATAAATCAAGATGGCACAAGAGGTGGTGACGAAGATGACCATGATCAACAAGGAATTACGGTTAATCAAACCTTTGATTTAGCTTTAATCGAAGACTTTGCACCAGGTCAGTCAGATAATGTAGTTCCTGGAGATACAGCAGATATTAAAATCACCGTATTTAACCAAGGAACTTTAAATGCAGATAGTATAACCATTACACAATCCTTACCAGCAGGAGTAACGGTTAATGCCGCAAATCTTTTAGGATGGACTATTTTAAATGATTCAACGGCACAAATTACCTTGACGTCAGGCAATGGCTTACCAGTAGGAGGCTTACAACCAGATAGTATGGTGATGGTGATGCTACAAGTAGCATTTGATGAAAATATTAGAGTAGACGATTTAACTTTATTTGCAGAAATTTCAGATGATGGAGCAAATACGGATGAAGATTCTACACCAAATACTGATTTAACAGATGATATAGGAGGAGTACCAAATACGCCAACAGATAATGTAGTAGATAATAATATCCTTGATGAAGATGATCATGATCCTGTATTATTTAATGTATTATTATATGATTTAGCATTGAATAAGGTGTTAGCAGATGGCCAATCGACAACTGTTAGCCCAGGAGATAGAGTAGCTTATACCATTTGGGTATACAACCAAGGAAATACAGACGTATCTGATATTAATATCAATGATTTCCCTCAGACTGGTTTAGTATATGCGGATAGTATTAATACTGGATGGGGAATTGTTAATGGAGACCTTCGCTATAATATTGCAGGCCCATTAGCGGCAGGAGATAGTATTTCATTTGCTGTTAATTTTGTTATTGAGGAGACATTTAATGGAACATCTTTAGTCAACGTGGCAGAAATCCAATCCTTTAACGAGATTGGTAGTGTAGAAGGCCCAGAAGATTTAGATTCTACTCCAGATAATGATAATGCGACCGAGGATGATCAAGCAAATGTTGCGGTAACAATTATTCCGAATGTATATGACCTAGCATTAACGAAAATTTTAGTTGACAAAGGTTCTGATTATGCAGCAGGCGATACCGCTACTTTTAGAATCTACGTATATAACCAAGGAGATTTAAATACAGCAGCAAATACAATTAAAGTACAAGATTATATCCCATCGGATATGATATTAGCGGATGCAGCATGGAATGCAGCAGATAGCTCTTATACTTTCCCGAATACAATTGCAGCAGGAAGTTTGGATTCTGTAGACATTAGTTTACAGATTGCACCAGGTTTCATGGGTACAAGTATTACGAATAATGCAGAAATCGTAGAAGACGGAGGAGACGATGCAGATTCAAACCCTGCAAGTGAAGGAAACGGTAATGCACCAGATGGTAATGATGATGATATTGCTGCCACAGATGGTTCGGATGATTATGATCCAGCAATAGTAAGAGTTGGGCAATTCTTCGATTTAGCTTTAATTGAAACTTTAGCATCAGGACAAGCAAGTGTAGTAGCTCCAGGTGAAACGGTAGACATTAAAGTGAAAATTACTAACCAAGGAACAATTAACGCAGATTTCATTGAAATCACGCAATACCTTCCAGCAGGTGCGACCTTAAACGGAGCGAATGCTATGAATTGGATTGCCTTAAATGATTCGACTGCTCAGATTTTATTGACGGTTGGAAATGGACGTTTACCAGCAGGTGGATTAGCACCAGATAGCATGCTGATGTTGACTTTACAAGTGGTATTAGATCCGAATTCTCCAGCTAGTGAATTTGTTTTCCACGCAGAGATTTCTGAGGATGGTATTAATAATGATCATGATTCTTCACCAGATGATATTAGAACGAATGATGCTGGTGGAGTTGTCAATACAACGACTGATGATATTGTGAACCAAATAGCTCCTGTAGATGAAGATGATGAGGATCCAACAATGGTGACGGTTGAATTTTTCGATTTAGCCTTAACGAATGAATTATTGACAGCAGGAGATGTCATGCCAGGCGATAGTATTACGACTAAAATAAAAATATTCAACCAAGGGGACATAGCGGCAGATTCTATTAGAATCTATGCATATATTCCTGATGGATTGGCCTTAGATGATCCTAATTGGGTAATTGTCAATGATAGTGTAGCTTATACTTTATTAACAGTTGCAGATGGTGAATTACCTAATGGCGGATTATTAGCGGATAGTATGACTATGATAACGGTAGGATTCAATATTGAGCCTACTTTCATGGGAGATATTTTATTAGTCAATACAGAAATAGGTAGTGTTACAGATGAAAACGGTAACCCCGTAACGGATATTGATTCAACTCCAGACAGTACAGATAATGATATAGTAGGGGCAGATAATGTAGTCGATGGTACGAATAATGATGAAGATGATCATGATCCTGTCTTTGTCAATGTTACGCAAGTATTTGATTTGGCTTTAATCGAAACACTAGCACCAGGACAAGCAAATGTAGTGCGTCCAGGCGAAACAGTAGATATTAAAGTAAAAGTAACCAACCAAGGAACCTTAAATGCAGATACCATTGAGTTAACGCAATACTTACCAGCAGGCGTAACTTTAAATGCAGCAAATGCTATGGGTTGGACTGCTTTAAATGACTCAACGGCTCAAATTTTATTAACAGTTGGAAATGGTTTATTACCAGCAGGAGGTTTAACACCAGATAGTATGGTGATGTTGACACTCCAAGTAGTATTAGAGGCAAATGTAACAGCAGCAGAGTTCGTTTTCCACGCAGAGATTTCTGAGGACGGTCAAAATAATGATATAGATTCTACGCCAGATGATAATAGAACAAATGACGCTGGTGGAGATGTCAATACAGCTACAGATGATATCGTTGACCAAACGCCACCAACAGACGAAGATGATGAAGATCCAACGATGGTGACGGTGGAATACTTCGATTTAGCCTTAACGACGGAAATATTAACCGCTTCGCCTATCGCAGTATGGGATAGCGTGACTGCTAAAATGACGGTTTTCAATCAAGGAGACATTCCAGCAGATTCTATTCGAGTATATGCTTATTTACCTGATGGGTTGATGCTAGATGATCCTAATTGGATTGTGGTAAATGATAGTACCGTTTATACGGTATTAACTATTGCAGACGGAGAACTACCAGCAGGCGGATTAGAACCAAATGAGATGACTATGGTCACGATTGGTTTAGAAATTGATGCAGCATTTACAGGAGCAGAATTAATTTTAGTTGCAGAAATTGGAACTGCAACAGATAATAATGGTAACCCAGTAACAGATCAAGATTCTACGCCTGATGGAGTGAACGATGATATTGTTGGAGGAGATAATGTTGTTGATAATAACAATAATGATGAAGACGATCATGATCTTGCGACGATTACTTTAGGACATACTTTTGACCTTGCTTTAAAGAAGACTTTAGCGATTGGTCAAAATACTACCGTAAGTCCAGGAGATACAGTGAGTTACTTAATAACCATTTATAACCAAGGAACTTTGACTGCTGAAGGTATTCAGTTAGTAGATTACTTAACACCAGATTTAGAATTTATCAATATTCCTTCGATTAATCCAAATTGGTTTCAGTTTGGCGGTTCTAACCCTGGATATATTATTAATACGCCATTAGCGGCAGGAGATAGTATTTCAGTACCAGTTAGTTTCAGAGTGAACCCATCCTTCACAGGAATGAGTTTAACCAATACGGCAGAAATTGCGGCGGCAGATAATGATGGAAATGCAGGAACAACTGCACCAACAGATAAGGATTCAAATCCAGATGCTTTACCTGGAGATAACTTTGGTGGAAATGACTTAATTGATAGTTCTAATGGAGATGAAGATGATCATGATTCAGAACCAATTACGGTTCGTCAACCTTATGATTTAGCTTTAACGAAGGTATTAGTTGATAATGGTAGTATTTATCAACCAAAAGATACAGTTACTTTCCGCATCTATATCCATAACCAAGGAACGATTGATGCAACAAGCGTCACCGTTAAGGATATTATTCCTAATGGATTGATTTTAGCGGATGCGAATTGGAATGCGGATAGTACGTATACATTCAACAGCGGTTTAGTAGCGGGCGCAATGGATAGTGTAGATATTGCTCTACAAATTGCACCAACGTTTAGTGGAACGAGCATTACAAATAATGCGGAAATTAGTGCCACAACGAATGTGTTGAATCAAACCGATGAAGATTCTACCCCAAATAGTGAAGATGGAAATAGTGCACCAGATGGCAATGATAATGATTTAGCGGCAACGGATGGTAGCGATGATTATGACCCTGCAACGGTGGATGTGAATCAAATCTTTGATTTAGCATTAATTGAAACGTTAGCACCGGGGCAAGCAAACCTTGTTCGTCCAGGAGAAACAGTTGACCTAAAAGTTAAAGTAACCAACCAAGGAACATTAAGTGCGTCATTTATTGAATTAACGCAATATTTACCAGCGGGTGCTATTTTAAATATGGCAAGCCCAATGGGGTGGATGGCGATTAATGATTCTACGGCAATGATTCAATTAACGGCTGGTAATGGCTTACCAATAGGAGGATTGGCACCAGATAGTATGGTGATGTTAGGCTTACAAGTGATTTTGGATGAAAATGTAACAGCACAAGAATTTATTTTCCACGCCGAAATTTCTGAAGATGGTGCAAATAATGACATTGATTCTACGCCAGATGATAATAGAACCAATGATGCTGGTGGTGATGTAAATACCGCAACGGATGACATCGTTGACCAAACACCTCCAACAGATGAAGATGATGAAGATCCAACGATGGTAATGGTCGAATACTTCGATTTAGCATTAACTACAGAAATAACCACTACAGGAGCAATCATGAGTGGGGATAGTGTAACGGCTAAAATCAAGGTATTTAATCAAGGAGAAATCCCAGCAGACTCAATCAGAGTATATGCTTATACTTCGGATAGTCTATTAGTGAATGATTCAAATTGGGTAATTGTTAATGATAGTGTCGCTTATACTTTATTAACGGTAGCGGATGGTGAATTACCAGTCGGTGGTTTATTACCAGATAGCATGACGATGGTGACGATTGGATTAATGATTGATCCAGCGTTTACAGGAATGGAATTAACAGTAGTTGGAGAAATAGGTAGTGCAACTGACCAGAATGGCGAGCCTGTTTCAGATGTAGATTCTACACCAGATAGTGATAATACAGATGTAATTGGTGGAGATAATATTACAGACAGTAGCAATGGCGATGAAGATGATCATGATCCTGCATCCATTGCAGTCGGACAATTATTTGACCTTGCCTTAACGAAAGTATTAGTTGGTAATAATGCTTATCTGCCAGGTGATACGGCTACTTTCCGAATTTATATTTATAACCAAGGAGCTGTAACTGCCACTAGTGTAACGGTGAAAGACATCATTCCTTCTGATTTGATATTAGCGGATCCAAATTGGACAAGCAATGAATATACTTTTGCAGGAGGATTGGCGATTGGAGCAACAGACTCTGTAGATATTGCACTACAAATTGCACCTAATTTCATGGGGACTAGCATTACTAATAATGCAGAAATTAGTGCAGCAACGAATGCTTTAAATCAAGACGACGAAGATTCTACACCAAATAGTGAAGATGGAAATAGTACGCCAGATGGAAATGATAATGATGTAACCTTAATAGATGGTTCAGATGATTATGATCCAGCAACGATTACAGTTGGACAAATATTTGACCTTGCTTTAATCGAAACGTTAGCACCAGGACAAGCAAATATCGTTCGTCCAGGCGAAACGGTTGATATTAAAGTAAAAGTAACCAACCAAGGAACGTTAAACGCAGATACGATTGAAATAACGCAATACCTACCTGCGGGCGTAACGCTTAACGCAGGGAATGCAATGGGCTGGACGGCGTTGAATGATTCTACTGCTCAGATTTTATTGACAGTAGGAAATGGTTTATTACCAGCAGGAGGCTTAGCGCCGGATAGTATGGTAATGTTGACTTTACAAGTTGTGTTGGACGCAAATGTAACGGCAACTGAATTTGTTTTCAATGCAGAAATTTCAGCAGACGGACAAAATAATGACCAAGATTCTACACCTGATGATGTTAGAAACAATGATGCAGGTGGAGAGGTGAATACGGCTACGGATGATAGTATTGACCAAATTCCACCAACGGATGAGGATGATGAAGACCCTGTTAGTGTAAGCGTAGAATATTTTGATTTGGCATTGACCAATGAATTAGTAACAACAGGTAATTTATTACCAGGAGATAGTGTGACGACTAAAATAAAAGTAACGAACCAAGGAGATATTGCAGCAGACTCTATTAGAATCTATGCTTATATCCCTGAAGGCTTAACTTTAGATGATCCAAATTGGATAGTCGTAAATGATAGTATTGCTTATACTTTATTAACCGTAGCAGATGGAGAATTACCAGTAGGTGGAGTCGAAGCAGATAGCATGGTGATGATTACTTTAGGGTTAAATATTGAGCCTACTTTCATGGGAACTAGCTTGGTAGTAGCTGCTGAAATTGGCGGTGCAACCGACCAGAATGGAAACCCAGTTACAGATCAGGATTCTACACCTGATGCTACGAATAGCGATCCTTATGGAGGAGATAATGTAACAGATAATAGTAATGGTGATGAAGATGATCATGACCCTGCACCGATTACAATTGGACAAATCTTTGACCTTGCTTTAATTGAAGAATTAGCACCGGGTCAATCTGAAAATATTGTTCCAGGAGATACAGCAGATGTTAAAATCACCGTATTCAACCAAGGCACATTAAATGCAGATAATATCACGATTACACAAGCCTTACCAGCAGGAGTAAGCTTGAATGCAGCGAATTTATTAGGATGGACTATCTTAAATGATTCAACGGTTCAAATTACTTTAACATCAGGCAACGGTTTACCAGCAGGTGGATTACAACCAGATAGCATGGTCATGGTGATGTTACAAATAGCTATTAATGAAAATGTTAGAGTAGATAATTTAACCTTATTTGCAGAAATCTCAGATGATGGAGCCAACACAGATGATGATTCTACACCAAATACAGACTTAACAGATGACCTTGGAGGTGTGCCAAATTCTGCTACAGATAATGTAACAGATGGGACAAATAATGATGAAGATGACCATGATCCAGTATTCTTCAATGTTCAATTATACGATTTAGCATTGAACAAAGTATTAGCAGCTGGACAGTCTACTTCTGTTAGACCAGGAGAGATGGTATCCTATACGATTTGGGTATATAACCAAGGAAATACCGATGTATCTGATATTAATATTAATGATTACCCAGCGACAGGCTTAGTTTATGTAGATAGCCTCAATGTAGGATGGAGTCTTGTGAACGGAGACCTTCGCTATAATATTACGGGACCTTTAGCAGCGGGTGATAGTATTGCTGTAGACATTAATTTAATTGTTGAGCCGACCTTTACAGGAACAGCTATTCAAAATATTGCGGAAATCCAATCCTTTAATGAAATTGGTAGTGTAGAAAATATTAAAGATTTAGATTCTACACCAGCTAATGAGGATAGTACAGAGGATGATCAAGCTAGTGCAGCGTTAACCATTATCCCGAATGACTTTGATTTAGCTTTAACTTTAACTGCTGCTTCAGGACAAGCGGTCTCTATTAATGCAGGAGAAGAAGTAGAAACAAAAGTGACTATTTTCAATCAAGGAAATACAACCGCTGATTTTATTGAAATCACGGCAAATATTCCTGATGGAACGTCTTTAAGTACGGTTAATGCAAATGGTTGGACGCAGATTAACGATAGTACGGTTGTTATTACTTTAACAGCGGCAGATTTACCAAACGGCGGAATAGCGAGCGGTGAAATGCACATGATTCCATTATTCTTAGTTGTTGATACAGAATTTATGGGAACTAGCTTAACCGTTTGGGCGGAAATCAGTGATGATGGAGCAGGTAATAATGATACAGATTCTACACCAAATGCTGACTTTAATGACGATATTTTCGGTGGAGATAATATAACGAATAATACAGGGAATGATGAAGATGACCATGATCCTGTAACCTTTACATTGACGCAAACATTCGACTTGGCATTAACCAAGCGTTTAGCGGATAGTCAGTTATCAGGGGTGTTACCAGGAGAAGTGATTCAATATACGATTACCGTTTATAATCAAGGTAGCTTAGATGCTTACGATGTAGATGTCGTGGATTATATCCCTACAGATATGTCTTTAGTAGCGATTCAAGGTTGGTCAGGTTTAACGGCAACTACAGCAGGACAAACAATTCCATTTATTGCGGCAAGCGATAGTGCTTCTTTAAATATCTTCTTACAATTAGCACCGACCTTCTCAGGAACAAGCATTACCAATAATGCAGAAATTGCGGAAGCGTCAATGACTTCAGGCGGACTAGCAGCGGGCGATGATGATTCTACTCCAGATAATATTTTTGGAAATGATGGCACTCCAATCAATAATGCAATTACTGACCCAGCGGATGAAGATGATTCAGATTATGAGACGATAGAAGTAGGTACTTTTGATTTAGCATTAGATAAGCGATTAGCAGCTACACAATCTGATATTGTTAATATTGGAGACGATATTGACTATGAAATTTGTGTAACGAATGAAGGGAATGTGGATGCTTATAATATCTCCGTAGTAGATAGAATTCCTAGTGGATTGGCGTTGAGTACCAATGATAATAACAGTTGGTTACCACAATCTGCAACTTCAGTTTATAAGGTGATAGCGGGACCAGTCGCCCCAGGACAAGAGGTTTGTTTAAATATCAAATTGACCTTAAGTAACGGTAATCCTGGAGCGGACTTTGTCAATGTGGCAGAAATTTTTGGCCAGCAAGATGCACAAGGAAATAGTATCAAGGATATTGATTCTACACCAGATTTAGTAGAAGAAAATGAAGAATTTGAGGAAGATGATAATGGCTCAGCAATTATTAACTTATTTGCTTGTCCTGATAATGTGGTAACGACTTCTTTGGAAAATATTTGTCAAGGAGAAAGTGTACAACTTGGTGTGACGACTTTAACTAATTTACCTGTCACTTACAGTTGGACACCAACATCTGGATTAGATGATCCATTTAGTGCAACACCAATAGCGTCTCCGTTTGTTTCTACAACTTATATTGTAGCAACAAATGTAGCGGCTGAGGCTTGCATAATTTATGATACAATTAGAGTAAATGTATATGATGTACCGAATCCTGATTTCCATGCGAATGTAGCTTGTGTAGGCGAACCAACCATCTTTGATGATGAAACGGTGACTTATACCACTTTAACTGGATGGTTCTGGGACTTTGGGGATAATGTAGGAACTTCTACGGAACAAAATCCATCTTATACTTATCAAAATGCAGGACATTACATTGTGAAATTAATTACAGAATCAACGAATGGATGTAGAGATTCTGTATGGCAAGAAATTACGGTGAACCCAGGCGCGCAAGCAGGGGCAAAAGGAAGACAAGACACGATCTGTATAGGCGAATGTGTGGAATTATTAGCACAAGGTGGAACAAGCTTTGCTTGGTCACCAGCAGCTACTTTAAATCATACAGATTGCTATAACCCAATTGCTTGTCCTACGGTAACTACGACTTATTATGTCGATGTAACGAATGATTTCGGTTGTACTTCTAGAGACTCCGTAACAATTACGGTTATTCCTGGTCCAACGGTTACAGTGGATATGACGGACATTTCAGAATGTGGCGTATTTGATGGATCTATAACAGTGAATGCGGCTGGTTTAGCGAATAACTATGAATATAGTATTGATGGCGGATTGACTTATAGAAGTGCAAATACTTTCACAGGCTTACCAGCAGCATCTTACTTAGTAGTGGTGAAAGGCGGTGGTTGTGAAATACCTTATCCGAATAATCCAGTTATTATCGGAGGACCTCAATCTCCTAGAATTACAGCTGTTCCAACAGTGAATCCATCTTGTACTGCGGATGATGGTAGTATTACTATCGAAGCAGACGGTGCATCAAACTTAGTATATAGCATCAACGGTGGCATCAATTGGGTGACTGAAAATGTGTTTACAAATTTAGGCGGTGGAACGTATTATATCGCAGTAGCAAGTGCAGATTTAAGTTGTGTTACTTATTACCCACCAGTTACCTTAGTGAAACCAGCAGCACCAGTCTTTACAGATGTGCAAACAACGAATCCTTCTGATTGTGGTGTAAATGATGGAACGGTTTCTATTATCGCAACAGGAGCAGATGCTTTAGAATATGGATTAAGCAATGGCTTGATGACTGTATGGCAATCAAGCAATAACTTCATCAACTTGCCAGCAGGCATTTATGATGTCTATGTTAGAAACGCAGGAAATACTTGTGAAACGGCTTATGCTTTAAATAGCATCGAATTAGCAGACCCAACAGCACCGAGTTTAACTGCTGTTCAAGTAACTCAGCCTTCAGATTGTGGCGTAGATAATGCGTTAATCACTATCTTAAGTACTCCAGGAAGTGCACCAATAGAATATAGTATTGATGGAGGAATCAATTGGAATAACTTTGCTTTCTATGAAAATTTACAGCCAGGCACTTATAATGTCTTTGTGAGAAATCAAGGAGGTACTTGTGAAATAGCTTATAGCAATAATCCAATTGATATTAGTTATCCTGATGCGCCAACAATTGTGGAAGTAATTCATAATCAACCACAAGATTGTACGACTCCAGACGGACGAATTGAAATCACCGCAGAAGGTGGAGCAGCTGACTTGGTTTACAGTATTGATGCAGGCGCAACTTGGCAAGAGAGTAGTATATTCCTTGGCTTATCGGGTGGCATATATAATGTCCGAGTAGCAAATAGTGATGAATCTTGTATCGCGATTTACCCAACCATTGAATTATTCGATGCAATTGGTGGAACGATTGATGGCGTAACCGTTGATGGTAATTGTGGCGAGGGAACTGGAACAATCAGTATTGAAGCAACTAGTAATACACCATTAGAATATAGTGTAGACAATGGGGCAACTTATCAGTCTAGTAATAATTTCTTTAACTTACCTAATGGGACTTATAATGTCTTGATTAGAAATGTCAATGATAATTGCGCAGTTGCTTATAGCAATAACCCAATTAATGTGAACTATCCTGATGGAGCAGCAATTGTGGAAGTAATTCATACGCAACCACAAGATTGTACGACACCAAACGGACGAATTGAAATTATTGCAGAAGGTGGAGCAGTTGACTTAGTTTACAGTATTGATGCAGGTACAACTTGGCAAGAAAGCAGGATTTTCTCTGGCTTGTCAGGAGGTATTTATAATGTAAGAGTAGCGAATAGTGATGAATCTTGTATAGCAGTTTATCCAACCATTGAATTATTCGATGCAATTGGTGGAACGATTGATGAAGTAAACGTTGATGGAGGGTGTGGAGATGGAACAGGAACGATATCGATTGCAGCGACTAGTAACACACCATTAGAATATAGTGTAGATAATGGAGCAACTTATCAATCAAGTAATAACTTCTTTAATTTGCCAAACGGCAATTATAATATCTTGATTAGAAATGTCAATGATAACTGTGCAACTGCTTATAGCAATAATCCAGTAAACATAGACCGAGGGTTTACTGGTATTGATAATGTATTAACGAGT
The DNA here is from genome assembly GCA_017857395.1 of Bacteroidota bacterium. Lineage (GTDB taxonomy): Bacteria > Bacteroidota > Bacteroidia > Chitinophagales > Saprospiraceae > JAFMDF01. The sequence continues at coordinate 36,225 of JAFMDF010000033.1, read as the reverse complement.
GATCCAATTGAATGTGGTTCAGAGGATGGGTCTATTTCTGTGAATGCAACGGGAGGAAACTTAGTCTACAGTGTTGATGGTGGTGTCAATTTCCAAGGTTCACCTGATTTTAATGATTTACCAGCAGGTATCTATAATATCTTTATTCAAGATTTAATAACGGGTTGTGAGGAAGCATATATCTTCAATCCACTTGAATTAGTTGGCCCACCACAGCCGACTATCAGACAGATTGAAGTGACTGCTTCTACTGATTGTGCTGCGAATGATGCGGTGATTACGATTGCAGCGGATGGAGACGGAAGCTTACAATATAGTTTAGACGGTTCGACTTGGAGTAACGGAAATACCTTTATTAACTTATTACCAGGTTTATATAATGTTCATGTTAGAAATACCGATGAAAGTTGTTCAGCAGCTTATGAGAGTAACCCAGTCTTAATTACTGCTCCAGAAGGACCAGCTATTATTGATTGCGTGGGGTCAAATCCAACAGATTGTAATGTAAATGATGGTACGTTAACCGTAATTGCATCTGGAGGACAAGGCAACTTACAATACAGTATTGATGGTGGAACGACTTGGCAAGCATCTAATTTATTCACAGACTTAGCAGCAGGCATTTATAGTGTAGCGGTAGCGAATGAAGATGAAACTTGTAAAGCGATTCACCCATTATGTGAATTGGTTGCACCGCAATTACCCGTACTCAATGAGGTAGCAGCAGTCAATCCATCAATTTGTGGAGAAGACAATGGGTCTATTACCATCTTAGCGGATGGAAATGGTGGCTTAGAATACAGCATTGATGGTGGAAGCAACTGGAGTGGCAATAGCTTCTTCGGAAACTTAGCAGCAGGGGATTATGAGGTGGTAGTAAGAAATGCAACGGATAATTGTATCGTCAATAATGGAATCATTACTTTAGATGCACCAGCTGCACCGACAGTAATAGCTGGAATGGAGAATGAATCTACTTGTACTGGAAATTCTTTACCAGTAAGTATTACGATTAGCGAAAATATCGCTCAATACACCATCTTAGGTAGCGGTGGCTATTTAAATGCCAACGTAGCTGGCGGAACATTAACTTTCGACGCTTACTTAAATGGCGTCGTGAATAACTTCACCGTAACTTTAGAAAATGAGGATGGTTGTTCAGTAGTTGAAGAATTTGCTATCTTCCAAGCAGCAGATCCAGAAGCAGATTTTATAGTACATAACCCAACTTGTGCAGCTTCTGATGTGACAATTGAGTTCACAGGAGAAGCAAGCCCAGGAGCAATCTTAACTTGGGATGTAGGAAGTGCAACTATTGTGTCTGCTAGTGCCGAAACGGCTACAGCGCCAGCAGGTGCGACCTTAGTCGTTCAATGGGCAATAGCAGGTGGAAAGACCATCAGCTTAGACATCAACGATGGTGGTTGTGAAGATAGAAAAGTACAAAATGTAAATGTAAATAAATCACCATTCGCTGATGCAGGAGCAGACGTAACGATTTGTGATGGCGAATGTGTTCAATTGAATGGTTTAGGAAATGGCGCACAATATCAATGGTCACCAGCCATTGGATTAAGTGCAACTGATATTCCAAACCCAATGGCTTGTCCACCAACTACTACAACTTACCAGTTATTAGTAATGGGCTCGGAAGGCTGTATGGTGATGGATGAAGTAACAGTTACCGTTGCAGGTGCCTTAACAGCGAATGCAGGGCCTGATCAATCAACTTGTGAAGGAGAAAGCATTCAGCTAGAAGCATCAGGTGGTGTGAGTTACGTATGGAGCCCAAGCACTGGTTTAAGCAATCCAAATATTGCGAATCCAGTAGCGACGCCACAAACAATCACGACCTATACAGTAGAAGTAACTAATGCTTCAGGTTGTATCGGAAGAGATGTCATGGTGGTAAATGTGAATCCTAAACCAATCGTAGAAGCGGGTGAAGAACAGATGATTTGTGTTGGAGAAAATACCATGTTGTCTGCCACAGGTGCTATTAGTTACGAATGGAGTCCAGCAAGTGGATTAAGTTCAACAAATACAGCAACACCAATTGCAAGTCCAACAACAACGACTACTTATACGGTAATCGGAACAGATATAAATGGTTGTACGGCAACAGATGAAGTAACGGTGATTGTGGGTGGAAATGCTCAAGCAAATGCTGGAGCAGATGTGGAAGTTTGTTTAGGAGCAGCAACACAATTAAATGCAAGCGGTGGTGTAATCTATAGTTGGAGTCCAACAACAGGATTAGATAATCCAAATATTGCGAATCCAACGGCTAGTCCCAATTCGACAACTACTTACACCGTAACAGTAACGAATTTAGATGGCTGTATCGGAACAGACGAAGTAACAGTAAGTGTAAATGGTTTCATCGCTGCTAATGCAGGTGCAGATCAAACGGTTTGTAGCGATACTCCAGCTTTCTTAAATGCAACGGGCGGTATCAGTTATGTATGGAGTCCAGCAACTGGCTTAAATAATCCAACTATTGAAAGCCCCGTAGCGACTATAACAACGACCACAACTTATACCGTAACTGCGACGAATGCACAGGGATGTACAGCTACGGATGAGGTGACAATTGCAGTGAGTAATAACGCAGTTGCAGAAGCAGGAGCAGACCAAACAATTTGTAACGGCGCATCAGCCTTCTTAAATGCAACAGGCGGTGTGAATTATACATGGAGTCCAGCGACAGGGTTAAGCAATCCAACTATTGCCAATCCAGTAGCGACACCAACTACGACGATGACTTATACAGTCAGCGTAACGACAGCAGACGGATGTACAGCGACAGACCAAGTAATGGTAACGGTTAGAGATAACCCAATTGTGAATGCAGGAGCAGACCAAACAATTTGTAACGGAGCAACAGCCTTCTTAAATGCAACAGGCGGTGTGAATTATACATGGAGTCCAGCGACAGGGTTAAGCAATCCAAATATTGCCAATCCAGTAGCGACACCAAACACCACGATGACTTATACAGTCAGCGTAACGACAGCAGACGGATGTATAGCGACTGACCAAGTAATGGTAACGGTTAGAGATAACCCAATCGTGAATGCAGGAGCAGATCAAACAATCTGTAACGGAGCAACAGCCTTCTTAAGTGCAACGGGCGGTGTGAATTATACATGGAGTCCAGCGACAGGGTTAAGCAATCCAAATATTGCCAATCCTGTAGCGACACCAACTACGACGATGACTTATACAGTCAGCGTAACGACAGCAGACGGATGTACAGCGACAGACCAAGTAATGGTAACGGTTAGAGATAACCCAATTGTGAATGCAGGAGCAGACCAAACAATCTGTAACGGCGCAACTGCTTTCTTAAATGCAACGGGCGGTGTGAATTATACATGGAGTCCAGCAACAGGTTTAAACAATGCAAACATTGCAAATCCAGTAGCGACACCAAACACCACGATGACTTATACAGTCAGCGTAACCACAGCAGATGGATGTACAGCGACTGACCAAGTAATGGTAACGGTTAGAGATAATCCAATCGTAAATGCAGGAGCAGACCAAACAATTTGTAACGGCGCAACTGCTTTCTTAAATGCAACGGGCGGTGTGAATTATACATGGAGTCCAGCAACAGGTTTAAACAATGCAAACATTGCAAATCCAGTAGCGACACCAACTACGACGATGACTTATACAGTCAGCGTAACGACAGCAGATGGATGTACAGCGACTGACCAAGTAATGGTAACGGTTGGTAATAACCCAATCGTAAATGCAGGAGCAGACCAAACAATTTGTAACGGAGCAACTGCCTTCTTAAATGCAACGGGCGGCGTGAATTATGTATGGAGTCCAGCGACAGGATTAAGCAATCCAACTATTGCGAATCCAGTAACGACACCAACTACGACGATGACTTATACAGTCAGCGTAACGACAGCAGACGGATGTACAGCGACAGACCAAGTAATGGTAACCGTGAACGGAGCTTGTGATTCAGACGGTGATGGCTACTCAGATGCACAAGAAAGTCAGCTTGGTAGTGATCCAAACGATCCATGTGATCCAGATGGAGCGGTTGCCAATGCAGGAGCAGACCAAACGATTTGTAATGGCTCGACAGCTTTCTTAAATGCAACGGGTGGTGTGAATTATATTTGGAGTCCAAGCTTCGGCTTAAGCAATGCAAATATTGCCAATCCAGTAGCGACACCGAGTACAACGACCACTTATACGGTAACTGTAAGAGATGCGAACAATTGTGTAGCAACAGACCAAGTAACGGTTTTAGTTGGTAGTGGTGCAATAATTAATGCAGGAGTAGACCAAACAGTTTGTAGCGGTTCATCTGTCTTCTTAAACGCAACGGGCGGTGTCAACTGTGTATGGAGTCCAGCAACAGGATTATCTAATCCTAATGTACCAAATCCAATTGCGACGGTTAATCAGACAACGACTTACACGGTGACTTGTTATGATGCACAAGGCTGTACAAGTACCGATCAAGTAACAATTTTTGTAAATGATAATATAAATGTAGGCATTACGCCAAATACTTCTACTTGCGGTAGTCAACCAGTTGCCTTAGCTGCAACAGGTGGAACTACTTACAGTTGGAGTCCAGCAACTGGCTTAAGCAATCCAAATATTGCCAACCCAATTGCCAATCCAAATACAACAACTACTTACTGTGTGACGACAACGAACGCACAAGGTTGTTCAGGAACAGCGTGTACGACAGTAAGTGTGAATCCTGGCCCAACGGTAGTAGGTTGTCCAGATAAATACATCTGTAACGGTGGAAGTGTAAGATTGACAGTTAACGGTGGCGTAAGTTGGGTATGGAGTCCTTCAACAGGATTGGATAATCCATTCTCTCCAGCACCAAATGCTTCTCCAAACGTGACGACTACTTATACAGTGACAGGAACGGATGCCTTCGGTTGTTCTGCTAGTGATTTAGTAGTAGTGACTGTAAATGGAAGTGCGACGGTGAATGCAGGCCCAGACCAAACAACTTGCGGTGGAAGTACGGTTCAATTATCCGCAAGCGGTGGCGTGACTTATAACTGGAGTCCAAGCTTCGGCTTAAGTAATCCAAATATTGCGAATCCAACGTTAACGCCAATTGCAACGACTACTTATACCGTACAAGTGACGACGGCTGAAGGATGTGTGGGTACAGACCAAGTAACGGTCTTTGTAAACAACGGAGCACAAGTCAATGCAGGACAAGACCAAACGACTTGCGTAGGAAGTTCAACAACTTTAAATGCAACGGGCGGTTCAAATTATACCTGGAGTCCAGCAACTGGTTTAAGCAATCCTAATATTGCCAACCCAACTGCTAGCCCATCAGTAACGACTACTTATACGGTAACTTCTACTAGTGGAGGAAACTGTACAAGCAGCGACCAAGTGACGGTATTTGTAACGCAACCTACAGAAGTAGTAGGCTGTGAAGATAAAACGATTTGCCCAGGTGGAAGTATTCAATTAACGGTAACGACTGGCGCATCTTACTTATATTCGCCAGCCACTGGCTTAAGTGACCCAACAAGTCCGACACCATTTGCTTCTCCAGCACAAACGACGGTTTATACCGTATTTGTCACAGATGCGAACGGTTGTGTCGGAAGTGATGAAATAGTTGTATTTGTAAGTGGAGATGCAGTAGCCAATGCTGGCCCAGACCAAACAGTTTGTGCAGGCAATACGGCTCAGTTAGCAGCAAGCGGAGGAATCAGCTACAGTTGGAGTCCAACATTCGGATTAAGTAATCCAAATATTGCGAACCCAACAGTTTCACCAATAGCAACGACTACTTACACCGTGACGGTAAGAACGGCAGGAGGTTGTGTAGATACAGACCAAGTAACAGTTGCAGTAAGTAATGGCGCAGCAGCAAATGCAGGAGTTGATCAATCAATTTGTGCAGGCGAAAGTGCTTTCTTAAATGCAAGTGGAGGTCTGACTTATAACTGGAGTCCAGCGACAGGCTTAAGCAATCCAAATATTGCGAATCCAGTAGCTAGCCCAGCATCAACGACGATTTATACCGTTACAACAAATAATGGAAATGGTTGCGTTGGGAGCGACCAAGTGACGGTATCTGTTCTAGGTGCGCCAACAGTTAATCCAAGTATCATTAACCCAGGTTGTTGTAATAATGATGGCCGAATTAGCTTGGCGGTATTTGGTGGTTCAGGGGACTTTACTTATGCATGGTCGCCGAATGTATCGAATAGTAGTACGGCTAATAATTTACCAGCAGGTAATTATAAAATAGTTATTACAGATAGAATGGGTTGTGATGTGATTTCTAATATCAACTTAACACAAGATTGTAATAACTGTACACCGATTTCACCAGAAAGAGAAGTTTGTGTAGCACAGGGAGCAACAGTCGGTGAGCTTTGCTTACCAGTTAGACAAGAAGATATTGGTCAATATTTAATCACAGCATCAGGACAAACAATTAATCCTAATCACGGTTGTAACTTTGAAAACTTGACTGCTTATTCTTATTCTTTATTACAAGGAGGAGGAAACAGTGGACCATACAAAGTAGATAATTGGACGGTTAATGGAGCGATGTACACCACGATGGTCAACAACATGGCGGAATTAACCAACTGGATGAACTCAGTTGATCCAGCGGGTAATTGGACACAGGATGCAAGTGTATTAATCATCAGAGGTGGTAATCCAGCAGCAACTTATGGCGATTTGACAATTACACATCAAGTTACTTGGATAGAAACAACCTTAAATCCAAACGTAACGGGTGTAGCTACTGGAACTTTAGTAGAAGTACCAATGGGCAACGCATCAGAATTGATTGTAACCATCAGAAATATCAGTACTTGTTGTGAGGAGACGGTTTTATTGAAGCGATGCTTTGATGCAACACCAACTCCAGTTTGTACCGAAGAAATTGTAGCCATGCAGCAAACGACGGTAACAACGACTAACTGTAATGTCGGCGGTCAGATTTGTGTAGAGATTCCATTAGAAAATGTCTTGGACTATAGCATTACGGTCAATGGTGCGAATTATACAGGTGGATTCATGGGCTGTAATTTTGACACGCTTTATGCTTACACTTACTTCACGATGCCAGACAGAGGTGCTAATGGACCTTATAGATTACGTTCTTGGTCAGTTAATGGGCAGACTTACTCAGGTCAGTTTAACAACTTAAATGAGTTAGTCAACTTGATGAACGCTTGGGATTCAAATGGCAACTGGTTCCAAGACCCAAGTACTTTAACCTTACAAGGTGGAGTAGCGGCATCTACCTACGGCATGATGGATATTGAGCAATTGAATACAGGTGCCTTCGCTATCCTAGAATTGAATTCTAACTTAGTTCCAATGGGTACTTTATTAACGTTCAATGCAGGTGTAAATCAAGTAACCATTAGCAATAACTTCACGCTTTGCGAAGACAGCTTCACGGCTACCGTTTTATGTAACGGAGGAAAACCAGAATGCGAAGACTTCATTGCTAGTACTGCTGAACAATACAGAATTGCGACTTGCAACGAAACAATTGGCTTCTGTGTAGAAATTCCAAGAAGTGAGTTAGGCAACTTTACCATCGACCATAACGGGGAAATGTACACAGGCGAAGTTGATAAATGTGATACGGATGCCAATTCGATTCAGTTATATGCTGGAGCAGGCAAGCATGTATTTACGTTCACCAATGAGTTAACAGGTTGCGAAGACCAATTAGTCATCAAAGTCAACTGCTTACAAATTGGAGATAGCAAAATACCAATTGCGGACAACGGATTGAGTATTGATAATCCAACGGTGACGCCTACCGTTGACAAATCGAATGGATTGCCAGTAGCTACAGATAATGAAACGACGACCATGGTAAATGAGTCTTCTATCATCGAAGTAGTAAGCGAAGATAGAGCAGCGGCTGAGGTAACTATCAACATCCTAGAAGCACCAAAATATGGTACGGTAACAATAAATACAGATAATACAGTGACTTACGAGCCAGCAACAGATTACTGTAATGCACAAGAACCAGACTTCTTCCGCTACGAACTGTGTAACGGTCAAGGCTGTGAAGAAGCGACGGTGAAAGTAACAGTAGCATGTGCACCAATCAAAGTATTCAATGCCATCTCCCCAAATCGAGATGACATCAACGATTACTTCAAGATTGAAGGTTTAGAAGCCTACCCAGAAAATGAGTTGAAGATTTTCAACCGATATGGTAAACTACTTTACGAACAAACTGGCTACGATAATAGCTGGGGCGGTGAAGTAGATGGCGAAATCTTACCAAACGGTACGTACTTCTACATCTTATCCGACGGAAAAGGCAAGCAGCATTCAGGCTTTATTAATATACAGCGATAACAGTTGGATGGTTGCCAGTTGCCAGTTTTGAACCGACAACTGGCAATAGGTAACTGAAAAAATACAGATGTTCCTAAAATTGGTTGTTTAAGGGGCTTGCTTTTGCAAGCCCCTTTTTACGTAGCTTAGGCGGCTGGCGGGAGTAGGAAATGCCGATAAATTTGTATTAAAAATAGGAAATTAAAGGTACCAACCCAAATCCTATAAAATTCAAATTCCGTATCTTAGCTAAAAAATTAGACACATGAAAACCAAGTACGCTCTAGTAATGACCACCACGAACACCAAAAAGAACGGTAAAAAAATTATCAACGCCTTATTAAAGAAAAAAATAGCGGCTTGTATTCAGCTATTTCCGATCGAAAGTTTTTATACTTGGGAAGGAAAGGTCAATGAGGATAAAGAATTTATTTTATTTATTAAATCGAAGGCAAGTTTGTATAACCAAATTGAGAAAATTGTTTTGAAAAACCATGAATATACGACCCCTGAAATTATTCAAGTGCCTATTAATAAAGGGTCAACTGCTTATCTTTCGTGGATAACTGAAGTAACCAAGGGTAAATAGGTCAATCAAAGAAAAGTAACGTTCCTTATCAAAATTGAATAAATGCCGTATCTTCACAAAATGAAAATCCTATGCTATTTATGCTTATTAATTCCCTCTTTTGCCGTCGCTCAGGTTTATGAAACGGTCGAAGATATCTATTTTGAAAAAATAATTTCTATAGAAAATAGGACAAAAGATGAATTATTCTTAGCTGCTAAAGAATGGTTGGCAGAAACTACTTGGATGGGCAAAGATTTGATTGGATTTGAAGACCGATCCAATGGAAAAATAGTGGCCTATGGCAATGAGGCGATCAATGTCAAAATAGAAAATGCAGTCAAGATTTTAGGAGCAGTCACCAAGAAAAAAATAAATACGAATAACCGATTGCTTTTTGTGCTTAAAATTTATTGTCAAGATAATCGAACCAAATTTTCCTTGATTAGGACTAAAGTAGCGTTGTTAAATCGCGGAGTAATAGAAAAACAAGCGCCTTTGACAAAATTTTATTTTAATAAAAACGGTGTACCTAGAACCAAAACCAAAGAATTAAAAAGGGAAATAAATGCCATTTTTAATAGGGTTGCTTTGGATTATGAACAGTCTTTAAAGAAAAATAGGAAGTTTGGCGATTGGTAGTTGTCAATAAAACATATATATTGGCATGATTGACAGTTTATTTTTTGTTGGTTTGTTAGTTACTATAATAATGGCCAATTTAGCAAACGTTTATCGGTTTATCAAAGTTTAATAACCACACTTCATGCACAAAATAATAGGCTTCTTGCTTCTTTTTTTATTACTAACCACTACTATCATCGCCCAAAAAACAAGCGAACGTTCCTATGCTAAACGCATTGCCGAAAAATTAGGTGGTGAATTAGAGGTAAGCGTACAAAGTGGTAGAGTGGACATATTAAATGAGACGCATGCCATAGAAGTCGAATTTGCTCGCAAGTGGAAAAACTCGATTGGACAAGCTTTATGGTATGGTTTGCAAACAGGCAAAACACCGGGCATTGTCTTGATTCTAGAAGAGGACCACAAGGACTATAAATATAGTGTCCAATTACAAAGTACCTTGGCTACTTTTGGATTGCAGGATTCGGTAAAGGTTTGGCTTTGGCCCAATGATTTTGAAAAATTACCCCGTAGTCAACCTAATATTCCTACGACTTATTGGCTAACAAAAGTTAGTAAAGTTCGGCATAATAATACTTGCACTTATTTTAAAAAGACTCGGGGACGTATTGGTACAAATAAGGAAGGGAGAGCTTGTAAAAAATGTGGAGGATAGGCTGTAGTCCGGCACTACTATTCCCTCGCCTCTGGCGAGCATCAATAAAAAGCCTTTAAAATTTCGCCAGAGGCGAGTAGCATAAAGGCCGCCATGTTGCTCTATTTGGTGACTAAAAACCATTCTTTTGTGGATGGGAATAAACGCATCGCCGCAGGTTGTTTTTTATTATTTCTAGATAGAAATGAGATGCTTTATAATAGTGATTACAGTACCATTATTAGCAATGAAGCTTTGGCGAGTTTAACTTAAATAGAAATAAAATGTGATGCCTTAATCCCCCAATTCTTTAATCTTAAACCGCTCAATAGTAGCAGGAATATGCGCTGCTTTCATGATATCTTCTATTTGTTGCACAACAGCAGGATTAGCTTCAGCCACGTCATGTTGTTCCCGTGGGTCAATATCCAAATCAAACAACTGCAAGTCCATATTTCCTTTAAAAATATCTGCCCGAATCGCCTTCCATTTACCCATTCGAACCGCCTGTTGTCCTTGATAAGCAGGAAATTCCCAATACAAATAATCGTGTGCTTTTTGGTTTTTTTGTAAGAGCGTTGGTAAAAAACTAATGCCATCAGTCGTACTTGGAATAGGCTGTCCAGCGACTTCACAAAGCGTAGGCAAGACATCATAAAAAGCTGAAATATGGTCAGACTGGCTGCCAGCCTCGATATGATTCGGCCAACTAGCCATCATCGGTACTCGAATACCGCCTTCATGCGTAAAACCTTTGCCCCAGCCGTATTCCGTTTTAAAGGGTTTGGCGCTATCAAAAAAAGGCGTGTCAGCACCACCTGTATAAGTCGGTCCATTATCACTAGAAAAAATAATTAAGGTATTTTCATAAACGCCCATTTCCTTTAACTTCTTCACTAAATCACCGACTTGTTCATCCAAATAAGAAATCATCCCTGCATAAGCCGCTCTAGGATATTGATTGGGATAATAAGATTTATCTGTATAAGGCGCTTCTTCGCCCAATTTTTTTCGATAATAGTCTACCCAACGCTGAGGTGCTTGCAAAGGCAAATGCGGAATTGGCGAGGCATAATATAAGAAAAAAGGTTGGTCTTTATTCGCTTCCATAAAACCTAAAGCCTCTTCGTGCATTAGAGTTGGCGCATAATCATTTAAGCGAAAATCGGCATAACTAGCTGCATCATTCGGATCTGCCCCTTCCGCTAAATTAGCTCTTGGTGCGACCATCTTATTATTTAAAATATGCCGTTCTTCATTCCGCCATAGGTGCATCGGATAATAAGTATGTGCCTGACGTTGGCAATTATACCCATAGAAAAAATCAAAACCTTGTTTATTCGGAACGCCTTCCGTCGTGGGCGCACCCAAGCCCCATTTACCGACACTTCCCGTTTTATAGCCTGCTGTTTGCAAGATTTCTGCCACCGTAACAATGCTATCAGGCAAAGGCCGCTGTCCTTCCAAAAACGGATTGTCAAACATCGCTTGATAACTCCAAACATCGCCTCTTGCTTTCCATTCATCATTCCCGCGCACATGCGCATGTCCCGTATGTTGCCCTGTTAATAATACACATCGAGCAGGCGCACAAACAGGCGCACCCGTATAATGCTGCGTAAAACGCATACCCGACTTTGCCAAAGCATCCAAATTGGGCGTTTCGATGAGTTCTTGCCCATAAATACCCAATTCGCCGTAGCCTAAATCGTCGGCAAGGATATAAATGATATTGGGTGGATTAGTGGATTTATTTGATGTATTGTTCGTGTCTTCTGAGGTGCAATTTTGCAAGAGTAAAGTTATCGCTAAAAAAGGCAAGAAATAGATTAGTTTTTTCATTTTACAAATTTAAGTAACGGATGCAAAATAAGCTGGACAAGTTATAATTGAAATACCACGGATTAATAAAGCACCACGGATAGTAGGTTTTTATGGGCATTACTAAATAAACTTAAATCCTATTATCCGTGGAAGTAATCCGTGGGAAATAAAAAACGTAGCTTCCCACGGATTACTTCCACAGATACCAATTTATGCGTTTTATTTTGCTTACAATTTTTAAATTAAAGAAATCCGAAAATATCTTTTTAAACCTAAACATAGTTAAAAAATACTAGGAATCCATAACAATATTTTAAATTTACTTTTTTTATCATTTATTCTATAAACAGTGAGCAAAATAAAACAGCCATTACTAAGAAAAATCGTCCAATCGTCTTATATAGATATATTCGCAGCAGTATTAATTTTCGGGGTCTGTTACTATCGAAATTTTCACCAGACCATCTATCAAAATGGGGAAATTCAATTCGGGATTCCCTTTTCTGAATTAGGCACCTACATATCCAATGGAGCATTTCCATTAGGCATTTTCTCCGTTATCGGTGCAATTTTCTCCGTTTTGGCGACCCGTTTAGTGGGCAAACAAAATAATTGGGGTAATTTTATTGCGATTATTACAACGGTGAGTTCAGGCCTAATAGACTATTTATTTGGCAATCATTCTGCCGTCATTACTTACCCACTGACTTTTGTTTTGCACAATATCGCCTTTTCCAAATGGAAAAGTGGAGAGAAAATACGAGAACAAGATACCCAATATTACTTGATTAATTTTGGTGGAATAGCCGTAGGTTTTGCCTTGGTTTATTTAGGCGCTTATCTATTTGGAGGTCGAACTGACAATGGATTTTTAGTTTTAGTGTCCCTTATTTTTGGCCTGTCTTTAGGGGCTAATTTCTCCAATGCTTTTAAATATCAAGAAACTTGGTTTAGTTGGATGATTTATAATACGATTCAATTGGCGAAAAATGCCATGCAGCTGAATATCGCCAACGTCGTAAAATATGTTTTCTATTTATTTAATGCGGTAATTACGCTTTTTGATTGGCGCTTGAATGGAGATAAGTAAGTAGCTTGGGCTTCCAGCCCGAGAACTCCTGATTTACTAAATCTCAAAGATTTAGTAAATTTTATCTAGGCCTTTGACAGGAAAGCCTGAAGACCTTTTATACCAGTCTATTTCAGCTCTCCGCAACTTGAGTTATATTATTTTAACCTAAGTTTGGGTTAAGAATATCAGGTGACTATTTTCCCTAACAACCAATCTTTCTCTGCTACATTCCGAGCTGCCGAAATTTCTGCATGTAAAGCTTGAATCTGAGCCGTAGTCATCCCTTCCAACTGCAATAACTTCCGAGTGAATTTAATGAAATTTAAGTATAATTTTCGATGATAGCCCAATCCAGATTTTCGATAAACATAATTTTGAAAACTATCCAATAAAGAATAAAGTGCCTCAAAATCACCTTGGTCGTAATAAATAATGACCAACATTCGGCGAGCGGTTAGATTATTAAAGACATCTTTGGTGCTAACTTGCTGTAATAATTCCATCGCTTTGCCATAATTGGCCGTTCTATAATGTAATAAGGCGAGGTTATAACAATAGGTGCTTTCTCGATATTTTTTTTCTAAATAAGGTTTATATCTTTCGATAAATTCAGCGACATAATCGAATTCTTTTAAGCCCAAACCTAGTGCTACAATGTTTTTATAATTAAACCGAGAGAGAATCCCATTTTCAAAGAAAATTTGTTGTTGTAAGCCTTCTTTATAGAGAATAAGCGCTTCTCGACCAAAAGGAAGGTCTTGCGCATTGAGCCGTTTGATACAATAATTGATGGCAAAAGAATAAATATCCTGCAATTCTCTAGTGGGAAAATAAGGGCTATAAGTAGCGATTAATTGGCGTAGATTTTGAAAGTAGGGGAGTGATGCTGCTTCTGCTAAGACTTGATAACAGTGATAATAAATGGCAATGGCAGGATTGTTTTCCGTTCCATTTTTATCTAAAAAAGCTAAGACCTCCGTTAAGAAATTAGGTTTAAATTGCGCATTATCTAAAGATTGATGGCTTAAAATTTCTGCACTTTGTCGCAATTTACTAATGATAAAAAACTGGTCTAAATGTTCGGCCGCTTCAATAAGTCCGACTGCTTCCCCTCTGGTTTGACTAGTGGTAAATAAATAACGTTCATTTTGTAATAAATAATTTTGGAAATAATAAGTTTGATTGCGTAAAGCCGTTTTTTCTAATAGGGTAGTGGTCGCTTTTAATTCTTGTTCAAATAAATGAGTCACCCCTTTTTTTCTATACGCTTTCACCACTGCGATTTGAATGGTAATTGGGTCACTTTGAAATGCTTGAATGGCTAAAAAATCCTTAATAACTTGATACAAAAAAGACATGGTATAGCGTATTTTTTTCTCAGCGTAAGGTTCATTCGGAAAGATATACGGAAAGATTATTGATTTTTGGCAGCTAATAGTGGTCGGATTTTGCACAAATTGTCGTAGATAATCGTATAATAAAATAACATCTGTGCGTTGATTATGATAAGGGGAATGCACAAATTTCTCTAAAGCACGAATTTCTTTGCTAGATAATGCTTGAAAAATGGATAATAAACGACTATCTTTCATTTTTTTATTGGCAAAATAAATTATAATTATTTCATAATCAACATATTTTACGAAAATTGACATTTTATTGATTGGCAAATACTAAAAAAAGATGTTGTAGAAATTAAACCTTTTATAGATATTTGAACCGTGGGAGTTTCCGACTGTTAAATTTAAAAAAAATCATGATGCGATTAAAGCCTTTTTTTATTAAATACCTAACGCTTTTTTTATTTGCTGGTTTATCTATTAGTTTATCCGCCAATACGATGGTCATTGAAAAGGAAATAAGTGTCAATAGTGTGAAACCTACCTTTGAAATAAATATAAATAAAGGCTTAAAGTCAATGCCACTAAGAATTGATTTTCAAAAAATATTGCCTTTAGAAAAAGCGATAATTTTGAATCCAGCAGATGTCAAAGACCCATTGGAAACACTAAAACCTAAAGTCGTCATTGATGATGTGGTCGTATTTTTGGATGCCGATATGAGTTTGGAAGGCATGATGGTTTTTAATAGTGCAATTTCAAGCCCTATTGGGCAAGCTAATCATTTACCTAGGTATTCTCCTGGATAAATTTTATTATGTTCCTGTTCGGTAGATTCGATTTCATTGACTGGTAGCATGCCGATAGCTATTGGCATGCTACCAGTTTCCACAAACAATCCAATATTGGTAATTTAATGATTTTATCTTAACTTAGTTTTTTTAAAATACGTAAAGGATTAACAGGAAAGGAACAATTTAAGTCCGTTGGGTTAATAAATCTGCGGGGAATCAAATACAAATTGTCCAATTTTTTATCCGATACTAAGAAATCACCCACTGAAAAAATATTTAAATTGCTCACAATCAAAGAATTAACTTACAAACTGTTTTTCATGAAGAAAAGAGGCGTTTTTTTATTAGCCCTATTAGCGGGCGTAATCGGCTATGGCGCTTGGTGCGCAGATCCAATTAATCCTGATAAAGAGAAATTGGTACTAGAGACTTTATTGGCAGTAATGGATCAAGTACATTTTAAGCCACAAAACCTGAATGATGATTTTTCCAAAAAAGCATTTAAGCAATATTTAGATGATTTGGATGGAACGAAATGGTTTTTTACGCAAGAAGAAGTAGACCAATTAAAACAATATGAATTAAAAATAGACGACGAAGCGAATGCAGGGACGTTGGAATTTTTTGATTTGTCGATTCAATTATTAGATAATGCTATTGCCCGAAGTGAGCGGATTTATAACGAATATATTGGCTATGATTTCGATTTTGATAAAAAAGAAATATTAGAATTGGATAGTGATAAAAAGCCATTTCCAAAGGATGAAGCGGAACAGAAAGAATATTGGCGTAAGTATTTGAAGTACCAAATTGTCTCTAAAATAGATGGAAAATTAGAGTTGCAGGAAAAGGCAGCAGATGGAGAGAAAAAGACCAAAGCGGAACTAATTACCGAAAGTCAAAAAGAAACCAAAGAATTATACGATGGTATTTTTGAGCGGATCAATGAAATGCGCCGCTCGGATAGATTTGAAGCGTATTTGAATGCTTTTGCTAATTTATACGACCCACATTCTGTTTATTTTAGTCCGAAAGGAAAGCAAGATTTTGATATTCGAATGGGCGGAAAATTAGAAGGAATTGGTGCTAGATTAAGTCAAGATGGAGATTACACCAAAATCGCCTCCATTGTTCCTGGTGGACCAGCTTGGCAAGGCAAACAATTAGAAGTGGATGATGTCATCTATAGAGTAACACAGGAAGGAAAAGAAGGCGATGATATTAAAGGCATGCGGATTGACGATGTCGTATCAAGAGTCAGAGGGAAGAAAGGAACGGTCGTTATTTTGACGGTTAAGAAGAAAGATGGCGAGATGCAAGATATTAAAATCGAGCGAGATGAAATTATTTTAGATGTAGCTTATGCTCGTTCTGCGATTATGGATATAGACGAGAAAGTAAATAATATTGGGTTCATTCGATTACCTGCTTTTTATTCTTCTTTTGATGGAGGTGAAGGGAATAGTTGTGCCATTGATGTGGCGAAGGAAATCGAAAAAATGAAAAAAGAAAATGTCAATGGTATTATTTTAGATTTGCGCTATAATGGTGGGGGGTCTTTACCAGATGTAATTGATATGAGTGGTTTATTTATTGAGGAAGGACCAATTGTACAAGTGAAATCTCGCCGCCGACCAGCACAAGTTTATAACGATGAAGATGCAAGTGTGTTATATGATGGGCCGTTAATTGTGATGGTCAATGCGCATTCTGCTTCAGCTTCTGAAATTTTAGCGGCTGCCTTACAAGATTATAAAAGAGCGGTTATTGTAGGGAGTGAATCGACTTTTGGGAAAGGAACGGTACAAGGATTTTTTGATTTAGATAGAGCTTTACCTGGTAATTCTGATTTAAAGCCATTAGGGCAAGTAAAATTGACTTTCCAAAAATTCTATAGAGTGAATGGCGGGTCGAATCAGTTAAAAGGGGTGATTCCTGATATTGTTTTACCAGACCAATTTTCTTACATCAAAACAGGGGAAAAAGAAGAAGTTAACGCATTGGAATGGTCAGAAATAGATGCGGTTAAGTTTGGTCAGAATGTTTACAAAATGCCTAATATAGCGCAGTTGAAGGCAAAAAGCGAAACAAGGGTTCAAAATAACGAAGTTTTTAGGTTAATAAACGAAGATGCTAAGCGATTAAAAGATAATCAAGATGAATCAGCTTACCCAATTGATTTAGCAGGATTTAGTAAAGTGATTGACGAACGTAAAGCGGAATCTAAAAAATATACAGATATTTTAGATAAAAATATTGCCAATTTGAAAATCCGAAATATGGAAATAGACCTTCAAGAGATGGCGACCGATTCTGCGAAAATTGGTAGAAATGAAGACTGGTTGCAACAAATGCAAAAGGATGTTTATATTGAAGAATGTTTACTGATTATGAAAGATATGATTCAGTCAGGCACAAATTATGTGGAAGGCGGGAAAATGCAAGGCATGAAGAAGAATTAATGCTGAAGGTGACAAGGTAACGAGGTGACAAGGTATAAAGGTAGGGAATTGGTAATCCTAATCTAGTACTTGAACCTCGTTATCTTTAACGGTTAACTTACCTTTTGACCTTGTCACCTCGCCACCTCTAAACCTTGTCACCTCGTTACCTCTAAACCTTTCTCCCACCATGTTTAAAAACTATTTAAAAATTGCTTTCCGTAACTTGGGGAAGCGCAAGATTTTTGCGGCCATTAATGTCTTTGGCTTAGCTTTAGGAATGACCTGTTGTTTTCTCATCGTACAATATGTTTGGCACGAAACAAATTACGATACGTTTCATAAAGATGGCGACCGATTGTATAGAGTCGCTTACCATATCAATTTTAGTAATGAGATGACTTTGGCGGCGATACCACCCGCTTTTGCCACTCAATTGGAAGAGAATTTCCCAGAAATGGAGACATTTGCACGAATGTATCCTAGAGATGTAAGTGTAACAGTTGTCGATACCGACAAACAATTTGAAATAGAGCAGGCTTATTTTGCAGATTCTACGATTACGGATGTTTTTGACTTCGACTTCATCCATGGGGATGAAGCGACTGCTTTAGACCGACCTTTTTCGGTAGTGTTGACAGATAAAATAGCCAATCAATTTTTTGGAACAACCGATGTCATCGGCAAAGAATTACGCTTAGCAGGGGCAAATAACTTTAGAGTTACGGGCGTAGTAAAAGACTGGCCAGAGCAAGCACATACGGAAATTAAAATGTTTGTGCCGTATAAAAACATGGCGGATGTAGAACCTGCTTACATGCGAGACATCGTGTTGAGCGTACTGGAAAGGAATTGGACGGCTTCTCATTCTTACACGTATGTTAAATTAAAAGCGAACCAAAATTTGGCGGCTGTTAATGAAAAATTTGCAGCGTATATTGATAAATATGGGACAGAAAACACAAAGAGTAAACAGGCTTTTTCGTTGTTTCCAGTAAAAGACATTCATTTAGAATCAGAGATGGGCATTGAGCAAAAACCGACGGTTAGTTGGGATAGAATTTATCTATTTATTGGGATTGCCATCATTACTTTATTGATTGCTTGTATTAATTTTATCAACCTAACTACCGCAAGTTCCTTGACGAGAGCGAAAGAAGTGGGCGTTAGAAAAGTATTGGGCGCAGGCAAAGGCGCTTTGGTTGGGCAATTTTTAGGCGAGTCTGTTTTATTAAGCTTTTTTGCTTTTTTAATATCCTTAATATTTACAGCTTTGGCAATGCCTACGATGAATGGCTTAACAGCGTTAAATTTAGTTTTTGCACCTTGGGAAACCCCTTTATTATTTTTGGGTTTTATCGCTATCTTTTTAGTTGCTGGTCTACTTGCAGGTGGCTATCCTGCTTTTTATGTCAGTAAATTTCAAGCGATTGCGTCCTTAAAAGGTAGCAAAGGAAACACAGGAAACACAGGCGGTGCCTATTTACAAAAAGCATTAATAACGATACAGTTCTTGGCGACGATTGCTTTTATTAGCGGTGCGGCAATCATCTATATGCAATTAAATTTCTTTAGAAACCAGCCGTTGGGATTTGAACAAGAATTAACGTTACAAGTCCCAATTGATAGTAGAACCAATCTCAATGCAGCCTTTCGAGGAGGAGATGCCACGTTGCGCCAAAAAATGAACACTTTGGATGAAGTGTTATTACAAAACCCAAAAATAAAAGCGGTTACTCAATGTAGTCGTGCCCCAGGATTTGGTGCAGTCGGTCGTCGAGTGTGGAATGAACATGTCCCAAATGAAGCGGCCTTTACCGCAGGCGTGAATGCTATTGACTACGATTATGTAGAAACCTTTGGTTTAGAAATAGTGGCAGGTAGAGATTTTGATTTATCTTATGGGACAGACCACCTTAATAGTTACATGATTAATGAAAAAGGAGCAACTACCTTAGGTTGGGAAAGCCCCGAAGCAGCCATTGGCCAACCGATTTTTGAATCGGGTAGGGAAGGGGTTATTGTCGGTGTGCTGAAAGATTATCACTTTAGCAGCCTGCAACAACAGATTCAACCTTTATTATTTAGAGTGAATCCTGGCGAGTTCGGCAATTTTATTGTGCGGATAAATAATGGTGATATTCCAGCAACTATTTCCTTTGTCCAAGATAAATGGAAGGAGTTTTTCCCAGAGAAAGCCTTTGAATATGAATTCCTAGACCAAGCTTTAGATGATTCCTATGCTGCCGAAGAACGTTTTGGCAATATCATTACTTATTTTGCTTGGATAGCGGTTTTAATTTCTTGTTTTGGCCTCTTCGGTTTAGCCGCTTTATTAACGCAACATCGCTTTAAAGAGATTGGGATTCGGAAAATATTGGGCGCTTCTGTTAGTCAAATCATCAGCAGTTTGGCGATAGACTTCTTAAAACTGATTGGTTTAGCGATGATTTTGGCTTTGCCACTAGTTTGGTATTTTATGGATAATTGGTTACAGGATTTCGCTTTTCGGATAGATTTTCCTTATTGGGTGCCTTTTGTGGTGGGATTAGGTGTGGTTGTTTTGGCATTTTTGACGATTAGTTCGCAGACCTTGAAGGCGGCTTTGAGTAATCCTGTGAAGGCTTTGCGGTATGAGTAGGTTTTGGAAGATAGGCTAGTGATTTTGGAAATAACTCTATTGTTGATTGAATTATGCTTTTTTTGTATATTTGAGAATGTTTCTATGAGCTTTAGTAAGCTATAATAACTTGTAAGGTTGATTTAATAACTCTATCAACTTAAAGTTATTAATGACCCATTTTCCAATAAAACAAACAATATGCGTTATTCGATACCTTTAATTTTCCTAAACCTTATATTAAGTATTCAAATTAGGGGCCAGACTTGTTTATCAGAAGGCATTAATTTTAATTCCCAACGAAGTATTGATAATTTTAGTGTTAATTATCCTAATTGTACCATTATTGATGGAGATGTAGATATTTATCAATAAAAAGAGGCTACCCAATGAAGAATAGCCTCTTTTTAGTATTTAAAAATCTGAGCGATTATAGGCAATGTGAAAACCCTAAAAATTCATACTCCCAAACCGATACTTCCGTCCACGTTCCCCATAAATCAGCATCTCATTACGTCCAATTTGTTTACAAATCTTAGGGCGAGTCGTAATCCCTGCTTTTTGATTATCAAAAACGGGTTTCATATCAACTTGTCCATTTTTATCAATAGTAGCTAAGGCAATCACAGAATTTCGTCCATCATAATTATACAAACGATTGCTTTTATCATTCGGGTCGAAATTCTTTGGATTATCGTTGAATACAAAATGGAATTTATCTCGGACGACAGACATGGCATAAGAAGAGAAATAGCCCCCATCATTAGTTGTTTCCTGATGTTTGGGAATTCTAGCCGTCCATTCTATTTCGCCCGTTGGTTCGATATTGACCACAATGATGTCATTATAATTATAGGTATAGACTTCTTCTCGATAATTATTATAGCCATAAGGACTGTAAAATGGGCTATTAAATCTAGATCGACCAAAACGACCACCTCTGCCATATCTATCATAATAGTTATAATCATAGTCTCGTTCTACAAAATACTGTTCGGCAATCAATACCGCACCACCATCACTTCTTAAAATCAATTCATCCAAAGCATACTGATATAATTCTGGTGCGCCTTTTTTATCACCCTTTCTGCTTGCTTTTTTAGCTTTATCTCTTTTTTTATCAGATAAGTATTCTGTTAAAAATTTAAAATCAAAAGCCTTTAAATTTTTATTGGTAATTTCTTTAGTCGTTGGATTGAGTCGGAAGAAATAAGTACCCTTGACACTATAAGTTCCTTTTTCAGAATAGAACCCAGAAAAGACTAAATCCCCATTTCGAGCCACTCGATAAGTCAAATCTGTAATGAATTTATCCCCTAAGCCTACTTTATATTCTTCTACTTCTACCCCATTATTGCGATAAGCAAACAGCATATATTGATAAGTGGGGTTGCCACTTCTACGGAATTTAGATTGGTCTTGGTAAGCGACGCCTAACATATACACATTTCCTTGATTGTCTACCCGATATTCTTCTACCTGAAAACGGTCGTCATCAAAAGGTAAGGCGATTTCTTTAGACCAAAGCGCATTAAAATCTTGGTCAAAAACCTGTAGGGAAAAACGTTCGGGTTGCTTTTTTTTCTTTGGCAAAGCAGCATAAATCAAGACTTTGGATGTATCCTTAGAAATATGCGTATTAAAACCACCTTCTTTGTAAATATTTTTAGTGGGTACTTCTGCAATCTTCGTAATACTTCTTTCCACCCGCATAGTTGGTACATCGACCGATTGGGCAAATAGATAATTCTTCTTTTTAGCCTGATTATTAAAAGAAGTCAGGAAATACATATTATTATCTTTCATCATAATGACATCTTCAAAATCCCTCATTTTTCCTTTAAATTTTAAATCTAAAGTCTTAGTGGATTTGAGTTGCATGCCTTCCTTTAAATAATGTTCTAAATATACAGTAGGTTTATTGGTTTGACCTTCCACTCCTTTTACCCGCAAACCATAAAATCCAGTTTTATTAGTATGGATAATTTTGGTTAAAAAACTCTTAGGGGGCTCACTATAAGGCGCACTCCACTCAATGTTATTAGCCGATGGCGCATCTTGCGCCGAAACGGTCATAAAAGGTAAAGTACTTAACAAAATAAAAATGAATTTCTGAAATATAGACATCTGTTTGTGTTTTGTGAACATTGAGTTGGAAATAATAAAATCCACCCTCTTATTATTATAAACGCTTTTAAGACGAACTTGTACTATTGAAAGCACTTTAAAATTTTCTTAAAATTAAGATACTTGGGTACAATCGTCCCCTTTAAAACACAATAATATACAGTTCAACCCTAATTTTTTCCAATTGAAGGGAATTAAATGGATTACTTCTTGGGTTAAGTATAACTTTATAGGGCATTAAGAACAATTAAACGACCAATGAGGAAGTATTGAAATTAAAATTACCCTTTACTGTAAAAAAATTGAATCATGAAAAATTTATCCGTTTTATTATTAATCGCTTTACTTGGAAATGTATCTGTAGCTGCTCAAAGTACTATTGAAGGTAGCATTATGAATTCAAAAGGGGAAAGTTTACAATCGGCGGTTGTTACGATGCAACATGCAACCGATACGCAATTAAATAGAGCGATAACGACGGATGAAAATGGTTATTTTATAGTGGATAATTTGACAGATGGGGAATATGTTTTAGTGGTAGAAAATGCTGATTATCAAACACTCTCCATAGATAATTTTCAATTTCCAAAGGATGCGGACAAAGTAGTAGGATTGACGGTAGAAAATTTGGAATTATTAACGCCAACTGATATTACGACGAAGCGGAATGAGCCGAAGAATAATGTCGATGTGGCAACAGTATATTGATTTCGTTAGTTTTAAGTTAAATAATAAAAATGGGGTAGCTGTTAATTCAGTTGCCCCATTTTGTTTTAGCTAGTCAGGTAAAAAATGATACATCCGCTATTAAAAAAGTAGATCAATTTTCCTTTTAAGGTTTTATTAGGCAAGACGAATTGAAAAATCACCGAATCTTTGTGATATAAATCACTCAACTATTAAACTTCCCTTCCTACCTTTGTGTCGCTATATTTAAAATACTTTACAAATAAATATAAAAAAACATGTTAGAATTTATTAGTCAACCTTGGCATTGGTCTGTTTCAGGCGTCATGATTGCTTTGGTGATGTTCCTTTTAATTTATTTAGGACAGCGCTTTGGGGTATCCTCTTCCTTTAAAGCCTTATGCTCCATTGGTGGGGCAGGCAAATCCTTTGAATATTTTAATTATGATTGGAAAAGTCACGATTGGTTATTGCTATTCATCGTTGGTGCAGTAATAGGCGGCGGTATAGGTTCAACTATTTTAGCCAGCCCCGAACCTGTTCAATTATCCGCAGCGACCATTGCAGATTTGACGGAATTGGGCATCAAAGTACCAATGACCAGAGCAGAAGGAAGCGGTTATTTACCTTTAGACTTATTCAATTTTGAAATGTTGACTTCTCTGAAAGGCTTTATTCTAATGGTCGTAGGTGGTTTCTTAATTGGTTTTGGAACTAGATGGGCGGGTGGCTGTACTTCTGGACATGCGATTACAGGATTGTCCAATTTACAACTACCTTCTTTAGTAGCGGTCATCGGATTTTTCATCGGCGGTTTGGTAATGACTCACTTCTTATTACCCATCATTTTAGCACTCTAAAGAAAGAGGCTATATTATATTGTCAAATTAAGTGATATGCTAGTGAGTCAATTTATAACTCATCACTCATCACTCATAACTCATAACTCAAAATATGCGTTTATTAAAATATTTATTAGTCGGCACCTTATTTGGCATCGTGATGACCAAATCAGAAGCCATTTCTTGGTTTAGAATACAGGAAATGTTTCGTTTCCAAAGTTTTCACATGTATGGCATTATTGGCGTAGCGGTTGTTGCTGGCGCAATTATGCATTGGTGGATTAAAAAAAGTGGTTTCAAAAATGTAGATGGCACACCAATTGAATTTGCTGACAAACCGAATACTTATAAAGCCAGTATTTTTGGTGGAACTTTATTTGGACTAGGCTGGGCAATGACAGGTGCTTGTCCAGGCCCATTATATACTTTAGTTGGACATGGTTTATGGATTATTTTGGTCATCATTGCTAGTGCCTTGGTGGGTACTTTTGTCTATGGTGCTATGCGTAGTAAATTGCCGCACTAGTACCGTATAGGGGAACTTTAGTTGTAGAAAAATCAAATGGTTATATTGTTTTATTGTTATATTGCTGAGCATAACATCGAAAGTATTGATTAAAGATAGATGTTAACCTAGAACAATATAGCAATTTAACAATAAAACAATTTAACCTAATTTATTTGTTGGATAATTTTTATTATTAAAACAAAAAATGTAATTTACATTCGTTTTAACAATAAAATCAACAAAAATGAAAGATGCCCCAACTGTACTTATTCCAACCATGCAATACCACAATGCCAATAAAGCAGTAATTTGGTTATGTGAAGTCTTCGGTTTCCAACCCAAAATGGTCTATAAAGACGATGACGAAAATGTCCAACACGCCGAATTAGTATTTAATAACGGCATGATAATGATCGGCCCTCGGTCAGAAACCCCTTTCGGAAAATTAATAAAAACACCCATGGAACTCAATGGTGCGGTAAATAGTTGTATTTATGTAGTCGTGGCAGATGCAGAAGCGCATTATCAAAAAGCAAAGGCAGGAGGTGCAGAAATTGTACTGGACTTAGTGGAACAATCCTATGGCGGAAAAGATTATACCTGTCGAGATTTTGAAGGCTATCTTTGGAGTTTTGGAACTTATAATCCTTGGGTGGAAATGAGTTAAGCATAGTTGACAGGAATTGGAGCTTAGCGAATAAAATGATAAATATCCGTGTCCCTTTATTAATCTGCGGTATAAAATAATGACCACGAATTAATAAAGAGACACGGATGTTAGAAAAAATGTCTATTAATTATTAACGTATATTTACTACTTTTTATCTCAAGGCCTACAAGAAAATACCCTATATTTATCCTGTAAATCTTGAAAAATTCTGTCATCTTGTGAGAATAGTAGCCATTTCAGATACCCACGGATTACATAATCAACTGAATTTACCAAAAGGCGATATGCTATTACATTCGGGAGATGTATCGAAGAGGGGTAGCGAACAAGAAATAATAGCCTTCCTCAATTGGTTTAGCCAACAAGATTTTGCGTATAAAATTTTTATTGCAGGCAATCACGATTTTTATTTTGAAGAAACACCAGCAGCAGGAATAGCCGCTTTAATTCCAGAAAATGTTATTTATTTAAATGATAGCGGTGTGACGGTTGAAGGCATTTATATCTGGGGTTCTCCAGTGCAGCCACGCTTTTTTGATTGGGCATTTAATCGAGATAGAGGCGCAGATATTGACCGACATTGGCAACTCATCCCCGAAAACACCGATATTTTACTAACCCACGGCCCACCTAAAGGCATTTTAGATAAAACTTTCCAAGGATTAGATGTAGGCTGTGAAATGTTATTGCAAAGAATTAACCAAATCCAACCTAAATACAGCATCTTTGGCCACATCCACGAAGCTCACGGACAAGTAACAAAAAATAATATTCATTTTATAAATGCGAGTGTTGTAAATTTGCGGTACATGGTGGTGAATCCGCCTGTTGAATTTGAAATCTAGACCGTAAACTGTCAGAAGTCAGACCATCCCGATGAATCGGGATTGTCAGAAGTCAGATGTGTACCATCTGACTTCTGACAGTTATCGAAGATAACGATCTGACTTCTGACTTCTAAAAAAAGCATCCTGTCAAAAAATATCTATAATAAAAATTGGAGAATCCGTAAAGCCTATTGGACTGCCTTTAAAGTAGTCTGGAGCTATATCTGGTTAGGCTGGAAAAGTAAAATTTTTGGTAAAAAATACTACGAAAAGCGAGTTATTGATTTGCACTTTAAAAATGCAGAAATAGTCAAAAATGCGATTCTACAACTACAAGGTTTATTTATCAAAGTTGGGCAGTTATTATCCATACTAACCAATTTTTTACCCGAAGCTTTCCAAAAACCATTAGAAGAATTACAAGACCAAATCCCTGCTCGGCCTTATGCTGAAATAGCACAACGAATCAAAGCTGAATTAGGGGAAAGTCCTCAAGTTTTATTCGCTTCCTTTGAAAAAGAACCTGTAGCGGCGGCATCTATAGGACAAGCACATAAAGCCACTTTAAAAGATGGGACGGTAGTAATCGTCAAAGTACAACATCATAACATCGAAAAAATTGCAGAAGTTGATTTAACTGTAATGGAGAAATTAACTCGATTGGCAGCAAGGTTTTACGAGGTCAAGGGGATGGAATATGCTTATACCCAAGTGCGGAAAATGATTGAAGAAGAATTGGATTTTAAGCAAGAGGCAGCTTCCATGCAGCAAATAAAGGCAAATTTAATCCAAGAAGAAAGGTTTGAAATACCTGAAATTCACCAAGATTTTTGTACAGAACGAATACTGACCACCACCTTTTATGAGGGGGTAAAAATTAGCAATACCGAGCAAATAAAATCGTGGGGTTTAGACGGACGAGAAATTGCGAATCGTTTGATTCATGCCTATTGCGAAATGGTTTTTGAAGATGGCTTTTATCATGCCGATCCTCACCCCGGCAATATCTTAATTCAAGAGGATGGTACGATTGTGTTACTAGATTTTGGCGCAGTTGCTGCCTTAGAACCAAATACCAGAACAGGTTTATTAGAATTAATCGAAGCAGCCGCTAAAAACAATACAGAGGGAATAGTCAATGGCTTAAAAAAATTAGGATTCATTGCGGATGAACGGCAAGCCGAACGTATTTCTGAAAAAGTAATTGATGCTTTCCGAAATTTTCTAGAAAATGAAGTGGAATTTGATGGGCTGAGCTTAAAAGATATTAAAGTAGACCCATTTAACAACAGCCTGTTTAATTTAACCAGTCAAATTGGCTTGAAAAATTTAGCGAATACCGTACAAGTTCCAAAGGATTATGTCTTACTCAATCGAATGGTAACGCTCTTATTGGGTATTTGTAACACCTTAGATATCCATACCAATCCATTAGAAGTCGTCCGTCCTTATTTCCAAAAATTCATGTTGGGTGAACGAGGCGATTTGGTGAAATATGTAACGGATTTAGTGCAAAAATCAGTCGTCAATGCCCTGTCTTTACCTAGTGATATTCGAAAAACATTAAAGAAAGTTCAAAGAGGGGAGATAGAATTACAACTAACGGGCAATAAAGAAAAAACGGAGTTATTATTAGTTTTGGGAAAAAGCTTGATTTATACCTTATTATTAATTACAACAAGTGTATTTGCTTGGTTATTTTACCAACAACAAGAGTTACAGTTACTCAAATACGCAGGTGGAATAGGGGCGTTTTTTGCTTTTTTGTTGTATCGGAATTTGCGGGTGGGGAATCGGATTAAGCAAAGGATATTATAGTCTAACTTCTGAGTTTTAGCTAGTTGAAAATCATACATCATAAATCCGTTTAAATAAAACGTGACAGATGTATGATTTAAGATGTATGATTTTCCAGCCTAAAACCACCTAAATCATTTTTAGTAGCCTATCAATAATAGGGTTAGGCAGCAATTCTCCTTCTTCGTTTAACAGTAAATCAAATTCCTCAGAAGATTTATCCAGCATCATAAACAAAACTTCTATTCCCTTTTGCTGGTTGGCGGAAAGCGTATCTCCCTCAACAAATTCCAACCGTTTCATTAAGCTTAGCATTTCTGTTCTTTCTTGTTGATTCAATGCTTCCTTCGAAGCATATTGGAAGAAATCCTTCGCAGGTGCAACGATCTTATTGTCCTCCATTTCTTTTAAAAATGCTTTATATCTAGCCACTAATTTGGGTGCGTTTTTAATAAAAATGCCATTATTAGTATCCATTAAATAACTTCTAAAATCCGTATTAGCAGAACCAATATAAATATCATTTCCAAAAATCATTACTTTGGTATGTAAGGAAAAATAGCTAGTAAGTTTCCCGTCTTTATCTTCAGGATAAGAATATTCTCTTTCAACAATGTTTGTAAGGGTATCTACATTATATTCAAAATACTGGAAACGGTCATCCGAATTTACTTCATCATTATGCTGACTCATCGCAAATAATAATCGTCGCCCAACTAGATTAATCGGAACTAAATCTGTAGATAAAATAGAATTAGTATACAATTTTACGGTAACATTAGGGCAATTAGCAGCTTTAATTAGCCGATTCATTTCATAAGCAAGACCCATAGGCGGAGCGAAATAGCCTTGGTGAATAATCACTTCTGTAGGTTCACCCGTTTGATTGCTTTGTTCGCAAGCTTGCTGAAATGCATTCATCCATACTTTGTGAATTCCTTTTCCGTGGCTGACTTCTTTGCCGTATTCCCCACCAAAAGACCTTATTTTTTTATCCCTATTATCCGCTTGAGAAAATGGAAGATTTTCCACATAATGAAAATCTTTGGCGGAAATGGAATAATGGGTAAAACTGTGCAAGGGAGCATTTATATTGTCTGATAAAACATAACCTGCTTCACTATAAAAAATTTGACCTACCTCCGTCCATGATTTAAAGGGCTTTTTAGTGGCTAAATATTTTTCATAAGTAGCCAATCTATTTTTAAATTTTTCATCCCATTCTACTTGTTTTGCTTCGATAAAAGGAGTTTGTTTGGCATCCACTAATTGAGTGAATAATTGGGCTAAACAGGCTTCTTTTTTAGCATCATTCGTTTCTCCATCACAACGGTCGGCTTTTATTTCATCAATTTCATTAATCAGGTGCAGATAACTAGGCGGTGCATGTTTGGCAACATTAGCTAAACTGGCAACCATGGTTCTAAAATTCCAGAGTCTGTCATAAGCAGCATTAAAAAACGCCCCATCTTTTTCGGCTAAAGCAATAAAAACATCTGAATCCATGAAAGTATAATACTTTTCAAGATGCGTTGGGTGCATGTGGTACGCATTGGCAATATTTCTGCCGCCGATTTGTAAATGAGTATCATCTCCCAAAATAAATTTATGGTGCGTATAATCTGTTATGTATTCTAGATCAGGATGCTTCATTAAGGGAAGGTCATCTATCCCATCTACAGAAAAAGGTAAAATTGTTTTAGCAGAGTTAATTAATGGACCAAGTTGTTTGCCTAGAAAAAGACCAGCGACGTTTGTTCCTAAGGCTAAGTTAGCGGCTAATTTTTTAACCCCTTCTGATTTTTTGCTTTCTACATAAAGCATCCCTAAGTCCTTAATCTGTTCTATTTTATCTTTGTTCTCCTTGGCTTTTTCTGCTAATGCAACACTTTCGACAGAGCGTTTATAACCACCTTGAAGTCCATATAAAAGGACATTCGGGTTTTGGGCATAAAGTCCTGCTAAAAATATCTTAGCAGGAATACTCATGGTATTTTCTGCTTCCGCCAAAGACATCGTATCAAATTTTTTCAAATAAGCTAGTTTTTCCTTGGCACATTCTGGTAGCCCTTCTTTATTCGTTGATTGATTATCACTACAACCTAAGGTCAAAAATTCTGCTAATTTGATAATATTGATGGTTGGTCGATTATACAAGCCAATCTCAATTTGTTTTATACCATGCGGTTGCTGATTTTCTAGCCATTTGAAGAAATCTAATTGATAGTAATTATATTGATAGTCCGTCAGAATTTTTACTCTAAAATCCTTATCTGCGCTTATCTTTTTTATTAATTCATTTACCAGAAAAGAAGTACTTTCATCTGGGCTAAAAATATAATAATTCAGTTTAAGCTGTTTTTTCGCTTTGCGAATAATATCAATTTTGGCAGCAAAAGACAAATCATTATCTTTTAATAAAATGGCTTCCTTTGGTTGGAATTGTTTATCGGATAAATATTGAGCAGTAGAAATATTTTCGGGAGCAATCTTTGGTTTGTCTGGTCTACAACTAACTATTAGTAATATTAAAATTAGTGTTTTAGCAAGGAGTACATTCTTCATTTGTTTTGAAATTAAGTAAGAATTTTGCTTAAGTTTTAGCCACAAAGTTGGGGGAATAGTTATACAAATAGTATTTATAATTAAGCAAATATAATCAAATTACATTTGGAATTAGATAACGTTGAGATTTTACTTTTTATTAGAAGGAGAGGCCTATAAAGAAATCATTGCCAAAAAAGAAGCACCATCAAAAATGACGGTGCTTTTTATCAAAACTCACGAAAATTATATTTTAAACCAATTCCTCAATCACGCCAAATTGTGATAAGTGGTGGTCAATATGTTTAACATGTACTTGCAACCATTGTGCGGTAGTAATATCGCCTAAAAAGCCATGTGGTGTAATGGCATTAGGGTGTTCTTTACAGTAATGAATATATTTGGCATAAGCTTTTTTTAATGCTTTTTTAGAACCTTCTATTGTTTCATTTCTAACAGGTTTGGGGTCACCTAATATGGAAGAAGGAGAAAATACAGTCTTCCATGGATTTGCTGCCAAAGTAAATGGATGCCATAATTTTTTAGCGGCAGCTGTATCTCCTTTAAATGGAACACCGAATTTTCCTGTGCTATAAATAAGAACTAAGGTTAAATGTTCTACGCATTGATGAGCATTCATACGACCCCATTTTGCGGAATGGTCAGTAGTTAATCCTTTATAAACCGTTTGTAGTTTCTCTCCAATCAAATTCAAGTTGGTGTCCATTTCAGGAGTTAATGGATAAGGCAACAACCCAAATTGCATCAAATGATGTTCGAAATGTTTGGTTTGAAAATGAATCCATTCTTCATAAGATAAATGGCCAAAATAGAAATGAGGAATTTGGTCAGTAGGATTTTCTTGATAATATTGTAAGAAGTTGGTATAAGATTTTTGTAAAAGGGCTTTAGATTCCGCCATGGTCGAACAGCGTAAAGGTGGAACGGTTCCAGGTGTAATACCCGGAATTAGCACACCTTTCGGAAAAGGGTATTTGGCCCCGTAAAAATTGGCTTTCATTTTAGCCGCTCGTTTGGCATCCCCTTTAAAATCTTTCCCCATTTTACCTGTCGAAAGCATTAGGACTAGACTTAAATGTTCGACCATGTTTTGGGCTGGCATCAATCCCCATTTAGGCGCATGATTAGTCGTTAATTCCTTATCAATCTGTTGCAAGTATTGTTCGATAGTATTTAAAGTGGTAATCATTATTTTTATTTAACGTTTGGTAAAATGTTATTGTTAAAAAAAAGAAAATTTATTTTCCGTTGGATTTAGGCTGATTTTTTTGGTTTAAATTGTTGAGGGTCATAGAAAAATTGTTCTTTTTTGATAAGTTTTGTTTCCCATTCTTGGGTAGCGATTTCTTCAATTTCACTATAAGAACCATCTTTCCAATCAAACCTAAATTTCCATCGAATAACGACTTGATTATCATTTATAAAAAAAGGCAGTATACATTTTGAATGAACGCTCTTGGCTTTGGTATATACTGCTTTTTCATTGGCGATTAAGTTTTGTTTGCCAATTCTAGGCGGTGCTTGATTTTCCTGAATCGAAGCGTTTTCGCTGTAAAATTGCTCGATTACTTGGTGATGTGGTATAGTCTCTACTGCTTTAATAAATTGAGTAACGGTTTTAATTGTAGGCATAATTAAGCATATTTTTATTCAGTTTTTAATAAGGAGATAGACCGTTCTTCTGCCATTTTCATAAATGCTTCATCTGCATATAATTGGTACATCATCAAACCACCTTCCATATCTTGAATAATACTAAAGGCTAATTTTTTAGCTTTATCCGCTTCATATTCGGATTGTAAAACAAATTGTAAAGCTTTAGCCCATTTATCAAAAGTAGCCTTAATGATTGGCCTGAAATTTTCTTCAGCGTTAGAAGTTTCTAAGATAGTATTGGCAAAAATGCAACCTCCAGCCCCGTTTAAATAAAATTGGTTCATCCGACTTAACATTTTTTTGAGTCGATTGATAGGCGGATGACTTTCGTCATAAGCTAGTTCGCAAACATACTTTTCCATTAGTCTATCTACATATAATAAAACTTCTTGCATCAATTCTTCCTTATTAGAAAAATAATAGTAGAAATGAGGTTTTTTTAATCCACAGGCATCTGCTAAATCTTTAATAGAGGTATGAAAATAGCCTTTTTCTCTAAAAACCGTTGCGGCTTTTACCAATATTTCTTCTTTAGATGTTTTGTATAATGGCACTTATTTTTTTAATAAAAAATGAATAATATTTATTAAATACCCGACAAATATAGTTTTATTTAACGATAGTTAAAAATAAATTAACGATTATTTTTGCATCTTTTTTGAAGGAATCATAAATTGCTATAAAACCTCAACTAATTATGCTGAAAAAAATCTTGCTTTTAAGTTTATATAGTATTTGTTTTATTGGACTTTTTGCCCAAGAAAAGAGCATAGACACGGAAATAAGAAATTACTTTGATTTTAAGGAAGGAGAAACCGTTTATCTTTTTGGAGATAATGTGAATATCAGAGCATCTCCTTCTGTAAACGCCAAAGTATTGGAAACCGTACCCGTCAATACCCCAGTTACTATTCTAACAGTTTTACCCGAAGATACGAATCCTTATTTAACGTTGAATGGAATAACTGCACCTTGGGTGAAAATTCAGTTTGGCACGAAGCAAACAGATGGATTTATATGGGCGCCTTTAATTGCACAATACCAAATCCCGACGCCTCATTATACCTATTTATTTGGGGTGACCAAAATGGAAGAAGGGCAGTTATACGCTCAATTAAGAGCGGTTAAATATGGCCGTTTATGGGAAAAAAAAGATTTTCCAGTAATTGGTAGTATACATCATTATACTTATGGTAAAATTTATGGTAATAGAGGCCTTACAGAGGTGGATGCTATTTTAGAACTTGGATTTGGTTATGATGCCTGTGGGTATACGAGTGGTCATTTGACCTTTATAATAAATAAAGATGCCATTGACTATTTAGGGAAATCGACTAATGCTTCAGATGCGGGAATTGTATATAATAATACGGAATTTATTTTTCCAAATAATGAAGAAGCTGGGCAACCGCATCGGATTTTAAAAAAAGTAGAAACGGGCGATTTTGACGAGATAGGCAATGGGACAATTACCACTAAAATTAGTGTGTGGCAATGGCAAGCAGACAAATTGATTAGGGCTAAGACGGTAGGTCCAATTGGAACGAATTAATCATTCATTAATAAAGCTATTAATTCTTTTCCCAAATTTTTATTTAATTGTCCTGCTTGGTCTAAAATATTTAAAAATAGAACCTGTCCATGAATAGTAGCGGCTTCATTTTGAGCAGGTTGAAAAGGAATTATTGAACTATTTCCAATAGCGTGAACTTTAGGATATAATAAAATGCCTCGTTCCGCATCAAAATACTGGCAATAAATATAGAGTTGCTTTAAATCTTCCATTGAAGGCGAACTGCTTTGCAACACCTTCCATTTGGTATCTAATACATATTTTCGACTGTCTATCGTTACCAATAAATCAGGTCGAATAGTTCGCCGTTGCCAAAAGGGTTTACTTGCTTGTCGTTGCACTTTTAGTTGGTCATTTTCCAAAGCCTTCAATTTCCAAAAAACATACTCTTCAAACAGTTTATTCATATCAAACAGCAAAGCAAATAAATGATGTTGTCCGCTACGAATATCAGGACTAAAATTGAGTAATATTAATCGACTGATTTCTAATAATTCATGGTGTGGACGATATTTTTGGGTATGAAATAATTGGTCAAAGTCTCTAGGTTTAATTGTATAAGTAGTCAATTTAGGAAAGCTGGAAAGTACTTGTTGCAGCTTTAATTTTAATAGCGGATTTAAATTTACCTGCTGCAAAATTGTCAATGCTTCATACAAAACTTGATTAAACAAATGGTCATATTCAAAGGCAGTATGTCGCACATAAAATCGCTCTGGATGCAGGCCATTCTTTCTCAATTGCTTTGGTAAAACTAACCGTCCTTTTAATGCCTTTTGATTGCTTTCTTTCGTTAAATATTGTTTGGGCAAACCATTGCTTAATAATTCCTGAATCGCTACCAAAAACTGTTCAAAATAAATATCCAAAACGGAATTCGATTGCAAGCGGACATTGCCAACCCCTAACGATTCTACTTTTATTAATCGACAATAGCGCAGCATTTCTAATAAAACCGCTTGCCATTTTGCTGGATTATCATTTCCTGTTTTATCTGCTTTGGGTAAAATTTCTAAAGTCAATTTTCCGACTTGTATCACCCCTACATAATGGCTGAATTTGATGCCTTTATAGACTAAGGAAAAATACTTCGTTTTTTGTTTTTCTTGGTATTTGGCTAGGGTTTGATAAGTGGCTTCGTCAAATTGGACATTGTTTAGTTGGTCACCTACTCTGATGGTTTGGTGTTCAAATATTTGGATGGTATGTGGATTTACGGTAGTCATTATTAAGCACTAAGGTACAGGTTTTCTAAATAGCTAAAAAATAGGGCTGCTTAGTTTTGTATAAGCAGCCCATTTTTAACCTATAAAATCAGGTGTTTTTTGGGAGGAGAGCTTGTCTACCTTTAGTTATTCAATATCACAATCTTTTTACTAATTATATTATTTTCAGTGTACATTGATAAATAATAAATCCCAGATAGTAAATTGGTATTATTAAACTGTATTTGATGCCAACCTTTTCCTTTATCCTCCGCTACCATAGGTGCTACTATTTGACCAGTTATGTCCCGAATGGATAGATGGGTAAAACCACCTTTGGGTAGATAGTAGTCTATTTGAGTTTGTTGGTTGAAAGGATTGGGAGCGATTTTTAAATCGGCAACTTCTGGCGCAACTTCTTTTGCTAATAAGTCAACATTAGCCTCAGTTGCCGATTTATTATTTACTGGCGTAATATCTGTCGATTCTTGAATAGTTTGAATCTGACAATCAGCGATTTGCGCTAGGAAATTACTCCCTGCTTGGGCGTGGAAACCAGCTGCTAAAGTGATGGATTGACCAGCTTGGAAATTGATATTGGTATTACTTAAAATAGTTGCAGTAGAAGTTATTGAAATTTTTGATTTGAAAGTAGCATCTGTTGAAAGCGTATTGGAAATAACAAGTGGCGTATCGCTACAATCGTTCCCATTATTACAATCAGGGATTGGAATATTATCTAGGAATTTTGTCGTACAGCCATGCGCCCCTGAGATGGATAAATCAAAATCAATTTCGGTGGCAGTCGCATCCAAACCAGTAATAGTAATTGTTTGTGGACTACTGGTAAATGGCGTACTTAAAATCTGCTTATAGTTATCAAGCGGGTCGTAGACTATCAAATCTTTACCTGGGATATTAAAGAATTCAATTTCAATATCTTGGTTAAAGGTTGTTTCGTCGATACAAGTTGCCGTACCAATGGTCGTATTAGTAATACCACATTCTGGTAAGGCATTGATACAAACGGTTTGTTCATTATCAGCGTAAGCCCACACTTGCAAATACCATATTTTATTAGGTATTCTAAATTCTGCTGGAAGTGTCCAAGACAAATGATTATTATTGGATATTGGAGAAGGACTACATAAAACAGCTTGGGAATTTTGACAACCCTCGTATAAAGCATAGCCTATGTTTAGCGTATTATGAGATTGGTCGCCTATTTCCAGTTTTAAAGAACCAATATCATCCGTTTGAATGATAAACCAATAATCTTTAATTGCAGCATTCTCAGGTGTCGCACAACTTGGATTAACACCGCTATCTGTTGCAAAAGCTAAATTCACACAAGGTCTTTCAAAATCAGCAACATTTAAAGTAAGCGGGTTCTCACAACTACCACCTTTGACACTACAATCATTATTTTTAGACTTTGGACAATAAAACTTTAGGTAACCAAAGGTTACAAAGCAAAA
>JAFMDF010000032.1 GCA_017857395.1 Bacteroidota bacterium | reverse complement strand
GTGTTGTAACTACAAAAATAGAAAGTCTTTTTTTATTCGTTTTGAACACGCTAGGGCTACTGCCATAGAATTTGCGAAGCGAGACGCCAATGTCGTTGTTTCTGATATCAATGAGGCAGGTGGCCAAGAGACGGTGCAAATGATTAAAGACAATGGAGGTCAAGCCATTTTTGTTAAGACGAATGTTGCCGAGGTGAAAGAAGTCCAACAACTA
Organism: Bacteroidota bacterium; assembly: GCA_017857395.1. Lineage (GTDB taxonomy): Bacteria > Bacteroidota > Bacteroidia > Chitinophagales > Saprospiraceae > JAFMDF01. The sequence goes on along the minus strand of JAFMDF010000032.1, from coordinate 48,519 downwards.
ATTGATACTTGTCTAGAAGCATATGGTCAATTAGACCACATGATTAATAATGCAGGCATTGGAGAAGGACTTTATTTCTTTGACCAGATAACAGACGAACATTGGGCAAAGACCATTGCCGTCAATCAAACAGGCGTTTTCTATTGTATGCGAGCTGCATTAAAAGTGATGAAGCAGCAAAAGAGTGGAAATATCATCAATACGGCTTCTGCAGCAGGGATTCGTTCCGCCCCTAGAATGGGCGCTTATGCTGCTAGTAAGCACGCAGTAGTAGGGATGACCAAATCCGCCGCCGCTGAATATGGTAAATATGGCATTCGAATAAATGCTATTTGTCCAACAGTTATTGAGACACCAATGGGCGATAGCTATATGGCGGAAAACGAAGATTTGAAAGCGCTTATGCTTAGATCTGTACCAATGCGTCGTTTTGGGCAACCAGAAGAAGTCGCTAGAACTATTTGCTGGTTATGCAGCGAAGATGCTAGTTATTTAACGGGCGTTGCCTTACCGATTGATGGCGGGTCAAATGCGTAAACAACTTCAAAATCAAATTCAACCTCAACTTCAATTTCAATTTAAAAATAAAACTCAATAGCATGTTAGAAAATTTATTCAATTTAGAAGGCAAAGTTGCCTTGGTTACTGGAGGCGCAAAAGGGATTGGAGCGATGATTACTAGAGGATTAGTAGAAGCAGGGGTAAAAGTGTACATTAGTTCTCGTTCGGCGGAGGCTTGCGGTGCATTTGCTGTAGAAATGAGTCAATATGGAACTTGTGTTGCTTTGCCAACCAATCTATTAGACATCGAAAATATTGAAGCATTGGCAATGGCATTAGGAGAACAAGAAACTCAATTAGATATTTTGGTCAATAATTCTGGCGCAACTTGGGGTGCACCTATTGATAGTTTTCCAGAAAAAGGATGGGATAAAGTGATGGATTTAAACGTAAAATCAGTCTTTTTTCTTACCAAAAATTTATTGCCTTTATTAAAAGCAGGCGGTACTGCTACTGACCCAAGTAGAGTTATTAATATTAGTTCCATTGCAGGTATCACGCATGGCGGTTTATCTGCGGTGTCTTATAATGCTAGTAAGGCAGCCTGTAATCATTTAACGAAAGTTTTGGCTCATGAATTAGCTAAAGACCATATTTTGGTCAATGCTATTGCACCAGGTTTCTTTCCAAGCAAAATGACTTCCCATTTTGACCATGAAGCTTTAGGTGCCAAAAATCCAGTTGGGCGAATTGGGCAACCTTCGGATATTGCTGGTTTAGTTATTTATCTTACTTCAAAAGCAGGTAGCTTTATGACAGGGAATATTATTCCTTTGGATGGTGGGTTGTTGGTTTCTTAACAAGAATTAAGAGACAAAACAGCTATTAGTTAAAAAAGTGCTAATAATTTCTTCGTCTCAATCCGTTGCCAAAACTGGACTTTAAGGCAACGAATGAATGGCAACGGATAGTAAAAAAATGGCACTACGGTAAAAACTGTGGGTATCTAAAAATGTAAAACGAAGCACGAGAGTCGTGTTACTTACTCATCGTAAAGGTAACACGACTCTCCTGAGTCGTACGCTTTATTATCGACCCACAGTTTTCACCATAGAGCCAAAAAAAAAGTAGCTAATGAAAGTAACCATCTGTCAATTACCTGATAAAGAGAAAGCATTTAAAAACGCTTGGAAAAAATTAGTGCTGCATCTGCAAGAAGCGCAAAGTGATTTTGTTTTACTTAATGAAATGCCATTTGCCGAATGGATAGCAGATGCAAAAATTGTTAAAAAAGAAACACAGGGTTAAGTAAGAATGGTTTTCAATGGGGCGGAACAGGTTGGATTGCCCAGCCAATGGATGGCGAATTATTAGGTAAAACAAGCGCTAGGACTCCATTCTTTACGCTTGAAATTGATTTAGCAAAAACGAAGGCAGCCAAATTGGATTATCCTATTAATGTACAAGGGTTTTGAGGTTTTAGCCTAACCGTTGAAAAAGGTAATAAGGTTATGAGGTTATGAGATTTATGAGGTAAAATTAGGAGTTTTGCTAAATACCCCCTTATTCACTCATACAACTTATCGACTCATTACCTTATCAACTCAATAATATTTAAAATACAAATTCAAAAAAGAGCTTTATCAAAATCAACTGCTCTGAACACCACAGTCAAAAATAATATAAAATGTCTACAACTATTCCAGCAAAAGCAAAAGAATTAAGGTCACTCGTAAAAAGTGATGGTACGTTAACTTTAAGTATTGAAAATCTTGAAGTACCTACGCCTAAAGCGCATGAGGTCATTGTAAAAATTGAAGCAACCGCTATTAATCCATCGGATGTTGCAGTCATTATTGGCTTTTCTTCTTTAGGAATACCTAGTGTTTTTGGTACGAATGATGCACCTAAAAACCCCGTTCAAATTCCAGCAGCGTATCTACCTGCTTATAAAGGTCGTTTTGGTATGTCTTTGCCTGCTGGAAATGAAGGTGCAGGAACAGTCATAGCCGCAGGTGCAGATGCTCAGCATTTATTAGGTAAAGTAGTGGCGCTTTTTGGCGGTAATACCTTTGCTCAATATCGTTGTGTACCCGCCATGTCTTGTATGCCGATGAACGAGGGAACTACACCTAGAGAAGCAGCCGCAGCTTGTGTCAACCCATTAACCGTATTAGGGATGGTAGAAACGATGAAGATGGAAAATCATACCGCTATGATTAATACCGCAGCGGCTTCTAATTTAGGGCAAATGTTGGTTAAGGTTTGTCAAGATGATAATATTCCACTAGTTAATATTGTGCGAAAAGAAGCGCAGGTGGACTTATTAAAATCTATCGGTGCAAAATATATCTGCAATTCTAGTTCCCCTACTTTTATGAAAGATTTAATAGCTGCTGTTTCCGAAACGGGCGCTACTTTAGGTTTTGATGCTATTGGTGGAGGTGATATGGTGGACAAGCTATTATCTGCTATGGAAATTTCAGAACAAAAGAAAGCAACTACTTATAGTCGATATGGTTCTGTGACGCATAAGCAAGTATATATTTATGGTGGTTTATCACAAACACCGACGACCCTAAAAAGAAGTTATGGGATGTATTGGAGCGTTGGTGGCTGGTTGATTACCCCAATTATTCAAAAAGTCGGACAGGAAAAATTTGCACAGATGCGTAAACGAGTAGCGGATGAAATTAAGACCACTTTTAAAAGTGAGTTTTATAAAGAAATTTCTTTAGACGATGCTATTTTACCTGATACTGTTTGCGCTTATTCCAAGCAAGAAAGTGGAAAGAAGTATTTGGTGAATCCTTTTAAATGATAGCAGTTGTCGGTTGTTAAGGCTAAGCACTTCAACCCACCCCTAGCCCCTCCCTTCAAATGGAGGGGAACTTATTCCGTGTAAAATTGAAAATTTCGGTCATTTTATATCGAATTTTTCAATTTTGACGACTATGGGTTGAAGTGCATAGCCTGCTATAAACTGCTATCCGTAGGTCTCCTGACCTGCATACATGACTTATTTACCTACAAAAATAAAACGATGCCACATCCTAAAATTTATGCCAGAACCACTCCAAATAAACCAGCTTTTGTAATGACGGAGTCGGGTGAAACCATCACCTATTTACAATTAGAAGAGCAATCTAATCAATTAGCACATCTGTTTCGGAAATTGGGTTTACAACCTAAAGACCATGTTGCTATTCTAATGGAAAATCATATCCGTTTTTTTGTAATTGTATGGGCAGCATTGCGTTCTGGCTTGATTATTACGCCGATGAGTACGCATTTATTGGAGGAAGAAGTCGCTTATATTATTACTAATTGCGAAGCTAAGTTGTTTATTACGACTAAAAAATTTGAGCAATTAGCTACTGGGCTAAAGGCAAAAGCACCGAATGTTAAACATCATTTAATGATTGATGGACAAACTGCTGATTTTGCTTCTTTTGAAGCAGCGCTTGAAGGTTTGCCCATTCATCCAATTTCGGATGAAATCCAAGGAGCAACTATGTTGTATTCCTCGGGCACAACGGGTTACCCTAAAGGTGTGTATACACCTCCGCAATCAGACAATATTGAAGAAACCAGTCCTGTTTTAGAATCCATTGGTCAGAATTTTAAATTTGGTCCGCACGTACAATATTTATCCCCAGCTCCCTTATATCATGCGGCACCAATGGCTTATAATATGGTGAATACGATGTTTGGTGGTACTTCCTATATTATGGATAAATTTGATGCCCTAAAATCATTGGCAGCTATTGAAAAATACAAAGCGAATTATAGCCAATGGGTGCCCATTATGTTTGTACGGATGCTCAAATTACCTGCTGGTGCCAAAGAAAAATACGATGTCAGTTCTATGATGTTGGCTTTACATGCCGCCGCCCCCTGCCCTATTGAAATCAAAGAAAAAATGATTGATTGGTGGGGCCCTGTTTTGTTTGAATACTATGGATCAAGCGAAGGCAATGGATTAACTGCCATTACTTCCCAAGAATGGTTAACGCATAAAGGGTCGGTTGGAAAAGCCTTCGTCGGAGAATGCTCTATTTTAGATGATGCCGGTAACGAAGTACCAAGAGGAGAAATTGGGAATGTTTATTTTAAAGGTGGCAATGCTTTCAAATATCATAACGAAGCGAACAAAACAACTAAAGCTTATACTAAAGATGGGCACAGTACGGTGGGAGATGTTGGCTTTATGGACGAAGAAGGATATTTATATCTAACCGACCGTAAAAATTTCACGATTATTTCAGGTGGCGTAAATATTTATCCACAAGAAATTGAAAATCAACTTATTAACCATCCTAAAGTTGCAGATGTCGCCGTTTTTGGCATCCCTCATGAAGAATTTGGACAGGAGGTTAAAGCAGTCGTGCAACCCAAAAACTGGGCAGACGCTGGGCCTGAATTAGCAGCAGAATTATTGGCGTTTTGTCGAGAACGATTAGCTAAAATTAAAGTCCCTCGTTCTATTGATTTTGATAAAGAATTACCTCGTAAAGATAATGGTAAATTGTATAAGCGGAGATTGGTCGAGCGGTATCAATAACGGTTTCAGATATTGGGTAACAGGTAACAGGCTAGACGTATTTCACTCATGCCTAATAGCTGTTCTCAGACACCTAAAATAGAATAACTAAAATAATGAAAGAAAGATTTATTGGCACTTGGAATTTAGTCTATTATAAAATTGTCAAAGAAGATGGCACTGTTTTTACTTATCCTTACGGAAAAAATTGTAAAGGCAATATTTTATACACAAAGGCAGGTCGAATGACGGCTTTATTAATGAATCCTGATAGGCCTAATTTTGAAATAGCACATCCTTGGAAAGGAACTCCAGAAGAAATGAAAAGTGCTTTTAGAGGCTACACGTCTTATGCAGGTAAATTTGAGGTGACCAAAACCAATGTGATTCATCAAGTAGATATGAGTTTATTTCCTAATTGGATAGGCACTGATTTAATCCGAAGATATGAATTTTCGTCTGATAATCGAGAGCTATTATTATCTACCACGCCTTTTAATGCGAAAGGATTATTACTACAAGATGTCTTATTATGGGAACGGTTATAATTGTGTTAAAACAACTAGGTTGCTTACAATTTATTCACTAATAGTTTAGTTATTATTTGAAAGATTGACCAATTTCACTTTATGAAAAAAGAACAGATTTTACCATTATTCATTTTTGTTTTTATGAGCTTCCTATCCCCTAATCTATATGCCCAAACAGGCATTGGTTGGATAAGTTTAGCAGACGTTACCTTTGAAGAAAAAAAGGAAACGGCCGATGCTATCCTAAGTTATAATCAAGCAACTTTTGGAGAAGCGTTAAAAAAATTAGCTGGCAAAGAAATCAGCATTACAGGTTATATGATTCCGATGGATCCAATGGGCATTACTTATGTTTTATCTAGGAATCCTAATTCTACTTGCTTCTTTTGTGGGGGTGCAGGCCCAGAAACAGTCCTACAACTAAACATGAAACCTAGTGCTATTAAACGATATAAGACGGATGATAAGCTAACTTTTAAAGGGATCCTTCAATTAAACGAAAAAGATATTCATAGTTTGACTTATGTTTTAGAGGAGGCAGAGGAATTATGAAACGCCCATAAAATCTAAACCCAACTATTGCTCCTGTTCCTGCACCGAAAACTTATAAACCGTTGAAGTTTTATAAGCTTCCATTGGCCTTAACAAAGTAGAAGGAAACTTTTCTTGATTTGGCGAATCTGGATAATGTTGAGTTTCTAAACAAAAACCAGTACGAAAACCGTATTTATGCCCATTTTTTCCCGCAATCGTTCCATCTAAGAAATTACCTGAATAAAACTGGACGCCTGGTTCTTCCGATAATACTTCTAGGCGTCTCCCAGAAATTGGTTCTATCACCGTCGCTACTCTTTGTCTTTTACCATTAGCACTTCCTAGTACAAAATTATGGTCATAGCCCAGTCCATATTTTATTTGACGGTGATTCGCCGCAATATCTTTTCCAATTGGCTTAAAAATTCTAAAATCAAAAGGAGTGCCTTTCACTGCCATTAATTCGCCTGTTGGTATTAAAGTCTTATCCACGGGCGTTAACCAATCTGCATCAATTTTTATTTCATGGTCTAGAATATCTCCGTTTCCTTCGCCTTTTAAATTAAAGTAAGTATGGTTCGTTAAATTGCAGATTGTTGGTTGATCCGTATTGGCTTCATATCTAATCAATAATTCATTCTGGTTATTCAATAAGTAGAAAACTTTTACTTGTAAATTCCCTGGGTATCCTTCCTCCATATCTTTACTTAAATAAGTTAAAGTTACGCCTTTTGAGTCCCCTCCAGATGTTTCTCGCGATTCCCATATTACCTTATCAAATCCCTTATTGCCACCATGCAAATGATTAGGCCCATCATTTGTTGCCAAAACATAGGCTTTACCTTCAATACTAAATTGTCCTTTAGCAATCCGATTTCCATATCGACCAATAATACCACCAAAATAAGGATTTGCAGAACTCATATACCCAGAGAGGCTATCAAAACCAAGGACTACATCTGCTAATACACCTGCTTTGTCTGGTACTTTTAGAGAAGTGACGATACCCCCATAATTGGAAATGCACACTTCCATTCCATTTTTATTGGTCAATGTATATAAAAAAGTAGTTCCATCTGGTGTTTCCCCAAATACTTTAGAACTAATGGTTAAGCCTTCTAGTGGGTCTGGTAAATCAACTTTAGCCACAGTATTATTAGTCGAATCATTTTGGCAACTAAAGCAAATAAAGAACAGCGCAAAAAGAAATAAGGAATTTCTCATTTTTAGAATTTATGAATGGAAGAGATTAATAAATTATTAGTTGTTTCGATTATCTAGTACTTCTTCGAGTTTATAAAATACGCCTTTTATTTCTACTTCTCCAGCATGGTTAATTTTAATGACTCGATTTCTTCCTTCTGGAATAATCTCTGCATAACCATTTCTAAAAATACCTGGTTGTTTGATTCTAAAATTCACCAGATACTGTCCATTTTTATCAATTAATGCCCATTTATTCCCTTTTTTCACAAAAGTAGATGCACCTTTAAATGGAACCACATTATCATACAAATAATCAATGACTAATTCTTTGGAATCAATATCTCTGAAACCAATTTTTCCGTTGCCATTAGGATTACGTTCTTTTCTTAGATTTCGTTTTGAAGGACTTGGAATTTCTTTTATCACTTCTGGTTTAGTCGTTCCTACTCTATCAGGAGTTGTTGGGCTGGGGTTAGGTCGCCTGTCTCCTCCCGAAGTAATACCGCTATCCATTACATTGTTTCCTATTACCAAAAAGAGTAAAACGGCAGCTATACCGCCTAGAATTTTAAATAATTTTCCACCTGATTTCTTCGCTGGCGGAACAGGAGGAGGTGGTGTATTAGAAACAGGTTTAATTTTAGAAGGCTGATAGCGTCTCTAACCAATGAAATCCTATTCTTTGATAAAAGTATAATTCGAATCATCCGTCATGCGCTCATTAAAGACATATCCATTTATCTCTAGTGATTTCAAGTGTTCAGGATCCACAATCTTATATTTAACAATTTGCTTCGCCATTGCTCCTCTCGCCTTTTTTGCATTAAAAGCGATAACTTTATATTTATCTCCTCTTTTCTCTCTAAAATGAATGTGGATTAAATTTCCTTTTAGTTTATCGGTTTTAACCGAACGAAAATATTCTTTCGACGCCAAATTAATAATGGATTCACCTTCTGTGGCTTCTAAATCCGCATTAATTAGTTTGGTAATTCGATTTCCCCAAAATTCATATAAGTTTTTGAAGCTACCATTTTGCAACTTTGTCCCCATTTCCAAACGATAAGGCTGCATTAAGTCCATTGGTCGCAAAATACCATAGAGTCCAGATAAAATCCGTAAATGGGCTTGAGCAAATTCATAATCTGCTTCATCAAAAGTATCCGCTTCTAAACCTTGATAAACATCTCCTTTAAAGGCTAAAACCGATTGTTTGGCATTGGTCATCGTAAATGGCGTCGCAAATTGTTGAAAGCGCTCCACATTCAAATTAGCGATATTATCACTAACTTTCATTAATGTTTTAATAGCTGATGGCGTCTTTTTCTTTAAGACTTTTATTAATTTGCTACTATCTTTCAATAATCTCGGCTCCGTATGTGTCCCTAATGTAGATGCACTGTAGTCTAAAGTTTTAGCAGGGGAAAGTAAGACAATCATTATTCTAAAATTATAAGTTATTTTAAAATCAGTATTTGTTTTGGAGTATTCAATCAAATTGATAGTTTTGTTCAAAACTATTTCCTTGATTTTCCATAAAAAAACAACAAAATATTGAAATAGTTTTTCAAAACTGATGGCTTCGTTTATTTTAGCGGCAAATTTAGGGTTCTTTATTTTTATCGCAAGTCATTCAACCCCATTTTTTTATTAAACAGAAATATAAGTTCTTATAATATATATTTATGACAGCATTAGTAATTTCAGGAGGTGGGTGTAAAGGTGCGTTTGCAGGAGGCATTGCCGAATACTTAATCAAAGAACAACAAAAAGACTATAATATTTATGTCGGTACTTCCGCAGGTAGTCTTTTATTGCCATTATTAGCCTTAGGAGACGTTGACCGGATTAGAATTGCTTTCACTAAAGTTTCACAAAAGGATATTTTTACCAATTGTCCCTTTATTATTAAAAAGAAAGGAAATATTTATACCTCAAAAATTAACCACTTCAATTCCATTAAAATGTTTATCAAAAAGCAAAAAACTTTTGGTAATAGTGGCGCATTGAGAAAATTAATTTCCCGTATTTTTCTAAAATCTGATTATGACCGTTTAATTGCTTCTAAAAAAGAAGTATTGGTTACTGTTTGTAATTTTACTAATCGAAAGACAGAGTATAAATCTATTCGAGATAATAGTTATGAAGATTTTTGCGATTGGATGTGGATTTCTGCCAATTTTGTCCCTTTTATGAGCATTGTCATAAAAAATGGACACGAATATGCCGATGGTGGTTTTGGTGATTATTTACCCATTCATCCAGCCTTAGATATGGGGGCGAAGCATGTCGATGCCATTTTCCTACGCCCTGAAAAAATTAGTACGGTTTCACTAAGAACTTCCGACCCTTTTGATGTCTTAATGCGAGCTTTTGAATTTATGCTAGATAAAATTGGGAAAGATGATATTTTATTAGGAAAGTTTGAGAGTCTTCGAGAGAATGCTACGATAGATTATTATTTTGCTCCTTATGTGTTGATAGAAAATGCTTTTATTTTTGACCCACCGCTAATGGCTCGCCTTTGGCAAGATGGTTTAGCGTATGCTCGTTCCAAGAAACCTGAAGAGATGCGGACAGAATCGGATATTGATTTTTAAAACGAATATTATAAAACGATGAACGATGAATACTTTAAAATTAGATTAGATACTAGGTAAATGAATTAAATTTGAAATGATTAGTCGTCATTTTCTTTTTAATGACGATAACACCCAATATCTGCAATCTTATACAATTATCCAATGATAAACCTATTTCATACAACAGTTCATCATTTATAGTTCATCGTTCATCATTATTCCTCCACCTTCATTACTTGCGAAGCTAAAATAGAAATAAGACAATAGGCAGCAAAATAATAAAAGCCTTCATGCAAATGCGCTTCAATCGCATCTTCTGAAGAGGTTGCTAAAGTAGCTAATAATACCCCAACTACAAAAACATCTGCCATTGACCATTTACTGATGACGGCTACAAATTTGTGTAATTTAGACCGCATCCCTAATTTTTTCACAAATAAGACCAATAATAAAATAACGGCTTTAAAAATGGGGATAATCACACTAAATAAAAAAATAAATCCTGCTACAATAGAATTATCATTTTCGTGTAAAGTCTGAACTGTATTTAGAATAGTCTGAGTTGTTTCATGTACCACCAATTCTCCAACTAAAGGTAAATTTGCGCCAATTTTTAAACTAAGCATTGGTGTCGTTAAACCTGGATATAAACATATTAAAGAAAGGAGAATTAAAATAAAAGCAATTATGTTTCTTGTGCTCATTGTGACGCTGATAATTTTTTAGTAAAATGCGAAGGTAAGTAATAAATTTACACGATGACAAGATTATTCAGGTAAAAAGAAATCCTCCTCTAGAATGGCATAATCATAATTATCCCACCATTCTCCTCGAATAGGTAGTATTTTTCGATGTTTCCCTTCTCTAATCATTCCTACCCGTTCCAATAACTTAATAGACAATTCATTTTCTGTAGCTACGCCTGCGGAAATCCGATGCAATGCTAAGTCTACAAAACCATAAGTTAAAATAGTTTCCAGTGCTTCTGTAGCATAACCTTGCCCCCAACAGGTTGGATCTAATCCGTAAAAAACTTCTCCACTTTTGTATTTAGTGATGGATAAATTAAGCCCTGCCTCTCCTATGAACCGATTATTTTCTTTCAAAATAATAGCCCACCAAAAATTAGTTTTATGATATGTTGTTGTATCACTAACTGCATTCTCTATCAAATTCTGTGTAAAATTGGCATCGGCGGGAATACCAATAGTATTATATTTGGCTACCTTTTCATTACATTGTAATTGGTATAAATCATACAAATCTATGATGGAAATCGGTCGTAATAAAAGTCTTTTCGAATTTAGCTTCATCTTACCACTTTATGAAAAAAAGCGTAATATAAAATTTTATTCCAAATAGAAACTCCCCACATTGTTAATTTGTGGAAAACTTCCTACCTAACTTTCCAAAAAACTTTAAAATAACACCTATTTTTGTGGGTTATGAGATTGCGTACATTAGAAATAAAAGGATTTAAAAGTTTTGCTGACCTAACTCAAATTCATTTTAATGAAGATGTGATTGGCGTAGTCGGCCCTAACGGGTCGGGCAAATCTAATATAGTTGATGCTATTCGTTGGGTTTTGGGAGAGCAGAAGAGTAAAGAATTACGTTTAGATAAAATGACGAGTGTCATTTTTAATGGAACTAAAAAGCGTAAACCAAGTGGAGCAGCCTCGGTTTCACTTACTTTTGAGAATACAAAAAATCTTTTACCTACAGAATATAACATGGTCACGGTGACCAGAATGCTTTATCGAAGTGGAGAAAGTGAATACCGATTAAATAATGTTCCTTGCCGTTTAAAAGATGTTACTTCCCTGTTTTTAGATACTGGAATTGGGTCTAATTCTTATGCGATTATCGCCTTAAATATGGTCGATGATTTATTAAGTGATAAAGAAAATGCTCGACGGCGAATGTTTGAGCAGGCAGCGGGTATTTCTAAATATAAGAAACGAAAGCGGGAAACGCTTAATAAATTAAAGAATACAGAAGCAGATTTAGAACGAATTGAGGATTTATTATTTGAAATTGAAGGCAATTTAAAATCTTTAGAAAAACAAGCGAAACGAGCAGAACGATATTATGCGATTAAAAAAGAATATAAGGAAATATCGCTTGATTTAGCCGTGCTTCAAGTAGCTGAATTTAAGGAAGATTATAAATCCATTGAAACTCGACTGACAGCAGAAATGGATGGTTTCCGTCAATTAGAAATAGATAATCGACAATTAGAAGCGACGATAGAAGAAGAAAAGCGGAAAAATTTAGCGTATGAGAAGACTTTATCAGACAGCCAAAAAGCTTTAAATTCCTTAGTCGGTAATATCCGAGAAATGGAAAATGAGAAGCGAATTTTAGAACAACGCTCGCTTTTCACCAAAGATAATAAAGAAAAATTAAGTACACAGATTAATATTACGAAGTCTAGAATTACGCAATTAGATGAAGAAGTCGTGGACTATCGGTCTAGAATCAATGAAGAAAAACGCAAAGAAGCGGAGCTAGATGATTTGTTGGAGCAGGCGGAAGAAGACTTAGCTAAAATCAAAAAAAATCATTCTACTTTAAAAACAGATTTAGACCAATATTTGGCGGCACAGCAAAATATGGAGCGTACTGTTTTTGAATTGGAAAAAAATAAGGCGATTAATGCCAATCAGTTGGAATCTTTGGGCCGTTCTTTACTGCAAGACCAACAAGAGATTTTAAATAGACAAGGAGAAATTGATACTTTAGGAACGCAATTAAAGGAGTTAAGAGAGAAAGAAACTAAGCAAGGGACCTTTATTGAAAATTTGGAAAAAAAAGAAGGTGAGCGGCAAATTGAAATAGATCGTACAGAAAAAGAAATAACTGATTTAAACGAAAAAATTGCTAGTACCAGTCGAAAACTAGATGCCAAAGAAAATGAATTTAAGTTGACCAAAAGTATGGTCGATAATTTGGAAGGGTTTCCTGAATCTATTAAATTTTTACAAAATAATAAAGACTGGAAAACGAAAGCGCCGCTATTATCAGATATTATTTATGTGGATGAGGAATATAGGGTGGCTATTGAAAATTATCTTGACCCTTATTTGAATTATTATGTGGTTGAAAATATGGAATCGGCTTTAAAAGCGGTCAAATTATTAAACCGAACACAGAAAGGAAAAGCCAATTTCTTCCTATTAGATGCTTTTGCAGATTATGCGCCTTCGATGACTACTTTCGGTAATTTTACAAGGGCAACAAAATTAGTAGAAGTTGATAAGAAATATACGCATTTAGTTAGTCATTTACTCTCCAATGTTTTTGTTACCGAAAAGGAAGCAGGTGAGTTAACCGAAAAAGTAACAGATGCCAGCATCGTTTTATTAAGTAAAAGCGGCGGATTTATTAAGAAAAAATTCAGCTTATCAGGCGGTTCTGTAGGATTATTTGAAGGAAAAAAGATTGGTCGGAAAAAGAATTTAGAAGTTTTAGAAAAAGCGATTTCGGAATTAGACAAGCAAAAAGATAAACTGACCTCTACCCTATTAGAATTAAAATCAAATCTAAAATCCTTAAAAGAAAATTCTAGTAAAGTTTCCATTAATACGGAAAAGAAGATTTTCAATCAGTTATCTCAACAAAAGGTTTCTATCCAAATGAAGGTGGAAAATTTTGAATCTTTTGCGAATGAGGTAACCGCAAAAATAGAACAAAACCAACTGCGCATTTCTAAAATCAAGGATGATAATAAAGTCATTGAAGAACAATTGATAGAAAAGCGAAAAACGGTAACAACAGCAAAATCTAAGTTAGCCAATACGGACGACTCGTTCAAGGAAGTTGCCAATAAGATGAGTGTTGCCAACCACTCTTTTAATGAAAAGAATATTGCTTTCATCAAGCAACAAAATATGGTCAATACCATTCAACAAGAATTGACTTTTAGAGAAAAGCAGTTGCAAGAATTAAAAGAAAAGTTGGAAAATGATTTGGTCACCATTAATAGTTCAGACGGAGAAATTTCCGAGTTATTAAAGAAAATGAGGGTCTTAGATGCCAAATTATTAGATGCTTACGAAATCAAGAAAGAGCGGTCTAAAACTTTGGGAAGTGCCGAACAAGCTTATTTTAAAGCAAGAGGCTATATCACCGAAATGGAAGACAATTTGCGGAAGTCCAATCGAAAATTTCTGGATACGCAAAGTTCAATTAACCAGTTAAAGGATAAATTTAACGATATAAAATTAAGTCTTTCGGCTATTGGAGAACGCATAAAATTAGAACTCCAAATCTCTATTAATGAGGTCATTAAAATGGAACCTAAAGAAGGTATCAATCGAACAGAATTGCAGGCAAGAGTAGACAAATTAAAAAAACGATTGGACAATTATGGCGAAATTAATCCAATGGCAGTAGAAGCATATAATGAAATTAAAGAACGGTATGATACCATTACCCAACAACGAGATGATGTAATTTCGGCAAAAGAATCCTTATTAGATACCATTAAAGAGATAGAAACTACGGCAACCGCACAATTTTTAGAAGCCTTTGAAAAGGTTAGGGTTGCCTTCATCGAGGTATTCCAAAGTCTGTTTACCAAAGATGATATTTGTGATTTAGTCCTAGAGACTCCAGAAGACCCGCTAGAATCTCGGATTAAAATTACCGCCAAACCGAAAGGAAAACGGCCTCAATCTATCAGTCAATTATCCGGTGGCGAAAAGACCCTTACCGCTACGGCACTACTCTTTGCCCTTTATTTATTAAAACCTGCGCCCTTCTGTATTTTTGATGAGGTAGATGCGCCTTTGGATGATGCCAATATTGAGAAATTCAATAACATTATCAAGAAGTTTGCCGAGCGTTCTCAGTTTATTGTCGTGACGCATAATAAGCAAACGATGGCTGCTGTGGATGTTATTTATGGCGTGCACATGCAAGAAATGGGTGTTTCCTCCGTTACGCCTGTGGATTTTAGGACTTTGGAGCATAGTAATATTTTGCAGGCGGCGGAAGGATAAGGGTATAATCGCATAAAATTTTCGGTAACCGATATATGAAGTTTTCAACTTCATATAAATATCAATCATGATTTTATCATGTCCTACTATCGTAATTTTGACGTAATAAGACACCACACAATGGTCAAAAATATTGATTTCAAGATAAAATCTTAAAATATCGTTTTTTATGCGATTGCCTTAGATAAGGGTAGGCAATCAGCCGTAAATCCTAATATTAAGCCTTATATTTTCCAGTTTGAATTAATTCATTCATCGCATCACCTTTTTCGATACAATCTTCTGTTATTTTTTCTAATTTGCCCATTACTTTTATAGTCTTTCGAATATTAAACAACCGCTTCCAAAAGCCTTTTATCTCTATAGTACCAATTAATTCATCGACCACATAGGTATGTTCAATAATAACTTCTAAATATTCGCCAAATCTCCATCCAAAAAATTTCCATTTCTTAGGAAGTTTATTTTCATTCTCCTCAAATTGTTCAATAAAACTAGCCTGTAAATCTCTCATCTCCTTAGAAACTGTTTGAATTGCTCGAAATGTTTCTATTAGATTTTCTTTCCTATTTTTAGAAGTAAGGTTTTGATTCAATTGATGATACTTCTTCGAATGATTATTGAGCGTATTAGAAAATAGGATTAATTTCTGGGTGAATTTTATTGCCATATTATATCTTCAAAAAATCAAATGTGGTTTTGAAATGTTCAAAAATAAAAACTTCTACAGAAACTACCCACCATTTTTCACTATATTCACATCTACCAATTACAAAGCTTTGTCAAACTACCAAACCCGTTAAAATGAAACAACTCTTACCTATTCTCTTGGGAATATTCCTCCTTGCTTGTCAATCCGATAACAAAGATGTTATCCCCACAACCATCATAAAAGGCACCATACAACTTCCCCCTTTAAGAACAGAAGAAAATATTCGCAACAATCCGAATTACCTCAACTCTTTAGAAGAGAGACAAATAGTTAGTTTAGTCTCCGATGCCATTAGAAATGGGATTGAAATGCCCAATCACACTACAAAAATTGATGCAGCGGGAAATTATGAATTTAGGGTAAAAATTAAGGATGTCTCAGAGGTAAGGCTTATTCACTTACGACAACAACTTCCTTTGATGGTATCGCCTGGCAGTGAATTAGTAGTAAATCTTCATTTTACAAATCAAGAAAAATGGAATGGAAAACAATACCAAATTTCGGGCGGTTCGGCTGCTATCAGCGAAGCTATGATTACCTATAATAATTTGTTTAGAGATAGTTTTGAGGTAGAATTAAATGCGACCTTACCCTATTTTATTCCAAACGAATTTAAAACGCAACGTGCTAGAATCACGAATCGAATTGAGCGGTTTACTCAAAAATATATTGCGCAACATACAGCTAATGATGAAAAGCTAACCAATTGGATAATGAATCATACTAATTATCGAATTGGGATGGATTATCTGAAATATGCTTTTAAAAGACATAATCCTCGCCAATTTAGTCCTGATTTAAAAGAAAGCTTCCCATCTTCCTATTTTGATTTTTGGGAAACCTATCCCATTGAAAATCCTGCTGCCTTAAATAGCCTGAATTATCAAAATTATTTACAGCTCTATCAAAAATATTTGTTTGCAAAATTAAGGTTAACTACCCCTTATCAAGACTGTAAAAGTTTTCCAAATTGCAATCCCTATGAAATGGAAGTCGACCAAATTAAACAAAATTTATCTGGTGAAGTCAAAGATATAATCTTAGCACAACAAGTTGATTATCATCTAATTAGAAATGACCAAGGATTCTTAAAAAATGGTTTCCCGCTATTTATGAAAGAAATAACAGATTCTCTAAAAATGGAATCCGTTTTAGCACGGAAGCAATTTCTTTACGAGGAGCGACCTTTTGAATTTCCATCAAATGCTTCTTTGATTCAGTCCGATGCTACGGGAAAGAAAATTTTGATGAGGATTGCAGAACAGAACGCTAATCGCCCGACTATCCTATACTTTTGGAATACCCAGCGTCCAGTTATTTATACTTATTTTAGTCTAGAAAGAAGCCTGGAAAGAAGTTTAGAAAAATTGGATAGCATGAATTATAACTTGGTGATGTTGGCGCATCATTCTGCCGTCAATGTTTGGAAAGAGAAAATAGTGGACATCGGTTTGACTGGTGAACAGTGGCATTTAACTGATGCGCAATTCGAGTTTTTTTATAATTATTTTCAGGAAAACAGAAAAACACATGTCAACTATGACCGATTCCGAGATAGGGAAAATTTTCTTTTATTAATTAATGGCGATAGAAATTTATCTACTTTAGACAATAGAAGCTTTAGAGAAAATAGTTTTAGTTATTTAAGTAATTTACCCTATAAGATGAGCCAATATGAAAGAGATATTAAAAGTAATCGAATTATTACTAAGTAGGAAAATAAAGCCATTATTTAATAACTTGGTTTAGTTGAAATTTAAGCTCCGCTACTTCTAAATTTTCAATACACTTAAAATGCCCCTTAGGACAATCGGTATAACCAATTTTAGAACAAGGGCGACAAGGTAAATTTTTCACTTCCATAATGGTATTTAAATCCATACCTCTTGGATAATAAGGAGTCATCCCAAATTCAGGCACGGTATTTCCCCAAATAGAAATAATTGGTTTGTGGAAAGCTGCGGCAATATGCATTAATCCTGTATCTCCTGTTAAAACGACCTTGGCATTTTTGACAATGGCAGCAGACTCTATGAGACTACATTTCCCGACAAGGTTAACAATATTTTCGGCTCCCTCAGTTGCTTTAATAATAGTCTCAATCGCTTCTGCTTTAGGCACTTCTTGTTTTCCACCTAGCAGAATAATTGGGTAATTGATATTTTGGCAAATATGTACGATTTTCGGAATCGTCAATGCTTTGGTTTTCCTACCTGCGCCAATCGGGAAAGCAATATATTCTATGACTTCTCCCCCTCTGGAGGGGGTTGGGGGGAGGAAATTTGTTTTTAGATTTACTAAATTTTGAAAATTTAGCAAATCTTCGGGCAGAAAAAAATCTAAGCCTTGTCCATCATTTTTCACGCCTAATGATTTCACCGTTTCTAAATATCTATCTACAATATGCTTTTTTGGCAGTCGATTTATTTTAAAATTAACGAATAGCCATTTTTCAAAATTCAACTTTTTAAAAGCATAACTTTTCACAAAAGGTAAGCGACATTTAAGAATAAAAGTACGGAGATTATGGTGGAGGTCAATAATGTAATCATATTTTTCACGGCGCAAAGCAGGTAAGACTTCCCCTACTCTTTTATCAATCGCAAACACCTTAGAAACATGCGGGTTATTTTTTAAAAGAGCGACAAAGGGCTGTTTGGTTAAATAGTGGATTTCTGCCCCTGTTTGCAATTTTAAACAGCGAATTACAGGAGAAGTCAAGACAATATCTCCAATAGAACTAAAACGAATAATCAGTATCTTTGGCAAAAAAATAATTGAAGTAAGGAAATAATTTGGAGCAGCTAAAATAGTTAGTAGTTACTCCGTTGCAATAGACTTAATCAACGTTCTAAAGAATAATTTATCCCCATTCAGATGACCCGCACCATCTACATAAAGCGTTACACCAGAAATATAGGAAGCCAAATCACTTGCCATAAAACCAACGGCATTAGCAATATCTTCCACCGTACCATATCGTTGTAGCGGGACTTCTTTCATGCTTTCCACAAAGGAGGCTTGAACTTTAGGATGATAGGTTTTTAAACCAGAAGATTCAATAGTTCCTGGAGCAATTGCATTAATTCGAATATTATATTCTGCCCATTCTAAAGCTAAGGTTTTGGTCATATTTTCTACGCCTGCCCTTGCTGCCCCCGTATGCACCATCCCAGGAAATCCTCGATAAATATCTGCTATAATGTTGATAATTACACCTGATTTTTGTGGAATAAAAAAAGCATTGGCCATTTCTCTGGTGACAAAGAAAGTCCCACTCAAATTGTTATTAATAACGGCAGTCCAGCCTTTGTCATTCAAGGTTTCGGCTAAGGTGGGGAATTGCCCGCCTGCATTATTTACCAAGATATCTAACCGACCAAATTTTTCTTTAATCACAGCCACAACTGCTTGAATTTGAGTGGTTTCTCTAATATCACAGGGCATATATTCACACACACCAAATTCCGATAATTCTGCCGCAGCTTTAGCCAAGGGTTCCTCTTTTCGAGAAGCAATCATCACTTTAGCCCCTAATTGTAACAACATTTTAGCAATCCCATAACCAATTCCACTTCGACCTCCTGTAACAAATGCTATTTTATCCTTATATAAATTTTTGCCAAACATTTTTGAAAATTGAAAATTATAAATTGAAAATTGTTTACTCTCCTGACCAGTTTGGTTTCCGCTTCTCTCTAAATGCCCGCAATCCTTCTTGTCCATCTTTGGTCGCAATGGTTTTATTCAGCATATCGTATAAATATTTGTGTTCTGCTGCACTTGGTTGAATATGGTCATAAGCTTCTAAACCATAACGGATAGCAGATGGGCTATTTTGTTTTAGTTCTGCAATAATTTTATCGACCGTTGCATCAATATTTGCGGCATCTGTTACTTCTGAAACCAAGCCATATCTTTCTGCTGCTTGTACCGATAAATTATAGCCTCGAATACACCAATCAATTACCTTTCTTGCTGGCATCACTTTTAATAAGGCGGCCATTACTTGGAAAGGATAAATCCCCCGTTTCACTTCGGGCAACCCAAATTTTACATCATCTTGCGCCACTACTATATTACAACCTGCCAAGAAGAAAAAACCTCCTGCATAAACATCCCCTGTGACTTTGCCAATAGTCGGTTTATACACTTTATTGAATAATTCGCCCATTAGCATTTCACCATTCGGCTTAGGAATCGTCGAGTTATTCGGCTCAATAATCCCTGCCATCGCCTTTAAATCTGCTCCTGCACAAAAGACATTCCCTTTGGCTTGAATCACAATTGCCCAAATACTTTTTTCAAAATGCGCATAATGCAAACTGTAGGCTAATTCATTGACCAATTGCGGATGTAAGGCATTTTTTTTCCTTTCTCGATTTAAGGTAATCGTTAGCACATTATCTGCTGCTTCTACTATTAAATAAGCAAAAGTTTGGTCGTGAATATTGGCTACTTGTTCTTTTGTATATAATTTCATTTTTTAGTGATTGGTTAACTAGTGATTAGTGGTTTGATTTATAAATTATTGACAACTAATATTTAAGGTTGCCATGTTGCGTTGTTGCCATGTTTTATCGACAACAAGGCAACACGGTAACATCGCAACAATACAAGTTAACCTATCAAATATTTATAAATTGTACCATTAGTGTCGCCTACTGAATCCTTAAACGCCGCTCAAAAAACATTCAAATCCGTCTTAAAAGGTTTCCCTATATTATTATAGAATGCTTCCCCATAAAACGCTTTAAAGGACTCAATCCCCTTCTCCGTAAAATGAGGTAAGATTAAACTCCAAGTGACTCTAGCTACTTCAGTGTCATCCTTTACTTTTCTAATCGTCTGTTGTGGTAACCAAAACATAGACAACGCCCAAAGCGACAGGCATAAGTTATAATAAGCCCCAGCGAAAGGTTCGGGATGCATATTGCCCAATTTGATGGCAAAAGCAATTGCCGCTTCATGGTCTCTGATGGTTTCCAAACAAAAATTACGGAAGCGTTCTTCTAAAACTGAGTGTTTAATAACATGCAAATCATTAAAAATAAAAGCGTATTCTGTTTGAAATTGCGCATACATTTTTATTTCATGCTGCAAATTTTCAAAAGAGGGAAAATCTTTTCTTTTTTTGCGCTCTACCCCAATTTTCGCCCACATTTCTTCAGCAATCACTACCAATAAGGCCTCTTTATTGGCGAAATGGTAGGCAATATTTCGTCGATTGACGCCTAATTCATTCGCAATATCTTGAATGGAAACCGCCCCAAATCCTTTTTGATTAAAGACTTTGATACCTATTTCTATGATTTTTTCTTTCGTATTCAATCCAAATTATTTTTGTTGGCTTAAATCTTTTGCAATGATACTTAATTTGGGAGGGAACGGATAAATTTTTAGGCATTATTTTACCTTATCGGTAAAATTTGTCTATCTTTTTTACCCTTTAAGGAAAATTAAAAGGGTATTATTATGGCGAGTACTTGAGAGAATTGGGTAATTGTATAATTCTATACGTTTCATATACAATCAAAAATAAGCTATTAGTCATCATTAAAATCACCGCTTTGCCGCCAACAAAAACAACACCGCCATTCTCACCGCTACCCCATTTTCCACCTGTTGCAAAATGACAGAATGCTCAGAATCAGCCACTTCACTAGTCAATTCAACCCCTCTATTAATGGGACCAGGATGCATAATGACTATTTTTTTATCTAAACTATCAAGCATTGGTTTGGTAATCCCGAAAAATTGGGAATACTCACGAATGGAAGGAAAATATTTAATGTCTTGACGTTCTAATTGTATCCGTAGAATATTGGCAACATCACACCATTTTAAGGTTTCTCTCACATTATAAGATACTTTTACGCCTAATTTCTCTATATGCTTTGGTATTAAGGTAGGAGGCCCGCAAACTTTAACATTAGCTCCTAATTTTTGCAAACAAAAAATATTGCTTAAAGCAACTCTCGAATGCAAAATATCTCCAAAAATGGCAATATTCTTACCCTGTAAATCACCTAATTGTTCTCGCATGGAAAAAGCATCCAATAACGCTTGTGTAGGATGTTCATGCGTGCCATCACCTGCATTAATAATGTTGGCATCAATATGTTGAGATAGAAAAAAATGCGCACCTGGCGCTGGATGCCGCATCACGACCATATCCACTTTCATGGATAATATATTATTAACGGTATCTAATAAGGTTTCCCCTTTTTTGACGGAAGAAGATGCCGCTGAAAAATTAACCACATCAGCAGACAGTCGTTTTTCCGCTAATTCAAAAGAAATTCGAGTTCGTGTGGAATTCTCAAAAAATAAATTGGCAATGGTAACATCTCGGAGAGAAGGGACTTTTTTAATCGGTCGATTAATGACTTCTTTGAAGCTATCTGCCGTCTCAAAAATTAATTGAATGTCATCAGCGGTAAGATATTTTATACCTAAAACATGTTTTGTGCTAAGTTCTGTAGCCATTTATTTTTGCTTATATCCTTTTTATGCAATGAGCATAATTTGGTCATTGCCTTCAATTTCCGCCCATTCTACTTCTACATAAGATTCCTCCAATGCATCAATTGTCAGTCCAACATAATCTGATTGGATGGGTAAATGTCGATTAAATCGTCGGTCCACCATTACCAACAATTCTACATTTTCTGGGCGTCCATAATGCTGTAAAGCCGTCATCGCCGCATGGACACTACGACCTGTAAATAGTACATCGTCTATCAAAATTACTCGCTTTCCTTCTAACAGAAAATCCATTTCTGTACTGCTTGCTTTTAATGGTTTTATACGGGTTCTAAAATCATCTCGATAAAAAGTAATATCTAATTTACCATATTCCAAGCTGTCTACGCCTAAAATTTCTTTTAAGCGAGTAACAATTCGGTTCCCCATTAACACCCCACCTTCTTGAATACCAACCAAGCAAGTATCTTTAAAATCATCATATTTTTCTATCAATTGATGACAAAGACGGTCTATGGTTAAGGCAAACCGTTCATCCTTTAATATGACTTTAGATTTTTTCATCGGGGCGAAATTAGGAATTGTAATTGAAAAGGAGAAGGTATTTGTCGATAAATTTAAAATTGTTTTGTGAGGGGATGAGGTGGATGAGGTTATGAGATTAATGAGGTAGATAAGGTTATTAGGTGGGTAACTCATTAACTCATCTACCTCATTGACTTATTTCCCTATTCATTCGATGGATAAGATTAGAAGGTAGATGGCTCATTATTTCATCTATCTCCTCAAAAATTGACGCACATCTTCAGCCGATTGTTCCCCGACTTCATCCATAGGAAGATGACCTACATTTTTGTAAATAATCAATTTTGAATTGGGAATATCTCGTTGAAATTTATGGGCATTATCCACAGGGATAATAATATCTTTATCTCCCCATAAAATAAGGGTTGGGTTGTCAATATTTTTAATGTTACTACTCTTATCCTTTCTAGAAACTTTCATTCGGTCTATTAATACCCTTCTGTTACCTGTTCTACATAACATATCCATATACAAATCAACTTCTTTTTCGGCAGCAAAAGATTGGTCTACATAAGTTCCCTCCAAAGATTTTTTGATAATAGAACGAGGCGTAATTTTAGTAATTAAGGGGTGGAAAATGGGATATTGTAATATTTTAAAACCAGCTATCGTTTTTTTACTTTTCTTTGGATAGCCTCCTGCATCAATTAAGATTAGTTTTTTAACCCTTTCTGGATGTGCTAAAGCATAAGTCCAAGAGATACTTCCGCCCATCGAATTCCCTGCTAAATGAAAAGTATCAACGCCTATCTTCGTTAAGAATTTATCTAAAAAATTAATACTCATTTCTGAAGAATAATCTCCTTTCGGATGTGGACCAGTTAAACCAAATCCAGGCAAATCCATCACGATTAAATCAAAATCATTGGGCAAATGCTTCATCCAAGCTCGCCAATTCCAAGTGTGTCCACTAAATCCGTGTACTAGCACCAGCGGATGCCCTTTCCCTAATCGCTGATAATGTACATTCATTCCATCTACCTCGATGAATTTGGAATGTTCACTCGTATATTTTTCTTTGAGTGTTGCTACTGGAATATCCGCATGGTAATTTATTGCTAAAAAGGCTATTAACAATAATAAAAGTAAAATCAAAAGGTAGCCTAAATATTTGAGTATTCTTTTCATAATTTGACAGTTGATTTTCGTTCAAATACGAAGGTAGGGAATTACCACTAATTTTTACTCAAAATTGGGAAAGGTGAAGACAGATTTCAGGAAAGAATACTACTATCCGTTGGGAAATAATGATACCCAACAGATTTATTTCCCAACAGATTTTAAGAGACTATAAATTACGCTTCCTTTAAAATAACCAAGCAAGCTTTTAAACTATCCTTCCAATAAGGAATTTCTAAATCAAAAGTACGCTTAATTTTATCACAATTTAACACACTATAATGCGGTCTTTTGGCAGGCGTTGGATAAGCAGAAGTAGGAATTGCCGCTACCTGACAATCGATGTTTTCCATGTCAAAAATAGCTTTTGCAAAATCATACCAAGAAGTTACCCCAGCAGGTGCAAAATGATAAATCCCTCTAAAATTAGTTTTTCCTGCTTCTATTTTGACGATTATCTCCAACATCGCTGTAGCGATATCTCTAGCGTAAGCAGGTGCACCAATTTGGTCGTAAACCACTGATAATTTATCTCTTTCTTTTCCTAATCTAAGCATGGTTTTGACAAAATTATGTCCGTAGGAAGAATAAACCCAACTTGTTCTAATGACTATCGTATTTAAATTTTCGGCTAAGGCGACGACATCTCCCGCTAATTTGGTCGCAGCATAAACGCCCTTAGGTGCTGGTTTATCTGTTTCTTTTAACGGTCGATTTACTCGATTATGATAAACGTAATCAGAAGAAATATGGAGGAAAGTCGTATTAAATTGTTGACAAGTTCGAGCTAAATATTTGACCGCTGTTTCATTAATCAAAGTAGCTTTTGCTACATCAGATTCCGCCTTATCTACTGCTGTATAAGCGGCACAATTGATACAAAAAGTAGGCTTTATTTTGGTAAATAAATCGACAATTGCTTTTTCATTGGTAATATCTAGTTCTGCCACATCGGTAAAATGAAATTCAAAATCAGTATATTGTTTAGCTAAGAATTGCAATTCACTTCCAACTTGCCCATTGGCGCCAGTAACTAGGATTTTACAGGTTGACATGATTTTATCGTTTTATATGATTTTTTAAAGAGTGTGATGTTGCGATGTTGCCTTTTTGCGATGTTGTAATGGTAGCAACATTCATCGTTCATCATTTATAGTTCATCATTCTATATAAGGCTTATGGTCGCCAAACTTAGGTTGCAACTTATCCTTTTCAGACAAAATAGCTTTATCCAAATCAATTTGCCAATCAATCTTAAAGTGTGGGTCGTTAAAATAAACTCCTGCATCGTGAGCTTTGCTATAAAGATTATCGCATTTATAAGCAAAAATAGCGGTATCACTCAAAACAACATAACCGTGGGCAAAGCCTTTTGGCACAAATAATTGTTTTTTGTTGGCATCACTTAATCGAATAGAGAAAGATTGTCCGTAAGTTGGAGAACCTTCTCTTATATCAACTGCTACATCTAAAACTTCCCCTTGCACCACTCTCACTAATTTTGCTTGTGTAAATGGTGGTAATTGATAATGTAGACCTCTTAACACGCCGAAAGTGGATAAGGCTTGGTTATCTTGTACAAATCTATTGGAAATTCCAGCTGCTTCGAAGGTCGCTTCGTTATAACATTCATAAAAATAACCTCTATCATCTCGCCAGACTTTTGGTTCAAAAACAACTAAATCAGGAATATTTGTAGGTATAAATGGCATTATTTGTATCAATTTTTACAGAAAAAAAGCAAAGATTCAATTAGTTGAGGACTATTTGAAATTTTTTACATTTTTTCGACTTAATAGTTACATAATGTTAATTACTTTCGTGGTTTAATTTGAATACAAAAAATTATCGAACTCTATCAATATCAGAATACATGAAATTAGACAATCGTATTGAACGCAGTAAATCAGCCGCTTTATTTGAAGAAGCAAAGAAGTATTTCCCTGGCGGTGTAAATTCACCCGTCCGAGCTTTCAAATCAGTTTCAGGACCTCCATTATTTGTCAAACGAGGATATGGTTGCCGATTTACGGATGAAGATGATAATCAATACCTTGACTTTTGTTGTTCTTGGGGACCGCTTATTTTAGGACATAATAATGTGGCTATTAGAGAAGCTGTTTTAAAAACGGTTACTTATGGCACTTCTTTTGGTACACCAACGAGATTGGGAAATGAAATTGGTCAATTGATTTTAGACAATAACCAATACATTGAAAAGATGCGCTTTGTAAGTTCTGGTACAGAGGCGGTTATGTCAGCGATTCGATTGGCTAGAGGGGTTACGGGGAAGAGTAAAGTCGTTAAATTTGATGGTTGTTATCATGGGCATGTGGATTCTCTTTTAGTCAAAGCAGGCTCTGGATTGGCTACTTTTGGCGTCAGTACTTCGGCAGGTATTCCCGAATCTTTTGCTAAAGAAACATTGGTTATTCCACTAAATGATGAGGCTATTTTAGAAGCAACACTTCAGCAATTTAGCGACGATATAGCTTGTGTTATTATTGAACCTGTTCCAGCTAATAACGGCTTATTATTACAAAACAAAGCCTATCTAGAATTTTTAAGAAAGGTCTGTACTAAATATGGGGTCTTATTGATTTTTGATGAAGTAATCTCAGGATTTAGAGTGGGTTTTGAAGGAGCTGCGGGGTATTATGGCATTCAGCCAGACATTATTACTTATGGTAAAATTATTGGTGGCGGAATGCCTGTTGGTGCTTATGCAGCTAGTAGTGAAATTATGAGCCATATTGCACCAGAAGGCAATGTTTATCAAGCGGGTACGCTTTCTGCCAATCCAGTTGCGATGGCAGCAGGTTTAGCCGCTGTGAAGGAACTATTGCAACCAGAATTTTATTCGCATCTACATTATAAAACTAGGGTCTTTGTCAAAAATATCCAAGACCATTGTGATCAAAAAGGATATGAAGTATCTATCGTTCAGATGGGGTCTATCTTTTGGGTTGCTTTTACAAAAGATAAAATTTCTCGAGCCGACCAAATTGACCCTGCGAGTATGGATAAATTTAAAATATTACACCACGAACTACTACAAAGAGGTGTTTATTTAGGGCCTTCTGGTTATGAAGTAGGATTTGTTTCTGCGGCGCATCAGCCTGCGGATTTAGAAGAAGCTGCTGCCAAAATTTGTGCGAGTATGGATGTTGTTTTTGGTGGGTAAAATCGTTTTTGGTATCGAGTACTAGGTATCAGGCTATACGTATTTACGCCACACCTGAAACCTAGTACCTCTCACCCGACACCTATTATTCTGGTGTAACTAAATAATAAGCACAAGTAGATAAATAATTCCGAACAATAGGAATGCCTTTTACTGCAGCTAATTGCTTCTTAGGTTTCAAATTGAATTTATATTCATAAATAGGATTGAATAAAAACAGTTCTTTTTTCAAAGTCGTGTATCTCCTATCTTTTAAAATTCGCTCAAATCGTTCAATAGAAATTCCTGTATCTTTAATTTCAATTAAGTCTTCAATACAGCCTTCAGATTCTTTACCCAATTTCAAAATGCCTCTATAAAGAGGTTTGGGTAATAAATGAAAATAAGGTAATTTAGATAAATATTTATTTTGGCAAATCTGTTGATGTCCGCCAAAAGGCATCTGCCAAGGTGGAAAACCAAAAAAGACTTTTCCATTAGGCTTCAAAAATGTTTTTAACACCTGCATAAACCGATTCTGGTCGTGAATATGCTCAATGACGTCTTTTAGAATAATTAAATCAAATTTGTCTGCTAAATCTTTTTCTGGGTCTATATCATAGATATTTCGACTTAAAAATCGAATTTTATTTTCTTTGACTTCTTTTTCAAAAAATTGGGCGGCTAATTTTACTCGACTATCATTCAATTCAATGCCCGTGCAATTATGTCCTCTTTCCAAGAAGGCTTTTAACACCCCTGCTTCTGCACAGCCAATTTCTAACACATTCATCGGTTGATTCAAGTCAATGTTGTCTTCCAAAAATGGAATGACATACTCCTTAGTCACCTTATATTGCATGTTAAAATAGCGTGCCTTATCCGTGTGGAATTCAAACATAGAGTAATCGTTTTAATTAATTCTTTTAAGTGTAGTAAATACGGCCTATTTTTGGATAAGTTCTAGTCAATTCAAAAAAACACCTTAATTTTAGGCGACCAACATTCATAAAATATAATCATTGGCTTAAACATTAATTAATATACCTTAATAATGACGCTTCCTTCAAAGATAGTTATGGTTGACCTTAAAGGTCAGTACAAAAAAATAGAAGCAGCAATCAATGCTGAAATAAAAGAAGTCCTCGACTCCGCCTGGTTTATCAAAGGGCCTAAAGTTAATGCTTTTGAAACAGATTTAGCCAATTATTTGGGCGTCAAACATGTCATTTCCTGTGCAAATGGAACAGATGCATTACAAATAGCCTTAATGGCATTGGATTTAGCACCAGGCGATGAAATCATTGTTCCTGCGTTTACTTATGTAGCTACCGCAGAGGTCATTGCCCTTTTACGGTTGACACCCATAATGATTGATGTAGCTACCGATTCTTTTAATAGTACCGCCGACTTAATAGAAGCCGCCATTACGCCTAAAACAAAAGCCATTGTACCCGTTCATCTTTTCGGGCAAAGTGCAGATATGGAAAATATTATGGCGATTGCTAAAAAACATAACTTATTTGTTATTGAAGATAATGCCCAAGCCATTGGCAGTGCGTATACATTTACAGATGGAAGCGTTCAAAAAGCGGGTACAATTGGTGATATAGGCTGCACGTCTTTTTTCCCTTCTAAAAATTTAGGTTGTTATGGAGATGGTGGCGCTATTTTCACCAATAACGATGCCTTAGCTCAGAAAATCAGCATCATCGCTAATCATGGACAGCATAAAAAATACCACCATAGTTTAATCGGTTGTAATTCTAGACTAGATGCGATTCAAGCAGCAGTGTTAAAAGTTAAATTGCCTTATTTAGAGGAGTATATAACGGCTAGACAGACAGTTGCAGCGTATTATGACGCTGCTTTTGCGGATATTCCAGAAATTACGATACCAAAGAGAGTCGCCAACTCTACACATGTTTTTCATCAATATACTATGAAAATTGCAGGTGGGAAAAGAGAAGATTTGCAAAATCATTTAGCTGGTTTGGATATTCCATCCATGATTTATTACCCTATACCCTTATATAAACAAATTGCTTTTGCACCTTATTACCAAGGAAAAGCACCTTTACCTGTTACGGAAGCCTTATGTAAAGAAGTAATGTCTTTGCCGATGCATACAGAAATGGAAGAAATCACTTTAGGGTACATTACAGAAGCCGTGCAACAATTTTTTAAATAAATCTTAAGCTTTTCCAAATAATTCGGCTTCTACCAATTCACAAATAATATGCCCTACCAAAATATGTGCCTCTTGAATTCTAGGGGTATCTTTAGAGGGTATTTGTATCAAATAATCACATAAGCCACGCATTTTTCCGCCAATTTTTCCAGTCATGCCAATGATTAACATATTTTTTTCTTTGGCTGCTTTTATCGCTTTAATAACATTTTTAGAGTTCCCAGAAGTAGACATTGCAATTAACGCATCTCCTTCCCTACCCTTTGCGGTAACCGCTCTTGCAAAAATAGAATCAAAAGCATAGTCATTGCCAACAGCGGTCAAAAAAGAAGTATTGGTGGTTAATGCTTCGGCAAATAAAGGCGCTCTGTCCAAGTAATAGCGACCTGCTAATTCTGTTGCTAAGTGTTGGGCATCCGCCGCACTACCTCCATTTCCACAAAACAGTACTTTATGGTCTTTTTTAAATAGATAAATTAATTCCTTTGACACATTTGTAATGGCATCAAGGAGTTCCTTATTATCAATAATTTGCAATTTTAGCAGTACAGATTGCTTAATGGTCTCTTTAATTTTTTGCTGCATAATTTCAATGAAAATGGTATTAAAAAGTAATCATTCGCTAGGATTATCCGTCGATTTTTTGCAAGATAACAACCTTATAAGGAAATGTATGAGAAAACCCTATTAAAATAAGAATTAACGACAAGTTAATCCAAGTCACAAAAGTGATTGACACTTCTTAATCTAAAATTAAAAATTATAAATCTAAAATCTAAAAGTAGACTAAATCAGTTATCTTTCTGATAATCAAACAAATATGTCCGATGACTCACTTTTTAATTTTTAATTTTGAATTTTACATTTTACATTTTGAATTTAAAAATTAACAAAAATGTCAACTACTTCGATAAACTTGTCGAATTAACTAACTATCCAAAAGTGAGCCACGCTTAATATTTTAGGTGTATTTAAGAAATTTTAAAAAACCTACAACTCCTAATCCTCAACTAGAATCATTTCGGCGAATACCAAATAGGTGAAGACCAAGCTCGTTCTTGAATTGTACGAATGGCATCATCAGGGTAGTCAATCCCCTCTCTAATTTCATCCCATAAATTAAATCGAGGGGTTGGTAATTCTATCACGCGAACATAATAAAAAGCTTCGGCTGTTGGGTCAAAATTAGGGTCTATCCAAGTAGTTTGTAGCGTTGTAGCGCCTTTTTCTTTTGACCATTCCCCCGTTTTCAAATTGACGGTTGCACCATTATCGGGAACAGTACCATCTTCCTTGAGGACTCGATTATCAGATAAAGCAACAGTATAAATTTGCTCTTTTAATACGCCATTTTTATACCAACCTTTAATCACTTGCAGACGGTCTAAATTGGCACTTTCGTTATCTTTACTAGCCCAAATCAGGAATGAAGGGGCTGTTTTTCCATCAGGTATCGCAGGCAAATCGCTTCCCATTGGTACGCCATTTTCATAACCTGCTGCTACTAAATCGTCATAACTAGTATAAGCTGCTTCGAAATCATAGCCACCAAAAAAACGAACTTGAATGCGTCCACCACTAGTCCCAAAAGTTTCTTTTCTTTTCAGGGCATCCCAAATTTCTCCTCTAGTATTTTTTTGCGCCCAAACGCCTACCAAACCGCCAGGATTAATGGCCTCATATATTTTTTTACCTTTATCCAATTCACTCCCAGACAATATCCATTCTCGATTACGCCGATTTTCAGCAGTATTATCTACCATCGTATGGCTTCTGTTTTCCTCCGTTTCTTCCGTTGCCCCAGGCGTTCCATTATGGGTATCAGTACTCGCCATTAGCCCAAATTTATAGGGGTTTGTCCCTAATTTAGCCTGATATTCCAAGCCTTTTTTCAGCGCATATCGCACATAATCATTTTCTTTGGTTGGTAAATAATTATAATTCTCAAAATTAGCAAATTCATCATTTCCCCAAAAATCTGGATGCACTTCTGAATTACCTTTGGCTTGATGAATTTCAATTAAGGGTTCCCATTTATTCCTTGCTTGCGCATAGGTGGCATCTAATGGTTGTCCATCCGCTTTTACATCTGGAAAACCCAATCCTTTTCCTAAATTAGTATTATGAGGAATAGCTAAAACAGTCGCTCCGCCTTTTGTATATTCTGCCAAACTTTCCCATAATCCCTCTGCGGTCGTTACTTCTATTGCACTCAAAGGATAGTCCGGCACTATCATATCTCTAAAAAAAACATTTCGATGCAAATGTCCTGCATCTTCTACTTTTGTCCATTCATATCCAGCTAAAGTGGTAAATTTCCCGGGTTGGTAATGGGTCTCCGCAGCGGCTAAAATCATATCCCATGCCTTCCTCGTTGAGTTAAAACCTTGGAAAAAATCCATGTGTTTTCGTTCTCCTCCTCCTTTTTGTGCACGCATCCGTTGAAATAAAGCTTCGGATTTTTGCTCATCATTAGCTGCCCCTCTTAATACTTGCGCCATCAAGGCATAATAGCCTTTCTCTCCTGCTATTTGAGTAGTATAAAATTCACCGATATATTCCGCATGGTCACTTACTCCAGCAAAATCTAAGGGTCGTTTTAAGGCTACTTTTTTCCCAAATATGTCTAATTCTGTACCTTTCGCAAAACGGTAAGCATCTGAAGGTGTCGTTAATGTTCCGCCAATATAGGCATCAAAGGAAAGGCTGGTATGAATATGTAAATCTCCAAAGTAGGCATTTTTTAATGGATTGTTGAAGATGTTAGATTCATCTATATCTTTGGATGTAGTCGCCCTGTCTCGGATAGGGTTTGGAACAGGTGCTAGATTAGGCCCTCCTGGGAAAAGGGTTTTGTAAATAAAATAACCGACAAACCCAATAATTAAAATTAATAGGCTGATTAACCCGATTTTCGTTTTACTTTTTGCCATACTTTTATTTTCAATAATTGAATGGCAAAAGTACAGAAATATTAAGTCTTCTGTTACCCACACCCACTACCCGTTGAAACAATTTGTAACTTAGACTCTCCAAAAAAGGTTTTTTATATTGCACCAAGTCATGTTAGCGATTTTGGAATTTCATTACCTTTATTTTACGGAATCAGTTTCAAATTTCTAAATTCTGGTTTCTTTAATTGGATTCATGTTATATCCGAATAAGAGTAAAGAAAAAGAAGCCATTCAAAATATTTTTTTAATTGCTTCTTGTGTTTCAAATGAGGCTACGGTTAAAGTCATTCCGCATTTCCCAACCGTTTCACAATTGCCTCCATTAAATTCATATTATTCATCCAGTCATATTCTGTTGAAGTGGGAACGTCAGCTGTCGTAAATTTTACAATTACTGTCTCTGTTGTTGGGTCTACATAAATCCATTGCCCAAATAAGCCTTTGGCAAAAAAAGCAGCTTTGTCTGTATGCCACCATTGATTGGTATAATGAAAATTTGTAAAAACCTTTCCTCGCTTGGATTGGGCAAATTTTTTGATGCTACCTCCTTTTTTTATTGTTTGAGCCACCGATTTTGGAAATACTTGCTGGCCATTAAAATAACCATCATTTAGCATTAACTGACCCAATCTCCCTGCATCTCTTAGCGTAGAGTTAATGGCAGCACTCACTAATTCATATCCATTCGTGTTTTTCATTATAAAACCATCTTGTTCCGTTCCCATTTTTGACCAAATTTTTTCACTCATTACTTCAGAAGGCTTTTTACCAGTTACTTTGCTAATAATCATTCCCAGAACTTCCGTATTCAAGCTCACATAATGGAACAATTCCTCGTGATTCTCTCCTTTTTTAACCGTTTTAAAGTAATCCAATACATTTTCAAATTTAGAGGGTGGGCCTGGAATTTCTACAAAGTGGGAGACTTTAGCAAATTTATAGGCATCTGATTTCGGGTTATTATAAGCTTCATCAAAATGCATATTGACGGTCATATCCATTAGTTGTTGAACCATTGTTCCATCCCAAGCAGTCCCTTTTAATTCAGGCATATAATGCAGCGTTGGTTTTTGTAAATCAATTTTACCTTCTACTGCTAAAATAGCTACCGTCAAACCCGTCAATGATTTAGATACAGAAAACCAATTATGGGGGCTGGTTTCTGTCATGTTGCCAAAGTATTTTTCGTAAATAATTTTTCCTTTGTTCAAAACTAAAAAACCATCTGTTCTATTGGAGTCTAAATGTTCTTCAAATCCATATATCTTACCATCAAATTGTTCAATTTTTAAATCCATCAAGGAAGTTGCACTCTTTTCTAATTTAGCGGTTGATGCTCCTTTTGCAATAGTCCCAACAGAGAAAAGTTTATCTACATTTTTGATAGCCCAGTATTTATAGGGTGGGCGCAGCCAGTTAGTCTTTGTAGTTCCTTCAGGTCTTGTTTCTTCAACAAGCACTTTTTTAGCAGGGACTACTTCAGTAATAGCTGTTTCCTTTGTTTGTTGTTGACAAGCCGAAAATAATAGAAGAGTAAGTATAATTAAAAAGTAGGTCGTTTTGAATTGCATATTTTGATGTTATATTGTTTGAAATGTTAGATGGTCAACGTCTAGTGAACAATCAATTACTTATGACTTGAACCATTAGTTACAAGTACAGGTTGTGTCCATGCAGTTTCATACAACAAATCCTCAATAGGGTTTCCATGTAATTTTGAGGAAATTATTTTACATCTGACAAAAAGAAGGTCATCTGTTAATTCAAAACTAGCCTTAACTCCTTCAGCAGACATTAATTCTTCTGGCATCCTCTTCCCCTTTTTACAGCCAATGAAAACTATTTCATAGCTTACACCTGATTCGGGGTTTACCTCAATAGAAATCCTATTTTCATCTATTATCAAACGGTTGAGCTCCACTCCAGTACTTGCATAAAAATCGCCTACTTCCATCGCTTCTATTAACGATTTTGGATTGAGGGAATCTGCCCGAACGACAATCCAACCTCTACCAGCATTACTCCACTCCTTTCCTTTAGCGTGATAGTGATGCGCATCATCCGTAGCAAGCCCGTACATCAGTGGTAATTGTTTTTCAATATAGGCAATATTGATAATGTCCCACATTTTTTCAGTAGAGATATGCGTAGCATCTCCTGAATTATGAACCATGTGGTGGCCGTTGTAGACCTCAAAATATTTTTCATTTCTTAATGCTATCATGTCTTCTAAACTAATAGCATAGCCAAAATTGGGATGGTTTACGTGTGCAATCATTGGTACATCCAATTCATCTCTCTGCTTAATTACTGCGTCTATATTATTTTGAAGAACTTCCACTATACTATTTCCTCCCTGAGGGTCTATTTTCTTTTTAATATTAGTTGCATTCATGTGCAAAGGTTTACCTTCGAAGTCATCTGTTATTTCTTCAGATTGAATAATCAAGAACTTTTCTGCTTCTTCAAATTGACCTTTATATTCTTCATAAGTCTTCAGCTTAACTTGTGTGTTATTTAAGGAATCAATTTTATAGTTAACCCAGCTAGTTCCATATTTCTGGAGGTAACTTTTAAATGCATTTTGATAGATTGAATCTTGCGAAATCACTTT
The DNA here is from genome assembly GCA_017857395.1 of Bacteroidota bacterium. Taxonomy (GTDB): domain Bacteria; phylum Bacteroidota; class Bacteroidia; order Chitinophagales; family Saprospiraceae; genus JAFMDF01. The sequence goes on along the minus strand of JAFMDF010000032.1, from coordinate 13,793 downwards.
CCATTTCTCCCCTTCTGCCAAGGTGTTATGATCCGTCAATGCGACAAACTGATAATCATGAGATTTGTACCAGTCCATAATTACTTCAGGAAATTCATCTCCGTCACTCCAATAAGAATGCGTGTGTAAATTCCCCTTAAACCAATGCTTAGTGGAAGGTTGTTTATCTTCGCCACAACCAATAATTGCGATAGAAAGTAGTAGTGCAAGTAGTCTTGAATAAGTCATTTTAGCTGGTTTTGAAATTAAAACAAGGACAAACAATTATTTTTCCATAAACTCATTGAATTGTCGGTAACTTTAATGCGCTAAGTTAATAATTCTTACTAGACCCTACTATTTTTTGTATTTATAAAAATGAGTAAATGACAAGGTGATAAGGAATGAGGGAAATTAGTTGTTGGGTAAACCTGAAAGTACGTGACCCGTTGCTTCGTGAAATGAGAGGGAGGAGATAGTTCCGCAACCTTAGCCGTTTGGTCGGTTTAAATCGTGGAACTATCTATGCAGGAGTTATTTATTCGCTAAGCAATTTCTGTTATTAAATCTGCTTTACTTTTTCTAACTTTTTTAAGATTGACCAACCAGTCTTTGTCAGCCTGTCTATATCCTAAGGTAAGAATCACACAACTTCTCAAACCCTTCTCTTTTAAACCTAATATTTCATCTAATGCTGCTGGATTAAAACCTTCTATCGGCGTGCTGTCAACTTCTTCAAATGCAGCAGCAACTAATGCGTTTGCAAAAGCAATATAGGCTTGTTTAGCCGCATGATTAAAATTCACTTCTGCATCCTTTTGGGGATAACTGTTTAATAACATTTGGCGATAATTTTCCCAACCCTCATTTTTAAATCCTCTAATCTCATTTGTTAAATCAAACTGTTTGTTAATTCGATCAGCCGTATAAGTATCCCATGCAGCAAACACTAACAAATGTGAACAATCAGTAATTACGGATTGATTCCAAGCGATCGGTCTAATCTTTTCCTTTACTTCCTGATTCGTAATGACAAAGACTTCAAAAGGCTGTAATCCACTTGAAGTTGGTGCCAGCGATATCGCTTCTATAATATTGTCAATTTTCTCTTGAGGCACTTTTTTGCCGTTCATGGCTTTTGCAGCATACCGCCATTTTAACTTATCTAATAACTCCATATTTGTTGTTGATTTATTAAATTTTTAAAATTCCCAATAATAACCTAATACATCCTCAATTGTTTAAAAAGAATAATAGTTCTTTACTGCTTATTTATAAAAGAAATCTGATGTTCGCATAATACTACTAAAATTCAGATAGAAAATCATTCCTAGGTCTGTTACAATTAGGGTAGGAATAGTCGAATTGAAAGTTAAATTAAATTTCAAACACTTTTGGGTTCGTGGATACCCCCTTCATAAAATTTTATAAAGCGATAATTTATAATTTTCGTGACCTAAAAGACTATCTTTGCGTCCTAAAACAAAATAAAAAAACACAAAACATGACTGAAAAAAAAGTATTTCAAGCAAGTCCAGAAGCTAAAGGCGAAGCGAAAAAACTAAGGCTATTCGCCATGCTAGCATGGATAGTTGCCATAGCGGGTCAAATCTTTGCCATCTTAAAGCTAATCAGTGATGAGACCTTGGTTTGGTTGGTCGTAGCAATAGTTGGCATTTTAATTCTCGCTATTACAGGTTCTACGCTTTGGAAGAAAGCCAATAAACTAGACCCTGCATCTGAGGCAGAACCGACGCGGTTTTTTATACAAAATCAGCTAGGCGCAATCATGGGCGTACTTGCATTTCTACCGATGGTCATCATGATCTTGAATAACAAGAACATCAGTGGAAAAACCAAAGGCATTGCGGGTAGTATCGCAGCGGTAGCAATGGTTGCAGCGGGTATAACTGGTGCGGATTTCAATCCTCCGTCAGTAGAGAAATACACGAAGGAAATTCAAGAACAAACCGCAGCCGCTCAAAGTCTAAGCATTGATGCGAATAATGTGTACTGGTCTAAGGCAGGTAATAAATACCATGCCTTTGATGACTGCCAGTACATCAAAGGAAAGGCGCTTAGCAGTGGTAGTATCAAGGATTCCTGGGAACAGAAGGGTATTTCTGAACTATGTAAGGTTTGTCAGAAAAAAGCAGCTAAATCTTCGGTTCTAGCTCCAGTGAAAGAGTTGATAGAAAATTAAGCGCTTATTGATTAAATAAATTAGAAAGGGGGATATCATTTGATATTCCCCTTTCTTTGTTATTAGGAAGCCATTTTCATGAAAACCCTTGCAAACTATTTACTGCCTACTGCACTAGACATCTAGTGTTGTCTCAAATAAGAAATGGTCAAAACGCTTGGAGATCTGAGAAACACTCCAAGGTTTTTGTGACCTTGGAGTGTTTCTCAGATCTCCAAGTGTCTTTTCACAAAAAAGAATTACCCGTCATTTTAAATTTGGTCGAACACTAGTTAATTATTTTCTTTTCAACATCCTCTTTTTTAGTATTGAATTCTGTGAAAAAATTTAGACTATATCCACCATGCTCCTGATTCATTCTTGCTAATGCTTGCTTAAAATATCCTTGCGCAGCTATATGTTCAGCTTCCTTTTCTTTGATTAATCCGAGGTAATAATACGTATCTGCAAAGTTATCCTGCACCATTAATTGTTTTTCAAATTCAGCTTCCGCTAAATCAAACTGATTATTTTGATAATACAATATGCCGAGACAGAAGTGATCATAGAATCCTTTTAAGTGAGGCTGACTCTTATAAGTATCCATCAAATTAAGCGCCCAATTGATACCTTTTGAGACATCTCCTGATTGGGCATAGGCCATTGCGAGTAATAACCTCATCTCCAGTTCGCCACTAGGAATAGCGGTATAAAAATCCTTGTGAACGGTATAAAGTGCTTCCAAATCTCTAATACAAAATTCATAACTCCGATTGTAGAAATACCAATAAGCCCTGTAATACAAATAATTCTGAGGCTCTAATTCAATGGCTTTATTGATTAAATTGACCCCTTCTGCAAATAAGCCACGTTTGAAAAAAGGAACTGATTTTTGATAATAGACCCAAGCATATTTTGGACCTACTTCAATTGCTTTGTCAAATAATAATTGAGATTCTTTACTTCCTTGCCTATATTCTATAGCGCGATAACTCAATTCGCATGCTTTTCTTTCTCCACTATCTTCAGCGTATATCAGGCAATTTCCTTGACCAAAAAGAAAGAGCACCTGGCAAATAAAAATAAGGAGCAGGAAGCAAAGTTTTTTATAATAACACATGTTGAATCTTGCCATTAGTAATTTTTAAATTGATGAATTTTGAATACTCTTTTTTAGGACCATTTACAGCTGACTTTGTCCAATTATCCAAACTTTTAACAATTTCAGTTGTGTGATTTAATAAATCAGAAGGTGCATTTGATGGAGAGAAATCCAAGTTTAAAGATTGAACGCGGTATCGCCCAGATTGCCCTTCACAATTAACCAAAAATCGAATGACGATATAGCCAGTAAATGGTTCATAGTCTGGGCGGTATACATATTTGGAAGTAATGTCTTTCCTCAATTTATTTGTTCCGCCGATATATTGAAGTCTATTTCTTCCAGAACTAATACCAGTGGAATCACAGATAATATAATTAGGATTGTCGAATTTTGCATCATAAGGCGTATAACTTAAATCATGGTTTCTTGAAGGTATTTCTGCTTTAGCAATAAGTACCACCTTATTTTCTGAAGAACACCCAAAAGAACATAAAAGCAGCAAAATATAACAGGTTTGTAAAAAGTATATATTCTTCATTTTATGGATTGTCATTAATTTTTAGAGCGTCAGGGAGAAACGTTAATTGCTGCCTTGGCGAATAAGTAGGCCGTTTAATTGGCTATAAATTTTAAAACGAATAGTTCCAATTATTGATTCTCCATAAAGGTACAGGTTACGCTTTAACTAATGCCTTAGTTAACAATGATTAACAATAGGTTCAGTATTCATTAACAGGAATTTAGCTTACAATAGCGTGTCAGTTAATAACCTGATAAAAATCCGTTGGGTTTTAATAGTATATATCCCCAAAGGATTTAGATATTGATTTAACATTTTTTACAATATCAATTTTTAATCTAATTATCTAAAGAGCAATTTGGATATAAAATGTGCGCCTATTTATCTTTAAAAAATAGGCGAATTTGCCTGCACCTAAAGAAGATAGCGAGCAACTGGATTTTATCCACTATCTTTGACCGCTCTGATTAAAATAAAAAATCTAAAAGCGAAGTAATTAATGACCATCAATAATAATATTCAACGGGCTATGTGGGTTCATCAGAACAGGGATACGCAGGGCGACATGGACTGTGTGAAAAGTATTATTCCCAAACAGTATGATTTTTACTTCAAAATATTTTTGCCTATCATTTTTGAAAATGAAGAAACTGGGCAAAGTAGAAACGTAACCTACGAACAGCTTGCGGCATTGGGAAAAACCCCTTTTGCTGATTTTTTTTGTCAACACAGTATTTCGACCTTAATCAGTCCTTACATCATTTCTTCTGCCGTGGAGGATTACAAAATGTTAGCAAAATTGATTTCGATTTTAGGTGTGGAAACGCCCGTCATTTTTCACGGTGTAGGCGAGGAAAATGTTCCCGAACAATTTGCCAAGCTTTGGATAACAGAAGGAAAAATGGAAGAATTGCTCGACTTGGTGAGCGCACTCAATAGCAATACTAAACTAGAATTGGTTCATTTTCCGAATTACATTTTTCCGCTGGATAAAAGTTGGTGTTTGGGCAATCTAATTCCGAAGGCTGGCTTATTTTTACTGGGTTGCGACGCCACCGTCGCTGAGGAACTGCATAACCAAAATGCAATAGAAGCGGTTGAATTATCGGCAGAAGCTAGGTATTTTGAATTTCCTGTTCCAACCTAAAATTGGCGCTCCTATCTTAAAACATCGCGCCTAAGACATCGGGATAATAAATCCGTGGGGAATTAAAGACAATTTGGCCAATTTATTTTTTATCCGTTACTTCATGTCAATTATTTTAGTAATTTGAGGAAACGGACAATCATTTCTCTTAACCTAACCCTAGTCGTTAAAATGAATAGGACGACCCCCTTACTTAATTTTCTATTTATTGTAGTATAGAAAGGCAACTATTTTAAAAAACTAAAAAAATGGAAAAAGCGTATTTTATTTTAATACTTGTATTCGCAATAATTTTAAATGCCTGCAATACTAAAAAACAGCACTCAAAAGATAGTGATTCACTAAATTTAGAAAGCTCCTATTTTGGACAAAAAATACCAGGCTTAATCCCAGAAATTTTTGCTCCTGGAGTCATTTCAATCAATGGAAGATTTGAAGGTACCGTTTCGTTTTCTCCTGATTTAGAGGAAATATATTTTGCAGCCAACGATGAAAACGAAGAAACAGCTATCTATTTCTCAAAGCTCGAACGTAATGAATGGACGCCCATTAAAAGAGCAAATTTTACCGATGGGAAAAAAAAGGAAGAAATGCATCCATTCGTCAGCCCTAATGGTAAAAGGATTTATTTCACAGCTTTGGACTCTAGTTTTGTGGATGAGAAAATTTGGTATGCAAACCGTTTAGCCGATTCTTGGAGTGATGCCATACAACTTGATTCACGGCTGAATGATGACCTAGTTTTTTTTCCAAATCAATCGAAAAACGGAGACCTTTATTATTTCAATTTGTCAAAAATGAAAACGTATTATGCCCCTAACAAAAATGGTGAATTTCCCGAAGTACAGGAAGTTGAACTTGAATTTGGTCACCACGCATACATTGCTCCAGCTCAAGATTATTTACTGGTGACTGCTCGAAACAATGAAGATGAAAGTAGAAAAGATAACGATATTTATGTCTATTTCAAGCGGCAAGACGGAAGCTGGAGCAAACCAATTAATCTGGGAAATACCATAAATTCTAATTTTAATGAAAAAAGCCCTCGTATCACCCCGGATGGTAAATATTTATTTTTTGGCAGAAGCGAAAGAGACATAGAACCTGGTCTATCCAATATATATTGGGTAAGCACAGCAGTTATTCATAAAGTAAGACCTGTTGATTTTTAAGCATTACATCCTTGCTAGTCCAGTAGATCAAATTTATTCTTTTGAGAAAATCGGTTAACAAAGTTTTCTGATGTCCTAAGTTTATAAATAGTTCTATAATTCAGCTATTTGCACGATGTTGATGGATTATCCACGATAGAAATCGGGAGCTTACGGTTTTAAAACATCGGATAAATATATCTTTACCAGTCAACCCATTTTTAAAGCTAATAAAAACAAACTGTTTAAATCAAGATTAATGCTTCTTCTTAACGGGATAAGATTTTTTCAATATGTTATTATTTTCATTGGATTCTACAATTTTATTATCCCCGTCAATTTCTAATTTAGAGGTAATTGTACCATACCAACTAGGGTAGCCTTTATATTGAAAACTGAAAACCTGCTGTTTTCCTGCCCCTAAGCTATTTATAGTTTTTTCAAAGGCAGGTTTAGTTGCATTAACACTTGCCCACCATTTTATTTTAAATGTTCCTGCATCTTTATTGCCTAAATTTTTAACTATTGCCTGCATATAAATCTTTTCCCCTTTTATCGGGGTGGTCGGTTTCATTTGGAAGGCAGTAATTTTTAAATCTGGCTTTGAGGAAACATTACTAGGAGGATTAGTCGAAGTTTTCTTTTTTACAGGATAAGATTTTGTCAATGTATTATTATTTTCATTAGACTCACTTATGGTATTATCGCTATCAACTTCTAATTTAGAGGTAATATTACCATACCAACTAGTATAGCCTTTATATTGAAAATTCAGAATCTGTTGTTTACCTGCGTCTAGACTATTTATAGTGATTTCGTATGCAGGTTTAGGTGCATTGACACTTGACCACCATTTTACTTTAAATATTCCTGCATCCATATTTCCTGAGTTTCTTATAATTGCTTGCATATAAATCTTCTCCTTTTGAGTTGGGGAAGTCGGTTCCATTTGGAAGGCAGTAATCCTTAAATCCGATTTTTTTGGAGGTGGAGGAGGTGTTTCAGCGATTGGTTTAGATGTTTTTTCTGGTTCGTCGGTAACTTCCTCTGATGGACTATCAGCAGGTGGAGTCGTTATTTCGGGTTGAGATTCAGTTGTTTCTTCTGTATTTGTCGTAATTTTCTCTTTAGAATTATCTGTCATCACATAATACCCTAATCCTAAGAGCGAGACACTCAATAGCCCAATAATCAACCATTTATAATCTGACTTATTTGGTGGAGCAGGGTCGGGAACTGATGGATTGGCTAGATTGGAAATAATCATTAACAAAGAATTACTAATTCTATTTTCTTCTAATTGAGCATCCGTTGAGCTGATGATGCCATTCGTAATTCTTTTTCTTAAGCTATTATGTCTTATCTCAATTTGATGGATTTGATTGAGTATGTCGTTGTCTTGTACCTTTTCTTTTAAAAGGTTTATACAATCTTGAATTTTTACTTTACTTAAATAGGTTTGTGCTTTTTTGAGGTAAGTACTGTCTTTCATTTTTTATCGGTTTTTTACTGATTAAGGTTAATAATTAGCCTTACTATAAACCCAAATCTATTTCTGATTACATTATTTGGCAAAAAACATACGTGAATTTGTTCCAATGCTTGAATAATAAAGTTACTTAAATTGGTCGATATTTCCAACCGTCTTAAAAGTCTGATTAGTGTTTTCTCATAAAAAATTATCGATCTTAAAACTCGATCTGTCAAAATCCACCGATTCTCATAAGTACCAACTACCTTTGCCCCAAAATAAAGAATTATGAAAACGTTTTCTAAATTAGGCATAAGTGGGGCTTATATAAAAGCACTAAAAGAACTCAATATTGAAAAGCCGACAGAGATTCAAGAAGCCGTTATACCAAGGCTTTTAGGGAAGCAGGTAGATTTAATTGGCTTAGCGCAAACAGGAACTGGAAAAACAGTGGCTTTTGGCTTACCGATGTTGCACTCGATTGATGCGACTAAACCAGAAGTGCAAGGCTTAATCATTGCGCCAACACGGGAGTTAGTGCAACAAATAAAAAAGCAACTCTTCAAATTCACCAAATACATTGAGGTGCCGATTTTTGTAGAAGGCGTTTATGGTGGGGAGAAAATAGAGCGACAAATGAGGCGTTTAAGGAGACCGACACATATTGTGGTCGCTACCCCAGGGCGGTTACTGGATTTAATAGCCCGTAGATCCATAAATATTAGTCCCGTTAAAACGCTAATCCTAGATGAAGCGGATGAAATGCTGAGTATGGGATTTAAAGAAGATTTAAATAAAATTCTAAAATACAATACCTCAAAAGAACGAAATACTTGGCTGTTTTCTGCCACGATGCGGTCAGAAATTAAGCAGATTGTTCAGGACTATATGTCTCCTGATGTGATTAAAGTGGAAGTCAACAAGCATTCCGTTGTCAATGAAAATATTTCGCATCATTTTATCAATACCCAGATTAAGGATAAAGTAGGTTTAATTACAAGAATCCTTCACAAAAGAAAAAAAGAGCGAGGCGTTATCTTTTGTAGAACGAAAGCAGGCACTCAGAAATTAACAGAACAATTGCAAGCAGCAGGTTTTGCCGTTGGGGCATTAGAAGGGGATATGAAACAAAAGGAACGGGATAAGGTGATGCGTGCTTTTACAAAAGAACGAATTCAGTTTTTGATCTCTACGGATGTTTTTGCTAGAGGGATAGATGTTAATGACCTCACTTTTGTGTTACATCATCAAATGCCCGACCAGTTAGATTATTATACGCATAGAAGTGGGAGAACGGCAAGAGCAGGTAAAAAAGGAGATTCCATAGCGTTGATTATTCCTGGGGAAATGCAAAAAGTGTTGGATGCTCAAAAAATGCTGGGGATTACCTTTAGGCAAATGACTGTATAATTTTGAGAAGTCAGACCTCTTCCTATAAGTATATAAAAGAATTATAATCATGCAGCATAAATCAGCACAAGGAGAGTTTTTTAGTGACGCACTAACAAAAGCCATCAAAGAAAAGTTTTATCATGTGGACATAGATCCAATTAGCCATAAAAAAAGATTATTTTTCGATAATTCAGGTGGGTCTTTTAGATTGAAAGCCGCCAATGATATTTTTACAAAATTAGATCAATTACCCGATTGTCCAGAGCATGGTAATAAGACTGCTAAATGGTTGATGGAGATACAAGAAGAAGGATATCAATCAATCGAAACCATCCTAAATAGTAAAGGAGGAAGCATCGTTACCTCGTTGACGGCGTCTATGGTAATGTTTGATATGGTTAGAGCGGTAGTGGAGCACATCCCTGGTGGAAATGTGGTGACCACGATGCTAGAACATCCATCTGCTTATGACGCGATGGTGGCTTATGCCGAAAAAACGGGTAAGGAACTAAGAATAGCTAAAACAAATCCGTTGACTGGCGGAGTCGATGTGGCTGAAATAATAAAACTGATTGATGAAGATACTTGTTTACTGAATTTTATGTATGCATCCAATATCTCTGGTGCTTTGCTCGATGCAGCAAAAATTGTAGAAGCAGCTAGAAAAATAAAACCTGACCTTTATATAGTAGCGGATGCCGTTCAGCATGCACCTCATGGCATTATTGACCTGCAAAAAGTGCCTGTTGATGGAATAAATTTTGCCCCTTATAAATTTTTTGGTCCTCGTGGTTTCGGTATCGGATATGTATCCGAAAGGCTTTCCAAACTAGCGCACCATAAATTAATTGCTAAATCACAGGATTTCTGGCAGCTCGGAAGCCCTGCTCCTGGTCATTTTGCAGCGATTACGGAAGTCGTTAAATATGTTTGTTGGATAGGCGAGCAGTATATAAAATCAACCAATCGCAGAATGCTTTTTGTGGAGGGAATGAATAGAATAAAACTACATGAAAGAGCACTTATGCATGCAATGTTGGAAGGGACGTCAACTATAGAAGGGATTAGGCAGATGGCTGGCGTTCATGCATACCTAGACCACAAAGATTTGACTCAAAAAGATTTTATACTGCCCATTGGGTTTGACCATCTAGGATATAAAGAGGCGGTAAAAATGTATGAGGAAGCAGGAGTGATTACTTATGAACGGCTTATCTCAAGTCCTTATTCCGCAAGAATGCTTGAATCACTTGGATTAAAAGGATCTATCCGAGTCTCTCCTATGCACTGTCATAGCTTAGCAGATATAGCAACGTTTTTGAAAATAACAAAAGCGCTTTGTAAGAAATAGCATATTTAATATAATAAAATATCATTAATCGCCTACCTTTGATAAATATTAGAAACAACTATATTTATCAATAGCTCTAGCATGAATCCAAATAATTTCGATTTTGATACTTTATTAAGCAAACTTCTTAAAAATAAGGCGGACAGTCCTACCCCATCTCCAAAATCCAAACAAAAAAAATCAAAAGACACCATTCAAATTCTACAGGTGTTTAATAATTTGCCTTACGCTTGTATAGTTAAAATCCTACCTCCTCCTAATATTGACCGAGTATATTATGGGGTAGTCGATAGTAAGGATAAACGACTTATTTTTAAATCTGAGTATCCAACAAAGACCATCCTATCTGCTTTTTCTATCCATCAGTTGGATACCACAGAAAAAAACCTGCGTTTTGTTTGCTGGCCCGTTAAAAAGGATAAAATGGGAACACCTACCTATTATCCAATAGCATTAGACCATATCAAGCAGTTGGGTGTCTACGATTTGCAGGTTGGTTTTGAAAAAAAAGCAGACTTGAAATTATTTGCGCAAGTTAAACCACTGATAGAAAAACACTATGGAAAAGCTGCTTTACCAGGGCCCATAAACGTAAGAGAAGATCGTTATGACATTTATTATCCCCATTCCAATACGATGCATTTATCTGCTGACCGAAGGAATATCATCCATGAACTAATTCATACTTGTCGCAAGCAGTTACTATTTGCTAATAAAAAATGTAAATACAATGAAGAGGCGGAAATGATTGAAGAGTTTTTTGCAGAAGGCGTTTGCAATATAATTAAAGATGAGTTGAATCTGTCGCCTAATGCTTACTTGCAAAAAGGGGCGGTCTATGGATCAACACAGGGATACAATTATGATTTTCGGATTATCGATGGTTGCTTAGCTACTCAAAATTTACAAAGTACGACAGGAGGCATATTAACTTTGGAAACGTCTCGGTACTATTTGGCATCAGAAGCCTATCATAAAATAGCTGTTGAATATTTTATCAGAACAGGCAAATATTTTGGGAAAGAATTCAATGATATCTACCCAACGGGTCGATTGTAAGCGGAAATAAAATTGTTAAAAAGTTGAATATGCTCTAAAGCAAACAATATCCTAACCGCATAGCCTCTAACTGATAGCTATGCACGCCTTCAAAAACCACCGTTTCTTTTTTCAATCTAGCCTTCACCGTTGCGCCATGCATCAAAATGACCGGAGGCGTAGCTGCTAACTGTATCAAGCCTTCTATTTTAAAAGTCGTCGCACCGCCCGCAAATTTACCTTTCGTCCCTCTCGCTTTAATCCCTATTTTATCAAATTGATGGGTGTTAAAAAATTCACTAATTGTTTCATAAAATACTTTGACGTCCGCTTGACTCGTCGAATCTGCTAAATTGAGTTTTTTAAATTCGGTTGGAATTACTTTAAAATTGCTTGTATCTCCTTCTAAGACGACTATTATTGCTGCACTTCCTTTTATTTCAATACCACATACTTTTGCCATTTTTTTTATTTTTATCTAGTTTTAATTTGCCAACATCATAGCAGACAGAAGTCAGACCGTTTATTACATATACTGCATCAGGGTAAAAAATAGACTTTCTGTTGAAGATTATTATATTGTTGAATTGTTACATTGCTTAATAATTGCAGCTTAAAATAGAGATAAAACCCTACTCAACAATATAACCATAAAACAATATAGCCATTTGGGGATATAACTTGAGCTGCTTAATCTTTTGAAAATGTTCAAATCTTAACCTGTTAAAGTATAAACGGTCTGACTTCTGTCTGCTTGACTATTAATGCCCACCCTCAACTACTTGCATATTTTCTTTACCAAGCAGCCGTGTTGTTAAGTTTCCAATGGTTAAACCTTGTACAATAATAGAGAAGACAACGACCACATAAGTGACCGTTAGCAATAAATCTCTATTCATCTCTTCTCCTAAACTTAAGGCTAAAGCTATCGAGATACCGCCACGTAAACCTCCCCAACTCATGATGGTCGTCGTATAAGGTAAAAATTCGAGGCGCTTGGAAAAGAGTTGCACCGGTATCAGGAGGGATAAAAACCGAGCAATTAATACTAGCACTATAGAAATCATTCCTGCTATAATAAAACTCATATCCAAGGTGAGCACTAAGAGTTCTAGCCCTATTAAAACGAAGAGTAAGGCATTCAATAGGATATCCACTAATTCCCAAAATTTATCCACAAATTGCTCCGTGACATTGGACATAGCGTTTCCTCTGACCGTATCATTCCCTACGATAAGCCCTGCAACCACAATCGCAAGAGGTGCGGAAAGATGCAGATAATGCGCAAATACATAGCCTCCCATAACACAAGCCAAAGTAATCATCACTTCTATTTCATAGTCATCTATCGACTTCAACAATTTATAAGTAATCCATCCTAGGATTCCGCCAAAGGCAATGCCGCCAAATACCTCTTGTCCAAACAAGGTCAAAATACTGTTTAAGCTACTCCCTTCAGAATCACCGTGGTCTCCGCCTCCTGCAATGGTAAAAATAGTTAAGAAAATCACCACCCCTACTCCATCGTTAAACAAGGACTCTCCGACTATCTTCGTTTCTAATTTTTTAGGGACTCCTGCTTTTTTCATAATGCCTAATACGGCTATCGGGTCTGTCGGAGAAATCAATGCCCCAAAAAGCAAACAATGGATGAATTGCACCTCATGCCCCAGCGCATTGAATAAATAATAACTCATTCCGCCAACTAAAAAGGTGGAGGTTAACACCCCAACGGTGGCAAACAAAAGGATGGGCCAACGTTGGACTTTGAGCTGTCCGAAATTCGTATGCAAAGCGCCTGCAAACAATAAAAACCCTAACATCACATCGAGTAAGACCGTTTTAAAATCTATTTCCCCAATTAATTCCTCTGCCATATTCAATAGAGTCGGATTAACCAAACTGGTTAAGAATAAGCCCATCGTAAATAAAATCGCCACTATCATCAACCCAATAGTATTGGGCAATTTGAGGAATTTCACATTGAAATAGCCAAATAAGGCAGATAGGACAATGAGTATCGAGGCAATGACAAATAGATTCATAGTAGTTGAATTTTTCGCAAAGTAGGTTTTTTTTCGGTGTTGTTGCTTTATAATAGGAAATAGGTGAGGTAGATTTGTTGGAAACAGGAGGGATGATGATTTTAAGAAAATTTTTAAAACATCGACCTATAATCATCATTTCCCCCGAATTGTTATTCGAAGCTATTTATGTTCAACCACTTCATGGTTATAAAGCAACAGGTAAATTACGGTTACGAATGATAAACGGCATTAACAATCAGTCTGCAAGAACTAAAGTCGAGCTTAATATCATTAAATAATTTCATTTGTCTAATAATTTGATAAATTGATAGGATTAACTTTCTGCCTATTTTAAAAAATTAGAAATTTGTTGGGTAAGGTAAAGTTTGAATAACATTAACTAAAATCTTATCCAATATGAAGCATTTAC
>JAFMDF010000252.1 GCA_017857395.1 Bacteroidota bacterium | reverse complement strand
TTGATATTTTTAAAAAACACCCGAATGTAAACTTGCCCCGTTCTAATCTTTCTAGGTAACCAAACATCTGTATGCCCATCTTTCAGTAATGCGCAGAATTGTTGCAATTCACCATAATAATCAAAAGTGTTTTTGGTTGCTAACACTCTTGGAATAAAGACCTGATAAGCACTATCCCAATTGACCTCCGTTTGGTCAAAAAAAGCAAAATTATACTTGGCTTCTGACCAAAATTGGGATAAGCCGTAGAGTTTTTCTTCGTCACTCAAATTATGCTCCAAATCATAAAATTGAGCATTTAAAAATAAGGGGCAGCAAAAAGTAATAATAAAAAGTAATTTGTTCATTAGTCGATGATTTTGGTGTAGCTTGGAAACTCGCCTGAATGTAACAGGCAGGTTCATTTCCAAGAAAAAATGAATCAATATTTCATTCCGAATGCTAATTCGGAACAACGAGAACAAATATGCAAGATGAGCTAAAAAGAAAATTGTAAAAAAAAGACAAGCGCTTATTTTACTTCGATTATGACCTTTTTTTGAACATTTTGTAGTGATTTCTGCAATTGACGAGGTGATTTTTCGGTAAAAAATTGAAATTCTTTAATAAAATGACTTTGGTCATAATAACCGCTTTCGTAGGCAATTTGGGTTAATTTTTTAAAGGGAGCGAAGTGAATTTGTTGGAGTGCTTTGCGAAATTTGACAATTCTGAGGTAAGCTTTTGGAGATAAGTTGAAATAACTTTTAAAAGCGCGAATGAGTTTCTTTTCAGAGCAATTTAATTGTTGGTTTATATCACGGATAGTTAAGTTGCCTTGATGTTGGTGTATAAGTTGGAGGCTTTGATGTAGAAAGGGGTTATTGAAAATATCGAGTTTGGTTAATAGAAATTGCTCTACCAGTTGTCCTCGAATAGGGAAGTCTTTTTCTTGAAAAATAGTCGTAAAGACATCTGTAGCATTCGTGCCAAATAAATGCCTAAGAATATCTTGCTCTAAAAGATAAGTCGGAGCAGGAAATTTAAAAAAATGATAGTACCCCAATGGCGTGAAATCTATACAAATTTCATCTAATGTTCCATTTAATTCAAAATGATGTGGCGCTAAATACATACCCGATAAATAGGCATTAATGGGCTGACCTGTTGCCACACTTTTTACCTTTTTTTCTGTTTGAATTAACTTTTTTTCTTGAATAATGCCCAAACAAATATTCGTATTTGCATATGAAGTAATCCGACGTTTTTCATTCGTTTGTTCCCGATAATTGAAAAGAATGTATTCAACCAATCCTTTTAACTCTGGTGATTGAATTTGATGAACATAAAATTGCATCTAGTAAATTGTTTGGTAACTATTGAACTTTCTTTACCTGAAAGATCAATAAGGAATGAATTTGGTTGCTTTTAAATGTTAAAAAACTAACAATTTAAAAATAGCCTGCTCTTTTTTGGGGCTAAATTAATTGTTGAGAGACAAGCAACAACTCTAACTTTACACTATAGTTATAGGTGAATAGAACGTCAGCTAAATAATGGATAAAAGAAGGTACTATTTTTAGTGTTCTGTTAACTCATGAAAGTTTAGAAATCCGTTATTGAAAAATACTTTAGAACAATGGATTAAGTAAACAACGGATATTTATCAATTTTATTAGCTGATGCTCTAAAGATGTTTTACAAAAATTCCTTTTAAAGAATAGGAAGATTTGCTAAACCTCCATCCACGATAGTTATTGAGATAGTAAATCTAAATCTTTGACTTTTAGCGGAGAAGAGGTTTACTAAATTCTAAAAATTTAGCAAATCGTAAGTTTTTAGCCCGCCTAAAGTGCTATAATGATAAAAACTAAAGATGATTTTTTATATTGTGAAATCAATTAATGTAAAAATCAAAAACATGAAGCCCTTATTCCTTACAATGTTGTGTTGTATACTTTCTTGGACGATAAGTGCCCAAGACTTTTTGCCCCTTTTTAATGGCAAAAATTTAGATGGTTGGAAAGTGAGTACCGAAAACCCAACTTCTTTTGTCGTAGAAGATGGCTTATTAGTTTGTCGAGGTGGCAGAGCGCATCTGTTTTATGAAGGGAAAGATGGCGCACCCAATTTTAAAAATTTTGAACTAAAATTAAGAATAAAGACAACGGCTGAATCCAATTCAGGGGTGTATTTTCATACCAAGTACCAAGCTTCTGATTGGCCAAGTGTAGGATTTGAGGCACAAGTAAATTCTAAGCATAGCGACCCTCGAAAAACGGGAAGCTTATATGGAATAGTCAATATTTGGGCACCGATTAATCCCGAAGTACCTTTTATTTCTAAAGTAAATGACAACCGAGAAGTCTTTGTGATGGCACCAAGAGCGCCTTCTATGGATGGCGAATGGTTCGATTATCACATTAAAGTACAAGACAATCGCATTCAAATCAAAGTAAACGGTATGACGACGGTAGATTGGACACAACCTAAAGATTGGACGAAGTCCCGAAGAATTGGTAGTGGTACAATTGGTTTACAAGCACATGATCCTAAATGTGTGGTTTATTATGAGGCTATAGAGTTGAAAATTTTGGATTAGTTAAATCTAGCATTAAACCTAAATCCTAACTCCCTAAAAACTTAAAAATGAGGGAAGAAAAATTAGCCATCTACAATAAACTAGTCGCCAAATGCCCTAGATTTAAACGAAAAGGCAAAACTATGCCCTATACCTCTGCCAACGGTTATATGTTTTCCTTATTCAATAAAGCGGACGAAATAGGCATTCGATTTTCCAAAGAAGTACAACAAAAATATATCAAGCAGTTTGATACCACTATTTATAACTCTTATGGGGCTGTAATGAAAGGTTATGTATTAATTCCTGAAAATATGTGGGAAGATTTGGATAAACTAGCGGAGTATTTAAACGAAAGTTACGATTATGTAATGACACTTAAACCGAAATAATGGAAACTGGTAGAAAAACCTTCAGGCTTTTCTACTAGTTATCTTAATTAAAAATATTGTCAAAAGAATAAATCAGTAATAAAATAAATCTATGTATCATTTATCAAAATCAAAACAAAAGTCACTATTTTTAATCTTGATAATTTTAGCTTTCCCCTTATTATTTTGGACTTGTTCGACAACCAAAAGCCTTCAAAAGACAAAGTCGTCGGAAGGCGTAACACTAGGCGCCATTACCTACAGTTGGCGAAGTATGTCTTGGGATGCCAAGGAGATTTTAAAATTCTGTAAAGCAACAGGGGTTAATTCCCTAGAATTGATGGGAAGTGTGGCAGAAGACTATGCGGGTATTCCACCTGCGCCACCAAGACTAAGACGAGGAACTAAAATATCGCCTGAAGAAAGAACTTCTTATCGAAAAAAATTAGCGATTGCCAACGAGGCGCGCAGAAAATGGAGAATTGCCGCTTCCATGGACAAATTCATAGAATTGCGAAAGATGTATGAGGCAGCGGGCGTTGATATTCACATCGTAAAATTTTCTCCTGCTCGTTGGACAGACGAAGAAATTGATTATGCTTTTAATGCGGCGAAAGCCCTAGGTGCAAAAGGCATTACTAACGAAATAGGCTTGGAAGCTGCCGAAAAATTAGGCAAATTTGCGGATAAGCATCAATTATATGCTATTTTCCACAACCACTTGCAACCTGGCGAACCTGGTTTTAATTTTGATGATTATCTAGCTTTTTCGCCCATGAATATGCTCAATTTTGATGTAGGGCATTATGTCGGAGCAACGGGTAAAGACCCCAATGAAATTATTGAAAAATATCATGACCGAATTATTAGCTTACATTTAAAAGATAAAACAGCTAAGGGTAAAAAACCTGAAAATAAAAATATGCCTTGGGGAACGGGTGATACGCCAATTACCGAAATTTTGCAATTGATTCAAAAAAACAATTGGCCAATTCATTGTGATGTCGAGTTAGAATATGAGATTCCTGCTGATTCTGATGCGGTGAAAGAGACGGCTAAGTGTGTGGCTTATTGTAAGGTTGCGTTGCAATAGTTTTATTCAATTTTCAATTTTCAACTATCTACGGTGGGAACTTTGTCATTGCCATTGAAATTGTTATTATTATTGAAAAAGATGGTTTCCTAATGTAGTGGAATTAGTTTTTAAATCCCTGCCAGTATTCAAAACGAAATAACCAAAAATATGAAGAATACCATTTCTTTTATAGGGCTTACCGCCTTATTAAGCCTATTTGGTTGCCAAGAAAATCCCGCAGAAAAAAAACAGGAAAGACCACCCAATATCGTCCTAATCATGGGCGATGATATGGGGTATTCCGATATAGGTTGTTATGGCGGTGAAATCCGAACGCCTCGCCTTGACCAATTAGCCGCCAATGGTTTGAGGTTTACCCAGTTCTATAATACCGCCAGATGTTGCCCGACTAGAGCTTCGTTATTAACAGGACTTTATCCACAACAGGCTGGGGTAGGGCACATGGTAGATGACCGAGGAACGCCAGCCTTCAAAGGGGATTTGAGTAATCAAGCAGTTACTATTGCCGAAGCTTTAAAAGGTGCTGGTTATTCCACGTATATGTCTGGCAAGTGGCATGTAACGCCTTATGTAATTAATAACCCTGACAAACATAATTGGCCGAGACAAAGAGGATTTGATAAATTTTTTGGAATGATTTCAGGGGCAGGGAGTTTATATGACCCTCGTTCTTTAACTCTAGATAATGAGTATGTAGCACCAAAGGAAGGCTTCTATTCTACTAATGATTTTACAGATTATGCGGTTCAATGTGTTGAAGAACATACGGCTGATAATCCATTTTTTATGTATGTTTCTTACCAAGCAGCACATTGGCCTTTGCAAGCACCTGAAAAAGATGTGGCAAAATATAAAGGACATTATGACGAAGGTTGGGATGTATTGAGGAAAAATCGCTTTGAGCGAATGAAAAAAATGGGTTTGGCAAAAGCCGAATGGGAAATGACACCAAGAGATTCTTTTGTACAAGCTTGGAATGAAGATATACCAGATAAAGAATGGGAATTGGCGAATATGGAAACTTATGCAGCAATGACAACGGTCATGGACGAAGGGATCGGTCAAATTGTAGATGTCTTAGCCGCAATAGGACAATTAGAAAATACCATTATTTTTTATTTACAAGACAATGGCGCTTGTGCGGAGGAATTAGATTGGATAAAAAATCGCCCAAAAGCCAAAGATTTAGTGCGGATGAAAGCGGGTGAATTACAAACCGAAATGGTTCCTTTTATCACTAGAGATGGAAAGCCTATTAAGTTAATGAAAGAAGCATGGCCAGGGCCAGCAGAAGGGTATACTGCTTATGGTCTAAATTGGGCAAATGCGAGTAATGCGCCTTTTCGGGAATATAAACATTGGGTGCATGAAGGCGGCATTTCTACGCCTTTAATTGTGCATTGGCCTGCAAAAATTAAGGAGGGCGGCACTTTTAGAAGCGCACCAACGCATTTAATTGACATCATGGCAACTTGCGTCGATGTGAGTGGCGGCACTTATCCAATGAACTATAATAATCAGCCCATCCAACCAATGGAAGGGAAAAGTTTACTACCCGCTTTTGCGAATCAAGACCTAGAAAGAGAAGCGATTTATTGGGAACATGAAGGTAATCGAGCGGTGCGGATGGGTAAATGGAAACTAGTTTCTAAAGCGAGTAAAAAACATTCCTATGCATGGGATAAAATGGATGAATTAGCTATCGAAAATTGGGAATTATTTGATATGGAAAAGGATAGAACGGAGATGTATGATGTGGCAGCAGAACATTTAGAAATGGTACAGAAAATGGCGGATATGTGGTTGGTTTGGGGGAAGCGGACGGGGATTGTGCCACGACCTTATGCAGAGAAATCTTGATTGCTTTACCATTTTCCTGCATAGGTTAAATCTTCTCCAGCATGCTCTCTTAAATACAAATATTTGATTCTAGTAATTTGTCGAATATGCAAATTATCATGCGCTAACCAGTTGACTAAAAAATTACGGGCGGTTAATTTTCCATACGTTTCATGATGATAAGTATTGCTCCAAGATGGTTGTTTTAAATGATTCAACCATTTGATAGAGTCACTTCTTTTTTGGAGAAATGCAGTCAATTTTTGGTCAAAATTTTGTGCTAAATAATTTCGCTCTGTTACCCATGAAAAAGGTTCAATAGGTGTTAATGGAATGGTCGGATTCTTTAAAACAGATTGAACCCTAACTTTAAAATCCTCGTGTTCGTTATCATGTAAATGACAAAGGATTTCCAGCAAACTCCAATGATCTGGATATGGCCGCCAACGTATTTCTTCTTTGGAAAGATTAGCGAATAGATATTGAAATACGCCTTGGTTAGCCGCTAATTTTTCAATAATTATCGATTCTTTCATAATTAATTGTTTTGTTGAACTATACTCATTTTATCCTTTTTTAGGCACTACGTAAAAATTGTGGGTAACTAAAAATGTATTCCGACTCAGGAGTCGTATTACTCGTTTTCGTTACGATGTACAAGTAACACGACTCTTCTGAGTCGTCAACTTTAATTCATCCATAGTTTTCACCATAGAACTCTCTTTTAAGGAAATTAAAGATTTAATGAATTCGAGTTTTACTCAATCCTTCTAAATATCCAATCCGTACTAAAAAATCATCCAACTTCGCCATCGTATCCACAAAAGCACCGTTATTTTTTCGACCATAATTAAAGAAGCCATGTCCTTCGCCTTCATAGGCAACTAGCGTACAATCATTTCCTTTTTTATTCATCAGTTGATGAAAGATTTCGGCTGTTTTAAAAGGCACTGTTCTATCCGCAGTTCCATGAAAAATAATGCTTGGGCCCATGCCTGCTTGAATATGGTGTATCGGAGAAAGGGTGCTAGGCTCAGTTCCCATTCGTTTCAACAAGGTTTTTTGTACCTTAGGGGCAACTTCATATTTGTCTGCTAGTGTAGCCGTTAGTAAAACAGGGTTAAATAATGCCATTGCATTAGGAACAGCGCTAATCGTCAAATCTTCGGATGCTTCCTCATAATTGGGCAGGGTAGCAGTACTTGCAGCCAAATGCCCACCTGCTGAACCACCAGCAGCGACAATTTTATTAGGGTCAATGCCCAAACTATCTGCCTGTTCTCGCATCCATCGAATAGCCGATTTAGCATCTGCCACACATTGAGGAGGTTTGACGCCTTGTCTTTTAAAAACTCGATAATCGACGGTAATGGCAACCATACCTCTGGCAGCTAAATATTCACAATGTTTGACAAATTGAGTGGGCGTTCCACCATTCCAACCACCGCCAAAGAAAAAGACAATCACTGGTTTCTTATCGGTTGTTTGGTGTTTGGGTGGATTGAATATCCATGCTTTTAATTCCGTATTATCTATCGTTTTATAGATGGCTACTTTAGATGCAGTTGGTGTTTTTGGTGGATAGTTTTGAGCTATTACGAAGTTGGTTATACCAAAAAAAAGGCAGAAAATTAGTAAATGCTTTGATGTCATTGTATGCATGTTGAATAGAAAGACTAGTAATTATTTTATAAGTTATTTAGTTGAGTCTCAATACTCAACTTCTCTTTTTCTAATTTTTTGACTTTTCTTTTAAGGCTTCTAATCTCTGTAGTTATTTTAGCAAGATGGGCTACTAATTTTTGTTTTTCTAAATGAGCATTTCCATATTTTTCAATCATTAGATTTTCTACCTCTCGCCTTAATAATTTATAGTAAGGATTACCATGAATATAATTGACTCTAAATTGTAGTTTTTCTTGATGGATACCTTCCACAATTTCTTCTTGCGTAATGCCGTATTCTTTTCTGGCATTTTTATCACTAAGCGATGCACCTTTTTTAGTCCACATATTAATGTTTTGAGAAAAATTACTGGATAATGGGAAATTATCCAGTAATAAGTTTATGTTTAAAATCCGTTGCCAAACAAGCAACTATCTACCCTTATCCAATTCACATTCCGCAGCCACCACACTATTTTTATATTTTGCCGCCAATTCAACCAATTCTTTCAACACTTCTGGTTCAGCAGTAGCCTTATCATACTTTTCGCTAGGGTCATGATTGACATTATATAAAAGTGGCGTTTCCAGTTCTGTTCGTTGATTATCTAAAGTATAGCAAGTTTCTGTAATAAAATGCGCTTTATAATCCCCTTTTCTAACCGCATAAATATCTTGCAAGCGATAATAGATAAAATGGTCTCTAGCACTTGGTGCTTTTTTAGTTAAAACAGGCATCAAATCAAACCCATCCATCGGTCTATCATCGGGTACTTTTGCACCTGTCAATCCCGCAATAGTCGGTAATAAATCTAAGGTAGAACCCAAATCAGTAATCGTTCCAGGTTGTACCGTTTCAGGCATATAAAAAATCCCTGGTACCCGCATGCCACCTTCCCAAGTTGTGCCTTTGCCCTCTCTTAATAAACCTGCCGAACCACCATGTTCTTGCATTAATAACCAAGGTCCATTATCAGAGGTAAAAACAACTAAAGTATTTTTATCCAAGTTTAACTCTTCTAAGGTTTTGATGACTTGTCCAATACTCCAATCGACCTCCCGCATCACGTCCCCATAAAATCCCCTTGGACTAGTATTTAAAAATTTTTCAGAAGCAAAAAGTGGGGTATGCACCATCGAATGCGGAAAATACAAGAAGAAAGGGTTTTCCTTATTTTGTTGAATAAAGCTAATAGCTTCTTCGGTATATCTTTTGGTAATCGTATGCTGATTGGTAGGACGTTCAATAATTTCTTCATTTCGCATCAAAGGCACATTCCAGTTATTGATATTTGGTTCGGCAAAAAAAGCTTTTAGACTCCATTCGACTGCATCCATATCATTGCTATAAGGAATCCCATAATAAGAATCAAAACCTTGGGTAGTCGGTAAATATTGAGGTAAATGTCCCAAATGCCATTTGCCGACCATGCCTGTTGCATAGCCTTTTTCTTTTAGCATTTCGGCAATCGTGATTTCTTTGGCAGGTAAACCGCCCTCAGAGTCAGGAAACAGTACTCGATTTCTGGGTTGAGTTGGCCCCAATCCAATTCTAATCGGGTAACGACCGGTTAATAAAGCCCCTCGACTAGGAGAACAGACGGAGCAAGCGGTATAAAAATTAGTCCATTTTTGCCCTTCTCTGGCTAATCGGTCAAGATTGGGGGTTTCTATAGTTGGGTGTCCAAAGCTGCTTAAGTCGCCAAATCCCATGTCGTCCATGAAGATAACGACCACATTGGGTGGGCGATTATCGGCTGTTGCCTCTGATGTTGAGGAAGTAGGCGTACAAGCGATTAACAACAATAGATAAATGCTGAGGCAAGCAATTAGAGGAAGTAGGTGCTTCATTTTTGTAATTCGACTTATTTAAAAAAATGAAGATAAGTTTTTTGATTTAAAAAGTGATTTTTTAAGTGATAATTTTTAGGTAGGCAGTAATGGGAAATAGGAAGGTTAACAAAATCAAAGTAATAAAGTAACCATTCCAGATACTGTGACACTTTGCACATCTTGCGTTTCATAGACCACGACATAAACATAAACGTCAGCTGATACTAGTTGATTATTTTGTCGCCCATCCCAAATATTGTTTTGGTCATTTGGTGAAATATTATTGCTTTCAAATACCAATCCCCCTGAGCGGTTAAAGATAGCTACCTTGGTTATTTTATTGATTCCTGCATTACTATAAATGGTGAAAAAATCATTGATACCATCGCCATTTGGAGAGAAAACATTCGGGATATAAATAGCTGCTTCTGATTGGACAGTTAGTACGAGTTCATCCTTAATTTGGCAACCATCTAAAGTCGTCAAAGTCGCTTGGATAGTAGCAGAATTTGCAGCTATAAAGTTAGGTGTAAGGCAAGGGGAATCACAATCTGTGATAGGAATTTCCAGCCAAGAGATAGTTGCAATTTGAGCGTCAGGAACATTACTAATAACTACTAAATCAATGATTGTTCCTTGGTCAACGGATAAATCTGCACCAATGTCTAATTCAAACGAAATCGTATCTAAAACAGTTAGCACGGTATCAAATTGACAGGCCAAACTATCTTGCAGCGTAATTAAATATTGACCAGCAGTAAGGTTTGAAAAGATAGGACTTGATTGAAAATCACGATCATTTATTTGGTAGGTATAAGGTGGCGTACCATCTTTTATGGAATCAATTTGAATACTCCCCGAAGCCGCATCCATACAATTTGGGGAACGAATATCAAAATGAATAGCAGATGGTTTCGTACATATTATAGGGTCTAAAGCCGAGACACAAATTAAAAATTCTGCCCCACCATCTCCTGCTTCGTAGACTTGAATAAAATAAACGTCTCCAATTTTAGTGTCTATCCGTAAAATTTCTTGACCGCCCACCCCTTTGCCATTGACACATCCTAATTCAATGGAACAATTTTGATAAGCACCAATGACCATATCTGTTAATTGGTCGGTTGAAACTGAAATCTGGGTTCTTTCAGAAATGGCGGTGAATTTAAACCAACCATCATCATCTGCATTGCCACCGCAAGCATTCATTTTAGCATTCTCAATCAGCCCTTTTGTGTTGCCTGGCGAACGTAGACAATCATCTACCACAATCAATTCAGGGGCAGCCATACAATCATCTGTTTGGGCAGCGACCAAAGTTCCTAGCAATAGAAAACAGCATAATAGACCTAGTTGATTTCGCAATTTTTTGATTGTGGTTGTGAAGATGGCAAAAGGATAGGGTGTGTGTTAAATGCCTAATGGTTTGATTTATAAATGATTTACAATTAAAATTCAAGGTTGCGTTGTTGCCATGTTGCGTTGTTATGTATAGAACATGGCAACATGGCAACAACGCAACATCGCAACAAAAATTAAATCGTCAAAGACTTATAAATTGTACCACTAGAGGTTGTTTCTTGTGACCTAACAATCAATTAACCCTATTGTTTACCAAAGGTCATCGCCATACCCCCAACCTTGTCTAGCTGGTTCTTTTATATAATGCTGTAATTCAGGATGGTTGGTTATTTTCATATTTTTAGCATCATATTCGATTTTAGTACTAAATCGCTGTGCCAATACTCCAACTAAAGCCATTTCCGTTAAATCCGCACCATATTCAAAAGTAGAACCTGGCATTGGTCCATCGCCTTTGATCGCCTTAATCCATTCACCTTGTGGGTCTTCTTCTCCTACCCTAGGAATGGTTTGGGCAGGCATTGATTTTTGGAAAGTTGCCCATTCTTCGTCCGATACCAATAATTTAGGATTATTCGGTCTACCACCTGTAATTAGAGATTTTTTGCTACCGACCATAATCATGCCTGAACTTGGTAATTCACTTAAACCCCATTCTGGTCGATTAACGGGTTTAAACTCCCCCTCGAACCAAGTCAATCGAACGGGAGGTTGATTACCTCTAGCTGGGAAATTCCATTCTACTTGGGCATGGTCAGAAACAAAATCATCATTATAGGCAGGAATTCTACTCAAAGAATTAGTAGAAGTAGGCATGCCTAGATTTAAAGCCCAAAATGGAGCATCCAAAGTATGGCAAGCCCAATCTCCCAATAAACCGTTGCCGAATTCATACCAACCTCTCCATAATTTAGGTAAATAAAAATGGCTATAAGGTCTATGTTTGACAGGTCCTAACCAAGCATCCCAATCTAAAGTTTTTGGTTTTCGTTCTGCATGAGGTGGATAATTATCTGGATAGGCGAAATAGCCTGTTGGACTAAAACCTGGGCCACCTCGCCAAGCAATGACTTCTTTAACTTCCCCTAAAATACCCGCATCATACCATTCTTTGACTTGTCGAATACCATTCGTAGTATGTCCTTGATTGCCCATTTGGCTGATGATATTATATTTTTTGGCAGCTTTTTTAAGCGTTCGCAACTCCCAAATATTATGCGCCAAAGGTTTTTCTACATAAACCTGCTTGCCTAATTGCATAGCGTGCATGGTCGCTGCAAAATGGGTATGGTCAGGCGTACTGATGACGACTGCATCAATTTCCTTTGCCATTTTATCAAACATCTGTCGGAAATCGGTAAATTTTTTAGCATTCGGAAATGCATCATAAGCCTTAGCCGCTCTTTCAGGGCTGACATCACACATAGCGACTACATTATTTTGGGCAATCCCATTGGCATCAACCATAGCGCAGCCTTTCAAATTTTTGCCACCTCGACCGCCGACGCCAATAAAAGCTAGATTGAGTTTTTTGCTAGGGGAATTGGTGATTAGGTTGGGAGCTATCATAATTCCAGTGGAAAGAGTAGCTGAGTTTTTGACAAAAGCCCTACGAGATAAATTATGCATACTGTTTTTGGTTTGAAGTTTTGTTTAAAAACGATATTCGGTAAACAATTTTAAGTACACCATTGGAATACCGAGAATGTAGGGCTAATTTAAATTAAATATTTGGCTTCGTATACTTTGTAGGTGCTTTTTAAGAGGGTGATTGTTACATTTTATTCAATTTTTAGCTAATATCCACTTTAGTAAATCATCTATTTCAACTATAGCCCAACTATGCGGATGCTGCTTTCCATTTGCACGATAGCCTCGATTTTTGGTAGCGATATATTTCACGTTACGCCCATATTTTTGAATCAGCTCGTCTGATAAGTTTTTTATATAATAAGCATTCATATCTTCATAATCATTTTGTCTATTTTCTTGCCACCATTGAATATTGGGTTCGGTATATAATCGAATTTTTATGTCTTTTAAATGAGCTAGATTATGGATGTTATTCGTTTTTTTAGTGTAAACGGACGCTATTTCATAGTTTTCTAGGCTATCCTCTGGATTACCAAAATCTCTCTCAAATCGTTGGATAATTCCAGCACTTTCTTGTATAGAAATAGAAGAAGCGTTACGCTTGATATTCCGTTGAGCGGTTTCATATAAACCCAATAAGTCAACAGGCGAATCAATGATAAATACACCTCTAGGTTGAATAAGGTTATCCGTTTCAGCCAAATGATTGGTGAGTAATAAGCTGATATTTCCACCACTTGAAAATCCACCGATAAAAACATTGGCACTATCTAAATCATGGTTAGCAAAGAGCTGGTTAAAAGTAGCAGTCAATCGAAATTTCTCTTGGGTATTTAACCAAAGCCGTTGATTAAATTTCATTAAAACTAAAGCGATGCCTTTTTTCAAAGCAGGTTGAACTATCTTAAATTCTTGTTTAATAGTATTAGGCGTTTCTGGAAAACCAGGAAATAAAATTAATATACCTTTTTGTTCGCTCGATGGTTTAATTAATTCATACGCTTCGGTATCAATAGTGTCGAGTGCAATTGTGATTTTTTTATTAGGATTAAATGAAGGAACTTCTTTGACTTTATTATAACAGGCAGAAAATAGCAATAAAAGACAATAGTAATAAGGTTTCATGTGGATTTAGTTTGTTTTGAGCCATTTAAAAAAATCGGTTGCTACTGCATTATAATTATAATCCTCAAAATTCAAACTACCATTTTCGTGAAATCCAAAAAATTTTGTTCCCAGCCGAAGTAAGATTTAAAATGGAAATTAGTTAAGCCTTTTTGAATAGTTTGAAGTCGTATAAAACAGCATTGATTTCATAAACATTTTTTACCAAAAATAGCAGAAGAATACAGCCGATTCAAATTTTAAAAACCCAATAACCTATTGTTAACCTGTAACAAGTAATCATTCACCAAAGGGAAAATTCATTATTAGTAC
>JAFMDF010000251.1 GCA_017857395.1 Bacteroidota bacterium | reverse complement strand
TATTATGATGGCTTAAAGTTGCCCCCTTTGGATAACCAGTTGTCCCGCTTGTATATTGAATATTAATGGGTTCATCGGCTGAAAGTGTCTGCTGTATCATTGCCAGTTCTACTTCACTAACCCTTTCTTTTTTATTCAATAAATCAGCCCAACTATACATTCCTGGAGAAGCTGTACTATGCAACCGAACGACTGTTTTCAAAGCAGGTAATTTTTTCGACACTAAAGCACCTGGTTCAACATCCTTCAACTCTGGTGCTAATTCATAGAGCATCTCCGTATATTCTGAAGTCTTAAATTGAGTAGCGGTGACAATACAAACGCAACCAGATTGATTCAAAGCATATTCCAATTCATGCACTCGATAACTTGGATTAATATTCACTTGAATCGCCCCAATTTTACTAGTCGCAAATTGTACAATTGTCCACTCTGCACAATTTGGCGCCCACACCCCTACTCTATCTCCTTTTTTTATACCAATGGCTATGAATGCTCTAGCACATTCATTTATTTTTTGTTGAAATTGTCGATAAGTGTAACGGATATTTTGATGTTTCACTACAAGGGCTTCATTATCAGGATATTTAGCAGCAGTTTGATCTAGCATATCTCCAATAGTAATGCCTAAAAGAGGTTTATCACTAATACCGCAAGTATAACTCAGGCTCATATTTTGATTTTTTTATATAGAAGATGATGGTATTTGAAGATTATTCAATAGATTCGCCTAAAATTAAGATTAATATGCCTAAATAAATAGAAAAAATTGAGTTTATAGAAAAATGGTATCGGGTGTCGGGTACTAGGTATCGGGCGTGACGGAAATACGCTTAACCTGACACCTAATACCCGACACCTAGAACCTAATTTTTATCATCCTAATTCAAAATTTATAACTAATCAATTTCTACCCATCATGAAAAGACTGTTATTTTCTACTGCTGCTTTACTATTTTCTATCGCAGCATTCTCTCAAATTAATGCTAAATTATTTCGCTATTTAGATGTTTCCGATACGCAAGTTTGTTTTGTTTATGGAGGCGATATATGGATAGCGGACAAAAATGGAGGTACTGCCATCCAATTAACCCATTCCCAAGGGGAAGAATCTTATCCTAAATTCTCTCCAGATGGTCAATCTATTGCTTATACCGCAGAATATCGAGGCAATTTAGATGTCTATGTTATGCCCGTTAAAGGAGGATTACCCACAAGAGTGACTTATCAATCGCATGCAGACCGAATGATTGACTGGCACCCTGACGGCACGCATTTATTATTTGCTTCTCGTCGAGAAATGGGCCAGCGTTCTGCTCGGCAATTTTTTAAAGTCGCCAAGGAGGGTGGATTTCCAGAAAAATTACCTATTCCTTATGGGGAGTTGGCTAGTTATAGTCCAGATGGCAATAAGTTGGCTTATATCACTAAAATTACGGAGAATTACCCTTTCAAAAGATACAAAGGTGGTTTAGCTTCTGATGTATTAATTTTTGATTTGACGACTAATACAGCAGAAAATATCACCAATAATGAAACCAACGATGGTAAACCAGCATGGGCAGGAGATAAAATTTATTTTTTATCGGATCAAGGAGAAAATTATCGTTTAAATCTTTGGCGCTATGATACCCAAAATAAGACCAGCAAACAAATAACAAAATATGCTGATTTTGATATTTCATTTATGTCTGCTGGTGCTAATGAGCTAGTTTATGAAATGGGTGGACAATTGTATTTAATGGACTTCCAAACAGAAACATCCAAGGTTATTAACATCAATATTATCAGCGATTTAGCACTCGAAATGGAGCAGCGAAAAGATGTCAGTAAAAACATCAGCAATATGACCGCTTCGCCTGAAGGCAAACGGATTATTTTTGAAGCAAGAGGGGAATTATTTAATGTTCCTGTCAAAGAAGGATTTAGTATGAATATGACCAATTCTAGTGGTGCTTTTGATAGAAGTCCAGCTTGGTCTCCTGATGGAAAACAAATTGCTTTTTGGAGTGACAAATCTGGCGAAAATGAAATTTATTTACAAAAATCAGATGGTTCAGAAGTCGCTAAAAAATTAACCAATCGAAATGGTGGTTATGGCTATACTTTAAATTGGTCACCTGACAGCAAAACATTGGCTTTTATTGATGAAAAAAATCAAATCACTTTAGTGAATGCCACAACAGGTAGTTCCACTATCGCTGACAAGATGGATTGGAATGTGAGTCATCCCGGTCGGGGTGGTTATTCCATTGATTGGTCACCCGATTCTAAATGGATTACTTATTCCAAAACTAGAGACAATCAGAATGAAGCCATTATTGTTTATAATGTAGCTACTAAAAAGGCTACTGCTGTTACTAGTAGTTTCTATTCTAACTTCTCCCCTATTTTTAGTTCGGATGGTAAATACTTATATTTCTATAGTGACCAAGAATTCCGTCCACATTATTCCGATATGGGTGATGGTACTTGGGTCTATCCAAATTCCACTCGGATTGCTGTATTAAGTTTAACCAAGGATGCACCCAATTTATTTGCACCAAAAAATGATGCGCTAACGGAAGAAAAAGAAGAAGAAGAAAAAAAGGAGGAGAAATCTGAGGCTTCTGCTACTGATGCTAAAAAATCTACGAAGAAGGGTGAAAAAGAGGCAGCAGATAATAAAGGGGAAAAGCCTAAAAAAGACAAAGTCCCCAAAGTCGAAATTGATTTCGACAATATAGAAGCTAGATTGAGGCTATTATCTCCAAAAGCAGGAAATTTTGGTAGCTTATTTTCTTTTAAAGATAAATTGCTATTTATTAGAAGTGCCAATACGGGTTCTGAAAAACGTGGTCGTACTTTGATGTTATTGGATTTAAAAGAAATGGAAGAGAAATCAGTCATGGAAGGCATTGGCAGCATCACCTTAACTGCTGATAGAAAGAGTTTATTAGTCAGCAGTAAAGGCAAATATGGCATTATAAAACCTGCGCCAGCTCAAAAGATTAAAGACCCAATTCCTACTGATGGATTGGTCATGAATTTGATACCCAAAGAGGAATGGCGGCAAATTTTCCATGATGCATGGCGTAGACATCGAGACTTTTTCTATGACCCAAATATGCAAGGCGTTGATTGGGATTTAATGAAAGAACGATATAGTCCACTTATTGAAGAAGCACGTACTCGTTGGGATGTTACCAATATCATTTCCAATTTAGTGGCCGAATTAAGTGCAGGACATACGTATACTAGAAATGGAGATGTGGAACGTGTAAAACCCGTAGAAACAGGTTATTTAGGGATAGATTGGGAACTAACGAATGGCAAATATCGCATCAAGCGCATTGTGAAACCAGCCGCTTGGGATACAGAAGTTCGCTCTCCTTTTGACCAAACAGGGGTTGATGTAAAAGTGGGTGATTACATTCATTCCGTTAATGGTATTCCATTAGATGCAACTAAGGACCCTTATGCCGCTTTTGAAGGCTTAAATGAAAAAACAATTGCGTTACAGATTAGTCGAACAGGTAATTCAACTGATGCTAAACAGCATATTATCGAAGCATTAGGACAGGGGGATGAAGTTAGATTACGCTATTTGGAATGGATTGAAAACAACCGAAAAATGGTCGATAAATTATCTGATGGTCAATTAGGATATGTTTATATGTCCAATACTTCTGGTAGAGGACAATTAGAATTGGTAAAAATGTATTATGGTCAATTGGATAAAAAAGGGTTTATTATTGATGAACGCTTTAACGGTGGTGGTCAATTGGCAGATCGTTTTTTAGAATTACTAACGAAACCAATTGTCTATAATTTACATTGGCGACACGGCAAAGACCATACGCAACCAATTAAAGCGAATACAGGCCCTAAAGGGATGTTGATTAATGGTTGGGCTGGTTCTGGTGGCGATGGGCTACCTTGGGCATTCCAAGAGTTAAAAGCAGGGCCAATAGTAGGAGAACGTACTTTGGGTATTTTAGTAGGTCCAGCCACAGGACATCGGCTAATTGACGGCGGCGGCATTACTGTTCCTGGGGCAAGACTTTATGATAATGATGGGCATTGGTTTTGGGAAGGAGAAGGCGTCCGTCCAGATATTAAAGTTTGGGATGACCCAAATATATTAGTAAAAGGGAGAGACCCACAGATGGAAAGGGTTGTTGAAGAAGTGTTAAAATTAGTCAAAACACAGCCTGGAACAATGACACCAACACCTGCATTGGAAGATAGGACTGCTAAAGGACTTCGAGGAAATTAAGTCATTTTTTACCACAGCCTGTTTAAAATGGCAGGTTGTGGTAAAAAATTTAGGAAAATTATTGCCAACAGACAGGTTTTGAAATATTAATTATTTGAACTTCAATTGCAAGATCCATTAAAAAAAACTCCTAAAGAAGTCTTTAAATTCAAAATTCCATCTATAAATTACCGTCCGTTATCTGTCACAAAATTGGTTTATTCAAATAAGTACTACTACCAAATCATAAAAAAACATCTGTTTTGAGATAGCGTTATCAAGTATTAAAGCAATTGTCTTTTAAATATATAAGTGACTACAGCTTTTATAAAGCATCTATGTAAATGTCACAATATTGTTGAATAGATACTGTGACGGCTAACAAATAGCCTTATATTTGCAACGTCTTTTATCGCTGGGGGGTAGATAAAAGATATTAGGGGATAAACTTCGGTTTATTCCCTTTTTTATTTTTTCAAAAAACTAGTATTCATCCATATAAAGTGAATAAAAACGCTTTCTTTTAGCCAATAACAATATAATTTCTAGTATACCTCCACAATTTTCTGCTACTATCTAAAAGCTATTTTATTAAGTTTTGAAAACACCCTACGTTACAAAAGTATTTTTCCAAAAATGAGTAAATACTGACTAAAATTGGTATTAATTTGCCATTTTCCATCACTTTGTCCAATTCCTTATCTTGTCATTTATTCATTTTTAGGGCCTTAAAATGGTAGATATTGGCTTAAAAACGTATTCTCATTCATAAAAAACAGGTAAATCGCTTCAAAAGGTATATCTTTATACATATATAATATAATAATGCATTAACTTTACTGCAACTTTCCCCGTAAATAACCTATTATTTCTAATTATTCATTCTGTTTAATTGTAAAGACAATCATGGAAAAACGAACCTTAAGGATAAGCGATAGAAACGTAAAAGTAGATATTGATTTCTCTCTAGCGGAACTAAAACACTTACTAAATATGACCTTAAATAGTATCGACCGTAGTGAGAAAGAAGAGGGAGATGCAATTAAACCCCATCTCGATTTGGCTAAGAAATTGGATATGTATATTACTGATAAGGAATGGTAAGCAAATTTATTAATCAAAGAATCTACAGCCTTCCTGAATAAAAAACCTAGAAGATTATTGTTTATGGCGTATAAAGAAATTCCATCTGGTCATCAGGTAGACTATAGATAATATTGACAAAGTCTTTTAATTTGAATCTATCGCCTATACAACCATATAGTCCTGTATTAACTTTTTTTAAACTAAATTTAAATTTACGTTTAATAAGCAACGCCGCTTTTCTATCTCGTAGGACTAGCGCCCAAAATGCGTATCCTTTAACAACCGTATTTTTATCTTTAACTAATATTTTCAATTCGGGAATGGTCGCTTTTTCTACCAGTTTCTTGAACGCTTTATAAGCCTTTGTTTCGCCAGCGCCTGTAGTTCTACCATAAATAACATCAGCAGCAGCCAATGTAGCTCTAAGCGCTTCTATTTCTGGTCGTATCTCTTTTCTACTACGGATTTGAGCACTTATATCAATGCAAATTAAACAGCAAAAAACGATTATTATAAACCTCATTTCTAATCTTTAGGGCATGAACAGTATTGATATAGGCAACCATCCGACAACTAATGACACTATAATAAATTAGAAAGCCTTTTATTGTTAAAGAAAGAAACTATTTTAGTATATTTTCGCCTAAACAAAAATCTTGAAGCAAAACACTTTATATCAAGTCTATTTTTGGAGAATACTCTTTAGCATTTTTGCATCCCCTCCTCTTTTATTATTTTGTCAAGCTACAGATTCAACAATCATCCAAATAACACCCGCAAGTGATATAGAAACCCTAGTTTTTGAAGAATTCATCAAGAAGGGCAATTGTGTTCAAATAGAAAATATCCAAACAATCGGAAATATTAAAAGTATTGGGTCTTTTAATAATGGTAAGGATGAGATTGGTATAAATAACGGAATTGTATTTTCGACGGGAAATTTAGAAGATATTCCAGGACCAAATCTCTCCACTGGAATATCGGGTGGACGTTATGGGCAATCAGAAGTTCCATATTTAGGAAAAGTCGTTCAAGGGGTTTCTTTTTTTGATGTGGCTGGTATTGAATTTGATTTTACGCCTACTAGTGATTTCGTTAGTTTTAGTTATGTTTTTGCTTCCGAAGAATATTGTGAATATGTAAATAGTGAATTTAATGATGCCTTCGGTTTTTTTGTTTCTGGTCCAGGCATTGAAGGGAACGGTTTTAATGAATCTATAAATGTCGCTAAAATAGAACAGAAGGACGATGCAGTAACGATTAATAATGTCAATCATTTAAAAAATGAAGCCTTTTTTGTTAATAACCTAGGCAGGATAGATGCCAATCAATGCGGCATACCTTATGCGCCAAGAAATATATCAAGTATTGAATTTGATGGCTATACCACCAAATTACAAGCCTTTTTTAGCGTAATTCCTTGCGAGACTTATCATATTCGTTTAGTGGTCGGAGATGTAGGCGATGACATTTTAGATTCTGCGGTATTTTTAGAAGGTAAAAGTTTTGATACCAATGGCAGTGCAAGTATTAGAGCATTAGTCAATGGGCGTATAGATAGTTTAGTTTATGAGAATTGTTTAGATGGCACTTTTGTTATTGATCGAAGCAAATTATCAGATAGAGATAGTCTTTTAACGGTGGAATTAGCCGTATTAGGTACCGCCACCAATAATTTAGATTTTGAACTTATTCCGTCTACTATCACCCTAGGTAGTAGGGAATTAAGAAAAGATTTACCCTTAACTGTTTTACCAGATGAGTTAATTGAATCTCTGGAGTATGTGGATGTAGTTGTCAAAACCACTACTTGTGATTGTGAAGAAAGAGACACCGCAAGGCTCTATATCCAAGATTCCAAAGAAAATCTAAATGTATTTTTTGACGATGATTTAGTTTGTCCTGGTCAAACTTTCACCTTAAACCCTAATGTTCCAGATGGTATTCAACCGCTTTCTTACATTTGGGCTTCGGGTGACACAACTGAAAGCATTATAGACGTAATTACGGAACCAAAAAATTATGCCGTTACCGTAACTGATGTTTGTGGAGCTACTAATAATGATGCTATAGAAGTGCAATTACAGCCTG
The DNA here is from genome assembly GCA_017857395.1 of Bacteroidota bacterium. Lineage (GTDB taxonomy): Bacteria > Bacteroidota > Bacteroidia > Chitinophagales > Saprospiraceae > JAFMDF01. The sequence goes on along the minus strand of JAFMDF010000251.1, from coordinate 6,369 downwards.
TTCCTACATTGGAAATTGCAGGAGATTTCACTTGGTGTATAGGCAAGCAAACAGATGAAGTATTGATTAATCTGCCTGGGCAGGCCCCTTGGACACTGAATTATACAATTGATAATCAATCGATTAAAAGTCTTGATGATATCATGGTTACTCCTTTTGTTTTTTCCTTAACAGAAACTGGCTTATATAACTTTGTAGGATTTAATGATCGTCATTGTAATGGAATTGTCAGTGGAGAAGTGATTGTTTCTGATATTTCTTTTAATATAAAGGAGGCTACAACTCTACCTTCTTGTCAAAATGCTACTGATGGGCAAATCGCCTTAAGTTTTGAAGGAGGAACTCCACCATTTTCAGTACAATGGAACATTGAAAATCAAACCACCCCAACTTTAGCCAATCTCGCTTCAGGTGATTATACGGTTAATGTCGTCGACCAAATAGGTTGTACTGTCGAAGGTATATTCACTTTGTCAGAAGCACCATCTTTTACTCGCTGCAATATTAATATAACCGAAAACATCTATGTTCCCAATGTTTTTTCACCAAATGGAGATGGTCAAAACGATGCCTTTACTATTTTTCCAAAATTTGGTTTAATTCAATCCATTAGCTATCAATTATTTGACCGTTGGGGCAATTTAGTTTTTGAATCTCAACCAATGGATAGTTATGAAAATTTAGATTATTGGGAAGGAGAAGATTATCCTGCCGCTGTTTATTATTGCGCCATCAAAATCACTTTATCAGACGGTACGATTGAGCATTTTGGAACAGATGTGACTTTGGTTTATTAAAGAGGTATAGAGGTTCTATAGATAAGATAACTATTAAAAAATCAGGCAATTCAAATCATCGAATCAAGTTCAAAGTGCCACTAAATCGTTCAATTTCGCCATCTAACAGCTCCAATTCTCCTGAATACAGATAAGCACCAATAGGCATTTCTTTGCCTTTATAACGACCATCCCAATTAGCCGAATTATCATTATTCCTGGTGGCCGTCTGCTGAAAAATCAAGTTTCCGTAGCGGTCAAAAATAGTCATACTATTGATTTGTTTAACAAATTTTGTATTGGTAAAAATAGAAAATAAGTCATTTTGACCATCATCATTTGGGGAAAAAACGGTTGGGCTATAAAATAAATTGGGTTGACGAATCGCAATTTCTATCATCGTCTTTTCCTCGCATCCTTTATCATCTTTTACGGTTACTTCGTAGCGTCTATTTTTAAATGCTGTTAAAATGGGGTTTGGGCAATCCGTACAGCTCAATCCTACATTTGGCCACCACTCAATGGACTCAATCAAAGCACCGTTATTAGCTATATTTAAAGGCATTTGAAAGGTGGTACCTTTCTCAACTTCTTGAAAAGCAACTAGCGATAAATCAACGGAAGTAAATGGTGCAAAGTTAATCGGCTTTGACAATTCACAACCATTGGCATCAACGACTAAAACCGTATAGTTATCGGCTGTTAATTCATCAAAATTAGCAACCGTTTGAAAAGTGTTTCCATTATCAATAGAATACTGAAAAGGCGCTTGGCCTCCTTTCAGGTCTACTATAGAAAATGTACCCGACTGTTTGCAATTCCTTTCCGTTAAATTGACAGAGAAATCATTAAATTCGACAATTTCCTCCACGGCTACCCTAGCAGTAGTCTCACATTCCCCAAAGAGATTTGTTCGAGATACTTCGTAAATACCCGCTTTACCAACAACAGTTGCAAATTGGTCCGTATTAGCAGCAAATTGCCCATTAGTTGTCGTCCAATTATATAAATAGGTATCCGTATTTGTTTGGCTGGCTAACGTTAAATCAACAGCATTTCGATTACAATTCAATTTTTCTGGAAGTTCAATAGTCAATTCATCGGCTCGCAGAACCACTTGTAAAGAATCCCTATCTCGGCAAACTATACGTCCTAAAGTACCAATAACATTCGCCTTATAAAGTCCAACTGCATCAATCAAGGGTGTTAAGGTTTGGTTTCCATGCGTAAAATTACCGTCAGTTGTCTCCCACTCAATAATAAAAAAACTACCATTGGGCGCTACATTCGCTGCTAACCGAATCGTGTCTCCACAAGGTAATTCAATCGTATCTTTTGGAATTGTTAAATCAAAAATAGCTATTTCTATCTCCATTATTTTTTGCACTTCGCAGGTATCTTGTGTCTCTGGGTCTATTCCTGTAATCGTCAAAAAATAAGTCGTATCTATAGGTGCTAAAAATGTAGGATTTAAAATATTGGCATCGTCTAGACCAATGGCTGGCGACCAATTCGCAGTCAATAAGGTGCCTTCTACTTGAATGTTCACGGTTGTTCCTCCGCTACTACACACTTCAATTAAATCATCCGTTAAAATTCTAGGGCATTGTGCCTGAATCTGGCAATAAGACATCATAAAATAAAAAAAACATAGAAGGGGTCGGGTCATTAATGCGGTAATTTTCTCTATTAACTAGTAAAATAGGTCTTGTATTTCTTTGCAAATATAAAGCCTTCTTCTCAAGGAAAGCCTACACTAATACGGGTATTTTTGGTTGTCAGTTGTCAATTATGCGGAAAGAAGCAGCAGTTATTGGAGGATATCTCTTTTTAAAATACCCTCCAATAACTGCTAATAAATTCGGCTTAATACCGCTCAAACCAAGCCAAAACATGCTCTACTTTAGTAATCAGTTGACTCGGCCGATTCGCAATAAAGTGATAAGCACCAGGTACTTCCACTAAAGCCGTTTCAATCTTTCGCAGTTTTAAAGCATGGTATAATTGCTTAGCTTCCGAAAGCGGCGTACGCATATCCGAAGTACCGACCATGACTAAGGTTGGCGTTTGAATATTCCCGACTAAAGAAAGTGGGGAAAATTTCCAATAAGCTTCTGGATTTTCCCAAGGTTGCCCAGGATACCGTGAATTAGCATAGCCATAATAATTATCTGCCACTAAGGTTTTACTAATCCAATTCATTACAGGTTTAACCACTGCCGCCGCTCTAAAACGATTGTTTTTTCCAATCATCCAAGCAGACATAATTCCACCTGCACTACCACCCGTTACAAAAAGTTGGTCTTTAGCGATATATCCTTTTTCAATCACCGCATCTACCCCATCCATCACATCATTATAATCTTCACCTGGATAATTATGGTATAATAAATTAGCAAATTCTTCCCCATAACTGGTACTTCCTCTAGGATTAGGATAAAAAACGACATATCCACCAGTCGCATATAATTGTATTTCTGGAGAAAAACGGTCGCCATAATTAGAAATTGGGCCACCATGATTTTCTACCAATAAAGGATACTGTTTATTGGCTTCAAAGAAAGGAGGTTTCACTATCCAACCTTGTACTTTTCGGCCATCTACAGAAGATTTATACCAGATTTCTTCTACTTGTCCTAAGGTTCGTTGTCCTAATACATCGTCATTCAAAGACATCACTAATTTAGTCGCCCTCGATTTGGGGGTATTAATCGCCAGTTCCGCTGGATGGTAAGGTGTGGTATGGTTAAAAGCAATTGTCCCATCCTTAGCGACAGAATAAGAACCGCCTCCATAAGGTCTACCAATTCCTGTGCCACCGACATTATCGGTAATCTTAGTTACTTTTCCATTCAAGTCTGTATGGCCTATTTTAGTATTCCCTTGTTCATCATACATAAAATATAAACCTTTCCCATTGGCGTCCCAAGTAGGATTAGCAATGGCTTGGTCTAATTCCACCTTTATTTGACGGCTATTTTGTCCATTTTTGTCCATTACATACAACAGCGTATTTTGGTAGGTCTGCGTTTTATCCGTATAACCTAAATAAGCTATTTGTGTGCCATCAGGTGAAATAGTAGGACTACGATCAGGGCCTTTTCTATCCGTTAAAGTCGTAATTTTTCCATCCGTTAAGTTGACGCTATACAATTCAGAATTTCTAAAATCGTATTCCCAATCTTCAACTCTGTTAGCAGAGAAATAAAGTGATTCCCCGTCTTTACCCCAAACTGGCGCAGACCGATGTTGATAATTTCCATTCGTAATTTGTCTCGGTGTGCCACCTTCCGCAGGTATTACAAACAAATGAGAAAAGCCTGGTTTCATATACCCAGAACCATCCGCCTCATGCTTTAATCGAGAAGTAATTCTAGGCGAAGCTGCCCATTGAGCACCCTTGGGTTTTTTGTGTGGTTTAACCAAAGATAATTCTCGCCCTTCTACAAACATAGAAAAAGCAATTTGCTTACCGTCTGGTGACCAAGCTAATCCTCTCGGAGAAGCTGGTAACTGAGAAATTCTAGCAATTTTTCGGGTCTTCATCCAATAAATAAATAATTCAGAACCTTGTTTTGTGGAAGCGGTAAAAGCAATCCGTTGCCCATCTGGCGACCAAGTTGGATTACCTTCATTTACGTCCATTGAAGTTAATTTCTGATGTGCTGTCCCATCTGTATTCACCGTCCATAAACGAGATTGCCGCTTGTCGGTCATAATGTCCATTCCTCTCCGAATATAAACAATGGTTTGTCCATCTGGGGAAATTTGTGTTTTTTCTGCCCATTCTAACTCAAAGACATCCATACTAGAAAAAGCAGGCTTTTGATTTTGGCTGATGCCCGTTAACGTAAAAAATAGGTAGGCACATACGAAAATGAAGTGTTTTAAATTTATCATATTTATTGATTTTAATTTTCGGATTTAAAGATTCCCCACGAATTTATTTGCTCCACGGATTTTATACATTTTCTGTATCTTTTTAATAGTCAGGGGAATGGTTGAAACAAGGCGGCTGTGGGAAACAGCCGCCTTGTTTTAAGGAAGCTCCCCTCTTTATTAAAATGATACCATTCTCTTTTATATTTTCAAAATAATTATCAAATTATTGACCTGATAAGAACTAAACTAAAACTAGGTGTTCTTTGTGAACGCTGTTTCTATGCGGTAAAAACCTCTTGTATTTAGTATTATTCCACTAACTCCAAAATCCCAAAAGAAGAAGGGATATGAAAATTCGGTGTCTCCGCATCAGGATGTATCCAACTAATCCATTGCGGTCTAACTTTTCCATCTGCCTGTGTGACATATTCCGCTCGATACAACCCTGTTCGTAAAATACCATCATCATGATACAAACCAAGCGCCCGCAAAGAAGCAAAAGAAATACTACCTTCCACCCAATACCCAGTTTCATCCATACTCGCTTTCACCACTAATCCGTCAGTCGGCCAAGTCCAAGCAAAATCGACCTTTTTATAAAAATAGCCTTCTGTATCCAGAATCCGGCCTAAAGCATCCAATTCTAGCGAATAATAAGGGGCGTCATCCGTAGCACCCTTAAAAAATAATTCTACTCTATCGGAGGCTACCACATCCATTTCTCCCAGTCCTTTAGATTTTTGAATAATTTCAGCATCTGTAGCCCGATACAAAAAGTAAAAATGGGTGTCGTCATAAAGCGCTTTAAATTCAGTTTTGGGTGCCGTTTCTGCTCGCCAAGGATAAGGAAAATCGCATAGTTTTTTGGCTTTTTTCCATTGCCTATCCGCTCCATTTCCTGTTAGTTGAATCGATTTTTTTATCTTTTTTACGGAATAAGTTTTAGTAGGAGAAAATATCAATAAAAAGGAGGAGAAAAAAATGGAAAGAGAAACGCATTTTAGTAATAATAAACGCATGCAAAATTATAATTTTCAATGTCTTTACAAATTATTAAAACCAACAGAATGGTTATCATAAACAACCACGCTGTATAGCACTAGCCAATCAAAGGTACTCATTTTTAGAAATAAAACGGGGCTTTAACAATTTTTTAAAAATTGAACAGGATTACTGTTCGCCTATTTAACACTTTCAATATAGGTCAAAATAGCTGCTACATCTTCATCCGTCATAGTATTAAAAGAAGTCATCGGACTACGGTTCCATTCCTTAGAAATAGCAACCGCTCTTGGATGCCCTTCTTCTACTAATTTACTTGAATTTTTGACCCAATTATACAAATCAGTAATCGGGTAATCACTCCATCTTTCTCGAACACCAGCCAAAGCAGGCCCTATCATATCCGCTTTCATGTTTTTATTATGACAGCTTGCACAGTTTACTTTAAATAAATTTTTACCAGTTGCAATAGTTGCTAATAATTTAGGTGAAACAGTCGATGGGTTTGTAGAAAGAATGCTAGTGTTTTCAGCAATAATTATTGGGGTATTTAAAAATAATGGCTTAAAAACCAGCACCGCCAGCCAGCCAGTTAGGATGACCAATAATAGCGTATACAAGCGAATCAAAATAAGAACAAATGGGTACGTTTTCATGGCTACCCTTCTAACGTTGTAAATAAGTTGAAGGCTAAAGAAAGCAAAAATCA
>JAFMDF010000031.1 GCA_017857395.1 Bacteroidota bacterium | reverse complement strand
TTATTTCGTGTAATTTATGTATTAATCAAAAATTTGAGCGAACCTAGCGTTAGTAGTTTAGATAAAAAGCAATTATTAGAACAGGTTGTTACATTATTAAAGTAGGAGGGTTTTCCTTAGATTTGTTTTTTAAATAAGTAAAACCAACCTACATCATGGAACATCTCCTAACCGCGACGACTTCTTTCCAATTATTAAGCCTAGCCTTTTTAGCTATTCTTTTTCTTCAATCTGGCTTAGACAAAGTCTTTGATTATAAAGGCAATAAAGCATGGTTAACAGGGCATTTTGCCAAAAGTCCACTCAAAAATACTGTCGGTTTATTAATGCCTGTAATTACGATTTTGGAAGTAGCAGCAGGTGTACTCTCTGCTATAGGGGCTATTCAGATTTTATTAAGCGGCAGTACACAAATTGGTTTAATTGGTGCTCAATTATCGGCGGTGTCTATTTTATCACTATTTTTTGGACAACGGTTGGCGAAAGATTATGAAGGCGCAGGTGGTTTAGTGGGGTATTTTTTGGTTTGTTTGGCAGCTATCTATATACTTGGATAGTGTTTTGTACATGTGGATTTAACACATGCTTTCGAGCCTTTGTCTCCTACTGGAAAAATGGCTACTGAATTGGTACAAAAAGAAGTTAGCTTATTTGTTAACAGTTGCGAATGGCTTTTTTAATACTAACGGAGCCAGATTTTGCAAAAGATTAATTCAGTTAAAGTTGAATAGAAATAATTAAGCGTTCTCAAATTCAATATAGTTTAAACTCTTCGACATACCACTTACTGGCAAAAAACACCATCTTACCCTATATTCTTCTCCACTTACCCTTTACATATTACAAAAAAGCATTATTGTCTATAATTTTGCCTCATAAAATAAATTAATACTAGAAATATTTTTTTAACTCTACCGTCCTTTTAATTCTACTGAATTAAGCTAGTCATACCTATGCAGCATCAGTACTCTCTATCAGAACGGAATCACTTAATCAATTAAATAACTATGTCAAAAGCTAAAAAGTATTCTAAAAAAGAAAAAGTCACTTTTTCTTTAAGGGGAAATCTCATTGAATTTAAAGAACTAAAAACAAAGTGTCTTCTAAAAATTAATGATAAAAAGATTAAAGTCTATAAAGAAGATGGACTATTTAAAACACCATTGGCTTATGGTGTATTTGAAGACATCAAATCATTGTCTAGAGCAATACTATCGAACTAGTCAATGGTAGATGGAAGTTAATAAATTATTCTCCAAACCCCTAATTTAAAAACTAAAAATTATGAATACCTCAAAAGTTAGAAAAAACGTAGCTAATTTATCTATTCGTGAACTAAACGCTTTTAGAGATGCCGTTTTCACGCTTAAAGAACAAGGAAACTATGATAAATATGTCACTATGCATGGATTTGTTTCCAATTTAGGTCATTCTGGTCCTGCTTTTTTACCTTGGCATAGGTTTTTTTTATTAAAATTTGAGCAAGAGCTACAAGAAATTAACCCAAATGTCACTTTACCCTATTGGGATTTTTCAAGCCGTAATGTATCAAATAATGTGTCCAAAATTTGGAAAGACGACTTTTTAGGAAAGAATGGGCACGTTACCCTTCAATGGAAACAAAAGGTAGGAGCTGAAGGAATAAGAGAAGCAGATAAGACTACTAAAACGTGGGTAGTTAAAAGGGATAATTTTAATTTAAATGGTATTCCTGTATTGCAAACTAGAATAAATAGTAGCCTTGACCTCAATAGTTTTCGAGATTTCAGTCCCAATTTAGAACGTGGGCCTCATGGCATGGCACATGTATTTTTAGGAACAGACAGAGGAAATGACCAAAGTTCTTTTGCTACTGCTGTAAATGATCCATTCTTTTTTCTATTACACTGCAACGTGGATAGACTCTGGGCAGAATGGCAACATGAAAAAAAATCTAATTGGCAAAACTCCAATGCTGGAATTCCTTTTACCGATGAAGAGCTTGCTCAAGATTATTCCTGGTTAGGCACTAATCGTAATAATACATGGCCCACTCCTCCGAATAGACATAATGTGGACAGCATATTATGGCCTTGGGATGGATCTAGGGCAATTACAAATAATGAAGCTACTTCCTTCTTACCTTGGAGAAATGCTCCAGAACATTTAACCCCTAGAAAATGTTTAAACTATCAAGCTTTAGACTATTCTTATGATACAATTCCAGAAGATTTGACAGATACACCAATTCTAGGCGTTTATGAAAATCATCTTTATGATAATAGGGGCAAAAATAACTGGCATTTTGTAACCCTTAGTGAAATTGATGAAAATAGGGTAAGATGGCAAAATCGAGCTGGTGTATCTTGGACATTAACTAAGACTGCTGATAGAACCAAATTAAATGTTGGTCAAGACTGTCCTTATTTTAGAAGTGGGCATAGTCAAGCAACCGTTATCTGGAATGGTAATCAAGTTTCTGGTATTCTTGGTCCTTGGAATGAGCTTTATAATTTTGAATCATCCAATGTCAATGTTTAATAACACATAAAAAATCACTCCATCCTTTCAACAATTCCATTGAAAGGATGGAGTTCTTTTTTATTTTATTCATCTCTAAGATTTTCTATTTCAGATTCACCTTACAATCATGCCCACGCACCTCAATTTTAGGTGCATCGGCCCCAGCCCCTTTTATCTTTCCTCGAACAGATAAAATACTATCTTTTTCCTTATAATATTGGCTTTCAAAAGCTGACTCTGGATATTCAATCCCGCCATATTTCATCTCTGCATCTATTTCATATTTAACCGATGAAGGAATATCCATATTTACTTTCGTATATTTCCCATTCAGTTTCAACCCTTTAAAAGAAGTCGCTACTTCGCTTACATCCAGTTTATCATCATGCGAATCTAATAAGCTAACTTGTCCTGAAAGGTTGGTGATTTCAAATTCGGTATATTTGGATTGATTCACCAATAAATCACCTAAGGAACCAATGATAAATTTATCGTCGTGGGAACTTCGTACTTTAAATTTACCAGAAAGGTCTGCAATTTCAAATTCAGTATACTTTGTAACATCTACTTCAAAATCGGCTACTTTTTTAATAATAAATTTATCATCATGCGACCCTTCAATCATTAAATTTCCAACTTCATTTATTCTGTATTTGGAATATTTAGTATCGGTAATCGTCAAATTTCCGCCCTTTTTTGCATCAAAATCACCATCGTGAATATCCAACATTGCTTCTCCAAAATTACCAACGCTCATTTCAGAATATTTATCGCTAATTTCTAATCGCCCTTTCACATTCCCCAACTCAAATTTATCATCATAAGCCTTAATTCTTAGGGACTCTGTATCGCCAATCGTATATTCAGAATATTTGCTGGACAATTTTAAAGCCTTTCCTGATTCCATTTCCATTTCTGAATCATATAGTGTAAGGTCAGCATCTCCAATATCCTCCAAAATAGCCTTTCCATATTTAACATTCAATTCAACTTCCCCTGCTACATTTTTAGCCTTTAAATCGCCATCATAAATTTCCACTTCCAAATCTCCTTTAAAATCGTGGTCAATAATAATGTCTTCATATTTATTCTTCAAGGCAAGCGATTTTAAATCAGGCACGGCTAACAGCATTTCTACCGTAAATTTCTTTAACCCTTTTATCTTTGCTCCATTTTTGAAGGTTAGGTAAATTTTACCATTTCTACCATTCCAGTTTTTAATATTCAAATCTGTTTCTATCGTCACTTGATTCCCGAACTCATTAATATCTACCTCAAATTGGGATAAGGCTTTTTGAATTTCTTCCTCATCATTACCTTCTACTCGCATTCTCACATTCAAATGCACTTTACCATCCGTAGATTGAGTTACCTTTAATAATCCATAACGATGGTCTACTTTTACGATACCATCTTTGGATAATTCAAAGGTTTTTTCTATGCTTTTAGATTTTTCTGTTTGGGCAGATACTGCTATCGTAGTAGCAAAAAGTAGTAGCACGCAAAGACGCAAAGACGCAAATTTTTTCATACGACTTAGCCATAATGTACAACTGGCAACTAGCAACTGGCAACTGGCTTCACAGCCTAATTTCTCTTTCTTCATAATGTATTTTTTTTTCGATTTCTTTTGATAATATTTCTAAAATCCGGATTTTTTGTTCGTAATGCCTTTGGAGAAATTCTAATAATTCTTGTTCTCGCACATATTGCGGGACTTCTTTCGTCCAATGCGCATATTCTCCATCTAAGGATTTTAATTCTTGCAGCACCTCCGTAAAAGCAAGGGTATCAATGCTTTCAAAATTGATTTCTTCCATTTTGGCGGTCACCATTTTTTGATAATTATTCGCTTGTTCCGCAGCAGCAGGCGCATAATTGGCTAAGTTAAATTCATTTATTGCTTCCGTTTTCGGCGTCATTAAATGCCCTATTCCTACACCAATTAATAAGGCTAAAGAAGCCGCTGTTGCCATTGCCCATAAGGTAAATCGTCTATTGGCTTTAGTCGCAACCACTTTTAATTTCCTTTTTTCAGCATTCAATTCCCCTTCCAAATCAGTCGTTTGTTGTCCTAGTTCTACTTGAATGCCTGCCCATATCTTGTCCATATTAGGCGCTTCAATCTGGTCTAATTCAGCTCGATGCTGCTCGATATGTTTTTTTAAGTTGTCCATTTTTGGTAAAGGTTACGAGGTTATGAGGTTATGAGGTAAATTTCCTTGTCACCTCTTAACCTTGTTACCTCCTCACTAAAATTTCCTGCAATAATTGCCGTCCTCGTCGATATTGTGTTTTAGAAGTAGAAACGGTAACGCCTAAAATTTCTGCAATTTCTTGATGTTGATAGCCTTCTATTAAGTATAAAGAAAGGACGACTCTACATCGTTCTGGCAATTGTTTAATCGCATGATGTATTTGCGCCATACTGTATTTGGCGGTATCTAATTCTTCAATTATTTCTGGTATATCTATTCCTTCTGCTAAAACTACTTCATTATTTCTTTTCTCTTTTCTTATAAAATTTAAGGTCGTATTGACCGTAATTCTTTTAATCCAAGCACCTAAAGTAGATTCTCCCTGAAACGTATGTAAATTTCTAAAGACTTTCACAAAGACCTCTTGTATGATATCTTCTGCATCTGCTGAATGATTGACCATCCGCACCACTACATTATACATGGCTTGTACATACCTTTGGTACAAATCCTGTTGGGCTTGCTGTTGCCCATTCAGGCATTGTTCGACCAATGTTTGGTCTTCTGCTATGTAAAAGGTTTTTCTCAATTCGGGTGCTTTTATAGTAAAGACCTAGGAGAAATTGGAAGGTTGGAATAACTAGAAAAAAAATACAATAAAAGAAAAAGTTGGGTAAGGAGGTTATGAGATAATGAGATTTATGAGGTAAACTTGGAGGGAGGATTTAATTCCGAATGGAAGAGACCTTATTGACTTATAACCTCATCAACTCATACAGCCTATCGACGCTTCATCTCCCGCACCACCTTAGGCCCATACCACAACCAAACGCCTGAACTTATCAAAAACAAGACTCCTATTCCTAGAATATTCATCGAAAAGAGTTTGAATAAATCGCTGATAATAGAGCCATCGTGAAGGCTTTCAATCCAATCGGAATAACGTTTGGCAATAGATTTAACTTCGCCAGAGGTACCATCAATTTGGACTTCCCAATTACCTTCTTCAAATAATACTTTCGCAATACCTTTGGAAGGTCGAACATCTAAGCGGTCAATTTCATTCCCTTCTTGAGTAGGATATTCTTTATAAAATGCAGCAGTTGCTAATTGGGAGAGCTCGTCAATAGATTTCCAAGTAGCCAAATCTTTACTGACGCCTTTTTGAGTAGGTGGTTGGATAATATCAATATCCTTTTTTAAGGAAAGTAGAATACCTGTTACTGCACTGATTAGCAATAAAACAGCTATTAGTAAACCTGTATATCGGTGAAATTTCCTAAAACTACGTAAGCTTTGAATATATTTTTTCAAGTGCTTCAATTTTCTACTCGGAAGTAAACTTTGTTCAATGTTGATGATTAGAAGCGCAAAGGTACTAAAGAAAATTGTAATTAGCGTGTCAATTCTAGATAAAGCAGTCAAACAAATTTATCAAATTTGCTCTGTTAAGCACTATTAAATAATCGCCACTTTGTAAAAAAGGGTAATAAGTTGATGCGGAAAGGAGATTAATGCGATAATATTGGCCGTTTTATCTGTATTCCACCTCCTTAATCTTATCCGCTCCTTACCTCATCCGCCTAGTTTATATCCATTCAAAAAGGCTTTCACTTCCATCCGTTTTTTACCTGCCAATTGTAATTCTTCTAAATGAACATACCCATCAATCGTGCTTACTTTGATGTATTTTTTATTATCCGAAAAGAATTTCCCAGGTTCTTCATCATGGTCGATTAACTCTTTTTTAGTACGGAAAACTTTTAATTTTTTACCATCCAACATTGTCCAAGCTGTCGGATATGGGCTTAAGCCTCTAATAAAATCATGTACTTTTTGAGTTGGCTGAATAAAATCTATTTCACAAGTTTCGTGAAAAATTTTAGGTGCTTTTGTAGCTATGTCATTATTTTGTGGTAAAAGTTGGTAATTGCCACTTTCTAATTTCTGTACGGATTCAAGCAAGACACCAGCGCCCATTTCCATCATTCGATTATAGACTTCTCCTGTCGTTTCATTTTCCCCAATCTTTAACGACTTTTGCAGTAAAACATCTCCTGTATCAATTTTCTGTTTTAATAAAAAAGTAGTGACACCCGTTTCCTTTTCTCCTTTAATAACTGCCCAGTTAATCGGTGCTGCCCCTCGGTATTTAGGCAACAAAGAACCATGTAAATTCATTGTGCCTAGCCTTGGCATCGCCCAAATCACTCTTGGCAACATCCTAAAGGCTACGACTACTTGCAAATCCGCCCCTAAAGCCCGTACTTCTTCAACAAATTCAGGATTTTTTAAATTGGTAGGTTGCAAAACCTTTAAGCCTTGTTCGACTGCATATTTTTTAACAGCCGATTGAATTAATTGCTTTTTCCCTCGACCGCCTAATTTGTCCGTTGCAGTAATCACTCCAACTACATCATAACCATGCTCAATTAATATTTTTAAAGAAGGAACAGCGAATTCTGGTGTTCCTAGAAAGATTATTTTTAATCCCATTTATTTTTGTTCGGTTTACGGTTTATGACCTACAGTTCACTGCTTGCCCTAAACAAATAAGAAATATATATTTTGTTTTCAGTTTATTAAACAATCTAAATTGTGCATGATTTCGATTTAATCGGTAACACAAACTTTAGTCTGTTTGGTTCGCCGACCTTTAGGTTGGCGCATTGCATTTAGTAGCTATTTTCAAAAAATCAAGGCCTAAAGATCTTGTAATAGAATAGGATAAATCCTGTACTACCAGTTTTCCGCAACTTGGATTGAGTCGTTAAAATTTATAGTTCACTTAGTTTTTTCTATTTTTAGGACTACTTTCTACCAAAGAAGTCTCTTTTCTAGCAGCTAAAGTTTCATTTTTAATAAGATTCCCTTATTTTTGATTCAACACCTTATGGGTTTAAGAAAAAATCACCCACTCATTTTGTGCCTATATTTTTAAAATTCACCTCAAAAAAGTTGTTCGATAAATGCTATCTTTTGATAAAATTGATTGATTAATTATTAGCGGATTCCTACTTTTCGTTTTTAAGGGCTAAAAATCAATCAATAATTAATCAACTTATCAATCACCTATAGCATAATCGGGCAAATTTACATCATAAGTACTATGAGACAAACAATTCTTGGATTCTTCTTGCTAAATATTTTCACAATTACGACAGCTGTTCTTGCTTCTGCTCAAAATTGCACCTTAGACGGCTATGTTTTTGAAGATGGAAATCTCGGCTATTTGGATGCTGTTTCAGTTACGATAACCCAGCAAGGCACCAATAAATTTATTACCAACACCACAACTAATAAAGATGGCTTTTTTACGGCTAATTTACCTGTTGGCTATAATTACCTTATCCGAACCTATAAAGATTTATTTTTATCTCAGCAAACAATAGTTACCGTAAATCAGGCAAACCAGTATAAAAAGATTTTTACGAAAATAAAAATGACTCGTCAACCAGATTTTTTAGTCGATAAATCGCCACAGCTTTCATCTCCTGAATTAATTAATGCGGTAATTGAATATGGTATTGATGCCAAAAAAATTACACCTTCAGTTAATCCAGATGGTGTAGCTTTGGTAAATTTGGTCAATGAAAATGACATTTATGCAGAAATCACTAATGCCACAAGGCTAGTAGATGAAAACTATGTAGACGCTGCGGATAAAGAGTTGATGAAACTGCAACCCATGCCAACCAATTACCAATCGCCTGTAAGAATAGACTATTCGGCTCAAAAGTCAGGGCCAAAAGTCAATAAAGATTTACCTACTCCTTATGGTCAAAAAAACCAAGATGAAGTCATTATACCTGAGCCTAAATTTGGAGAAACCATAGTAGCCGTTGCTCAAAATAATCCAAGAACACATACTATTCCGAGCAATTATACTGGCTATAAAATTGAATTTTTCACGACTTTATCTGCTTTACCAGCAACGCACGAAATTTTCAGCCTTCATGGAAATATTGTGCTAGAACGTAAAGCCAATGGGCTTCACAGTTATCTACTAGGAGATTTTAAAGATAAAAGAATTGCGGAAACCTTTTTACAAGAAAGCCTCTTAGACAGCTACCCGACTGCTACCCTAATTACTTATGAGAATGGACAAAGAAAGTTGGCTAAAAAAACTATTAAGGTGAAAACTAAACCCGTGTCTGCTCCTCCTCGATAGTATACAGCACTACTTTTTTCTTCTTGCCCTTTAGGGAAATATTTCCAATCTTTCGAGTCTCCATTCGATTAGGTGCTAACCCTATTTTATCTAGCAATCGTTTAGAAATCAACAATTTAACACCAAATTCGTTGCACATGGATTGCATTCTAGCAGTCGTATTTAAAACATCTCCAGAAAAAACAATATCTCGTTTTAGGACTCCCATTTCTCCAATCGTTACTTTACCACAATGTATGGCTGCCTTAAAGTCAGGAATCACGCCATATTTTTTCATGTATTCGTCGGCATTTCTAGAAATCATCTCTCTAATATTATAAAAACAACGAATACAATTGGCATTTTTAATACCTGTTGGTATTTTCCAAACAATAATGACTTCATCGCCAATATATTGGTAAACACTACCGCTAGTAAAAAGAATCGGGTCGGTAATGTCTCGAAAAAAATCATGTAGTAACTCAAAAAATTTAATATGTCCAATTCGTTCTGCAATCCCCGTAGATCCTTTCATATCCAAAAACATAAAGATTCGTTCTTCTTCCCTTGGATGATGATATCTTCCCATAATTAGTTGTCGCAAAACTCCTGCCCCGTACTTTTCGTTGACATCTAATAAAAGGTTCGTAATAAAAATAATGAGCAACCATAGCAATAACTTGGAGAGGAAAAAATAACTTAAAAAAGATAAGATGACCCGGTTAAAGGTTTGCTGGCTAAAAAAAGATAGGTTATACTGATAACTGTTAAAGATACCCATTCCGACACCAATGACCACCAATAAAATCAGTAATAAAATAAGGGTATTTAGAAAGACGGACATCATAAAGGAATGATCTCTAAATCTTCCTCTTAGGATAAAAATTAAAATACATCCAGCAATTAATCCACCAACAAACACCGCTATTAAGTTCGCAATTAATAATTCTTGAAAACTATAGTTAGGCTGTGCTTTAAAAGGAGGAAAATCAAAAGATAAAACGTGGATATATAAAACCTCCAGCACGCCAAAGATGGTCCAGAGTAAGGTAATCCAAAAAACCTTGGATAACTTAACTTGTAATTTTGCTGGTAAGCTTAAATTCATGCTATTATTAGTCGTATTTAGATAAAAATTACTGTAAAAAATGCCTTTCAAAATGATTACTGTAAAATTCTCTTCAAAAAAAGAGAAAAAAGCTTAAATTTGATGCATATTGCGCAACACCATTTTTAAACCAGCAACAAAGTAATAGAATTCCGAGAGGAACAAAAACTTTTAAAGTAAATTATTATGTTGCAAGTTATTAGGCTTGTGTTTAATAAAAATACTATCCAAATAACATTTAGGACTTCATTCGAGAAAACTTAGTATGGAAAGGAATAATATTATTCAATTGACAGAGACATATATTCTCAATATATTTGAGAACGACTTACCTTCAGATTTGCATTACCATGACCTAGACCACACTATGTCTGTGAGGGAAACCTCACTGATATTGGGTGAACACTATGATATTGGCGCAGCAAATATGGAAGCAATGGAACTCGCTGCCCTCTTGCATGATACGGGATATGTCAAGGCATATACAGGACATGAAATAGTAAGTGCAGAATTGGCAGAGGCCTTTCTTTCTGAACATAATTATCCCCCAAGACAAATTACCTTGGTAAAAGAATTAATTGATGCGACGAAGTTAGTCTATGAACCTAAAAATTTATTACAAAGGATTATCAAAGATTCTGACTTAAATAATTTGGGGCAAAAAAAATACATGAAAACAATCACAAGTCTTCGTTCCGAAATGAAAACTTTTCTTGGATTGGAATATGAAGATGCCGCTTTCATGGAAATGAATCTAAAATTCATGGATGGACATAGTTATTTTACGGAAAAAGCCAATGAATTATTTAATGAGAGAAAAGCAAAAAACAGGAAGAAAGTAGTTAAAGCTTTGGAAACAGCTACTGCCAAGACAACTCCTCCGCCTCCTGGTAAAGAAAAAAAAAAGAACAAGTCAACTAAAAAGAAAAAAGCCGCTCCCGCTGAAGAGACTATAAATGGTAATAAGAGTGCGCAAATGATGTTTAAAACAGCCTTGCGAAATCATATTGACTTAACTAGTATTGCAGATAACAAGGCAAATATTATGCTGAGTATCAATGCTTTAATCATCACTATCTCTCTCCCACTACTAGCATCAAGTATTTCTGAGGATGCTAAAATGATTTTTCCAACTTTTATATTATTGACGACTTGTGTCGCTTCGATTATTTATGCCACCTTAGCTACTCGCCCTATTAAAACTAAAGGACTCACCTCTATTGAAAAAATCCAAAGTGGCACCACCAATTTATTCTTCTATGGTAATTTTTATAAAATGAAGTTTAGCGATTACAAATCGGGCATCAGAATGATTATCGAAGATGATGCTAAATTAGACGATTCTATTATTAGCGATTTGTATTATTTAGGGAAAGCTTTAGGAAATAAATTTACCCAATTAAGAGTTTGCTATTTAATTTTTATGATCGGAACTACTTTGACGGTATTGGCTTTTGCTATTTTGTTCTTTTTGACGCATTAATTATCTAATAATTAGAAGATTGCTATTCACTTTAAGCAATTTGTTCTATAATAAGTCATTCATTCTTGGTAAATATTTGCTCACTAAATACAACGAATTTTGAAAATTTATAGAATATTCTATTCTACATCCTTTCATTCCTTCCTTAATGATTAGTTTTGCATTTTTTTCCAAAGAAAAAATTTTCATGCAAATAACTGCCACTACCTTTTCAGGGCTTGAAGAAATATTAGCCAAAGAGATTACCGCTTTAGGTGGTCAAGAAACCCAAATACACAAACGTGCCGTTACTTTTTCGGGTGATAAAAAAATAATTTATCGCTGTATTTATGAATTGCGAACCGCCCTTCGTATTTTCTTACCATTTCATACCTTTAAAACGAAGCACGAAAATCATTTATATAAAAAGATTAGAGAGGTTGATTGGACAGCAATCATGGATTTAGACGATACGTTCGCCATTAATGGGACGACTAGTTCTAAATACATTACCCATTCTAAATATTTGGCACTCAAAACCAAAGATGCGATTGTTGACCAATTTAGAACGAAATTTGATGGTCGAAGATTAAGTGTTGACAGAGATAATCCAGACCATCGACTGAATGTACATTTAAGTTATGATAATGTATGTACGCTGTCTTGGGATGTTTCTGGGGCAACATTAAATAGACGAGGTTATCGAACTGCAACGGGAGAAGCACCGATTAATGAAGTCTTAGCAGCGGGAATTGTTTTAAGTTCCAATTGGCAAAGAGATTGTGATTTTATTGACCCCATGTGTGGTTCTGGTACTTTCTTAATGGAAGCGGCGATGTATGCTTATAATATTCCACCCCAAATTAATCGGAAGGAATTTGGCTTTATGCGCTATAAAGATTTTGATCGAGCACTTTGGCAAGAAGTTAAAAGAGAAGCAGATGCTAGAATTATCGACTTTCCTTATAAAATCTTAGGTTTCGATAAAGATTTTTCGGCAGTTAAAGCCGCTAGACTGAATATTCTGGCGGGTAATATGGATGGTAAAATTGAAGTAGAGCGAGGTGATTTATTAAAATTAAATCCAGAAACTGCTAGTGGTATTGTGCTGATGAATCCACCTTATGACGAACGCCTCCGAGTTGCCGATGTGAATGCTTTTTATAAAGATATTGGTCATGCTCTTAAACATAATTTTACAGGGTTTGATGCTTGGATTATTACAGCGAATATCAAAGCGATGAAACAATTAGGATTAAAACCTTCTTCTAAAAAGATATTATTTAATGGGGCTTTGGAATGTCAATTGGCGCATTATGAGTTGTATCGAGGGAGTAAATAGTGATGAATGATGAGTTATAAGTGATGAATTGGGGTCAAAAAAGCCCTGAATAATGTTGGTTATTCAGGGCTTTTCTAATGATTGAACCTACTTTAATTTTGAGAAATTCTAAATTTCAACATGCCCTTTGTTACTATTTATGTATTTTGAAAAGCTAGCAATATATACTATTTTTGCTAATCTGATTTTCAACCACTACTTATGTCCAATAATATCTGCCAAGAAGAAACTTTCCAGTCCATTTTTATGGAACAAGCCGAACGGTTGCGCAATTTCATGTATTACAAAACGGGTAATTTACAACAAGCGGAGGATTTGATGCAGGATGCTTTTGGCAAACTATGGGAAAACTGCGCTAAAGTAATAACCGCTAAAGCCAAGTCTTTTTTGTTTACCATCGCCAATAATTTATTCCTCAATCAAATGGCTCACCAGAAGGTCGTTTTAAAATTTGAAAATCAAGGACATAGTCAACAAACCAATATCACCCCTCAATTTTTATTAGAAGAACAAGAATTTAAGGAAAGATTGGAAGCGGCGATTAGTGCCTTACCTGAAGGTCAAAGAATAGTGTTTCTAATGAATAGAATTGACAAAAAGAAATATCGAGAAATTGCGGAGGAATTAGACATTAGTGTGAAAGCAGTTGAAAAAAGAATGCATCATGCGCTGAATACTTTGCGAAAGATTCATAAAAAAGTGTAGGGTAAATGACAGTAAGCCTGTTATACTAGTAGAATTTTAAAGCATACCACTCTGAAGAGTCGTGTTACTTGTTTGTCGAAATAGTAACACAACTCTCCAGAGTCGTATCCTATTTTTAGATACCCACACTCTTTACAGTAGTGCCTTTTTAAGCAAACCGACAACCGATAACTAAAAACAGCGCATGCAACAAAATTTACAATCATGGAATCTAATAAAGAAAATGTATATGCCCGTTGGCTGGAAGGTCAAATCGACCCCAAAGAAGCGGAGGAACTCCAAGCCTCTGGAGAACTAGAAGAGTTAGAAGCCATTATTAAGGCAACCGACAAAATGGCTTTGCCTAAATATGATGCACAAGCGGGCTATGCAAAATTTAAAACTAAACATCCTGCTAAAAAGACGGCAACAGTACGCCCTATTCGTCGATTATGGCCTGCTTTTGCGGCCGCAGCTAGTGTTGCCCTATTAATTGGTCTTTTTTGGCTAATGAATAGTGGACCTAATGTACTTGAAACAGGTAATCAATTGACTTTGACACATACTTTTTCAGACCAAACGACCGTCGTTTTAAATGATGGTTCCAGTATTGTCTATGAAGAAGAGGATTGGGAAATACAACGGTCTGTGAAATTGATTGGGGAAGCTATCTTTAATGTACAAAAAGGAAAGCCTTTTATTGTCAATACGAATGCTGGAAAAGTCGAGGTATTAGGCACTAGTTTTAATGTTCGGTCTTGGCACGAGAACTTAAATGTGGAATGTTATGAAGGGCGAGTTCGAGTCAATTATGGAAACAAAGAAGTTATTTTAAATGCGGGAGAATCTGTTGATGGCATCTCAGGAATATTGGGAAATAAACAAAGCATCAACCACGAAAAACCATTTTGGTCAATCGGTACTTCCAAATTTAACCTAGAACCTACTTTTAGGGTATTGGAAGAATTAGCGAGACAATACGATGTGAAAGTTATCAGCCCACAAATTGAACGCCCATTTAATGGCAGCTTTCCACATAATGACTTAGAAAAAGCCCTTAACAATATCTGTAAACCAATGAATCTAACCTATAGTATTTCGGCAGACAAAAAGGTGATTACCATAGAAGATTAAAGAGCGTTATATTTGCATTGCAAATTTACTTATATGTATAGTGACTATTCTAAAACAAATCATAAAGAAAGTGTTACCAGAGTAAGTTCTATTGATCCACCACAAAATAAAATACTAAAGAAATCGGGTCGGAGCGATGTTCCTTTGTGCCAATTTTACTACTTTTTCCTACAGACAGTTCCAGAGCGATGCTCTTTTGGACAAATTTCACAAGAAATGGAAGTTATTCTTAGGGGCATCGCCCCGAAACCGTCTGTAGACTCGATAATTCCTACATATTTTCCTAAGGAGCGTAGCTTCGACACAATCCATTTTATTCTGTGGAGTATCCTAAAAACTCTAAATTCTAGAATCCCTAATTTTTTTGATTACCGTTGTTTTCTCTTTTGTATTTTTATGGGAATGAGTATGGTTCTATCTGCTCAATCTAAACCCCTTTCTTTTAAAGACAAAAGTATAGTCGAAATTTTAAAAGGCCTTGAAAACACCAATAATTCCACCTTTAATTATGACCCAACTGCCTTATCCAAATTCACCTTTTCAGGGCAGTTACCCAATAGCAATATATTAACTCAACTTACCCAATTATTTTATAAAACGCCCTTCACTTTTGAACAAAGCAATGACAATATTTTAATCTATCTTGCCCCACCCAAAACGTACCAAATTTGTGGTACACTAAAAGATAAAGAAAGTGGCACGACTTTGCCTTTAGCCAATATTTATTTAGATGACCAAAAGCAAGGGATTCAATCAGATGATAATGGTTTTTTTCAAGTCGAAATAACGGCTCAAAAACATCAAGTGGTTACTATTAGTTATATTGGTTATCAATCACAATCCTTGATGGTTCAAGAATTTAATCAAACGGATTGTGCTGATTTTTTACTAGCAATAGACCCTACCCTATTTGGCGAAGCAATCATTGTCAAAGACTATATTTTACAAGAAATAACGGAAGGAGAAACCTATAATTCCGTTCGCTTTGACTATCAAAAATTATTGAACAAACACACCATTATTGAGCAAGATATTTTAAAAACAATTCAATTAATTCCCGGGGTAACTAGCATTGATGAAAGTGCGACCAACCTACAAATTCGAGGAGGGACACCCGATCAAAATTTAATTATATGGGAAGATGTTACGCTTTATGATCCTGGTCATCTATTTGGGATGATTTCTGCTATTAATCCTTACATAGTCGATGATATTCAGGTTTTTAAAGGCGTTTTTGACCCAAGTTATGATAATCGTTTAGGCGGAATTGTGGACATTTCTTTAAGCGATAGTATTCGCAATCAGTTTCAAGGCGGGCTTGGCAGCACGATGACGGAGGCGCATGCTTATTTAAAATCCCCTATTGTAAAAGATAAGTTGTCCCTAATTCTATCAGGTCGAAAGACAATTAATGGCCTTTATAATTCACCGACTATTACCAATTATTCTAATAAAGTATTTCAAGAGACAAAAATTGAAGAAGAGCAAGAAGAAGTAATGGAAGGTGACCGAGAAGCCGAACAACAACTCAATTTTTATGACCTTAATGGTAAATTAATTTTCAAGCCTATTGATAAATTGACCATAAAAGCGAGTTGGTTTCGCACCTATAATGCTTTTAATTATACCTCTATATTTCTTGAGGAAGATTTAGCCTCTACCGATGAAGTACTATTTGAAACCAAAGCTTTTAATTGGTCTAATAATCTTGTTCTCCATTCAGATTGGTCTTTGAAACTAGGCTATTCTATTTCCAATTATAGCAATGATTATCAATTCACCTTGACCAATCAAGCAGATGATTTTACTTTTTACAATAATTTAGTCACCAATAGTATTACAGACCAAACCCTTTTCACCGCTGCTAAATATCAATGGTCTCCTCATCTTAATTTTTCCTTAGGCTATGATTATAATATTAAGTCAGTCGATTATAATATTGACCTAGCCGCTACATACGAAGAAGATTTACAAGATGTCAATACAATAGAAGGGCATTTTCATAATACTTATGTAGGGTTTAATTTTCAACAAAAAAAACTAAGTGTGAATGGTGGTTTGCGCAATACTTTTTATATTGAAACGCAAAAGAATAAGCTTTCTCCCCGTTTGAATATCCAATATGGCTTGACGGGACATTTAAAACTAAAAGGGTCAGCGGGTATCTTTCAGCAATATATTAGTCAACTAAAAGAATTTGGCGAAAATTCTTTAGATTTAAATAATCAAGTCTGGATTATCAATCGAATAGAGGAAGACGAAATAGAAGTCATCCAATCCGCTAAAAAAGTCGCAGGAGGTTTTATTTTTCAGTATAAAGGCTGGTTAATTGATATAGAAGGGTATTATAATCAAACGATCGGTTTATCTACTTATAATCCTACTTTCAATTCAAGCGCAGGCAATGAACTAGAATTTTCAGAAGGTAATTCTACTGCCAAAGGCATTGATTTATTAATCAAAAAACGTTGGCGAAATTATCATATCTGGGCGAATTATTCGCTGAGTAAAGTGGATTTTTTATTCCCTGAGATTATTGAAACTGCTTTTCCTGCTAGTAATGACCAAAGACATAAGTTTAGTTTGGTCAATACTTGGCAATATAAAAAGTGGAATTTTTCGGTCAATTATCAATTTAAAACAGGCTTACCTTTTACGGAAGCTTTAGGCATCGAAACCACTACCGAATATGATGACGACACCCAAGAAGTCGAAACTTACTCCTCTGTAGCATACGATGAACCTAATGCCACCAAACTAGGCAATTACAGTCGTTTGGATATTGGTATTAGTTATAGACCAACCTTTAAGCATACGAACCTCCAATCAGAAATTAGTTTGTCTTTGCTCAATTTACTCAATACCAATAATCAATTTAGTCGAGATTATTTTATTGATGATTTTGAGGAAGAAGAAGAGACTTTTATCGAAATTTTAACTGTCAATCGACGTTTGTTGAAGCGGACGCCTTTGGTTTCGGTGCGGGTTTATTGGTAAATCAATTGCGAATAAGGTGTCTCCTTCAACAAACGACTATTTACCAATCGAATCGCTTCATTTGTCAAGAAGCGGCTTCATTGCTTCAAAATATCGCCCTGCTACTTCCGCTGAACCCGCTTCGTTATAATGCACTTCATCCGCCATATAAGCATCCGACCAATTACTAGCCATGTCTATGGTGACCACTTTAGAATTAGCAGTCGTTTGAGTTTGACCAACATTTTCAATCTCTTGATTAAACTGGTTAAATAATAAGGTTAATTCGTTCGTCATAAAATCACTACGACCAGGGGCAATTTGTTCCAATAAAATAGTAATTGTGTCATTTCTTTCTTGCAACCAATCAATGATTTGGTTAATATTATTGATAGTGGCTGCTACTGTTTTTTGCCCATCTATTAAATCATTTCCACCAATGCCTAAGAGTACCATATCAGGTATTGAAGCACCCTCTTCCAAATTATTTAAAAATCTAAGTATATCAGTAGTTTGTGCTCCACCTGTTCCTTGATGGTCTTGATCAAAGGATTGTCCCATAAAATCAGCATAATTGCTTTCATCTAACCGAGTGCCGACAAAATCAATAGCAAAACCTTGTACTACTAATTTTTTCCATAATTCATACCGATAACTTTCAAAATCAGGCCGACTCCCTTCAACTCTAGAATCTCCTAAAGGTAAGATGTTGACCACATTTTCTTGTGTCGGTGGTAAGGTTACGCTTTCTTCTTTACCGCAAGCGATTAAACAAAATAACAAACCGACTAATAAGAGCAATGATTGAGTATTTTTCATAATTATTTTTGTTGATTTTAAAATAGAGATGAAGAAAACAAGCAAATATTAATCCCCTTATTCGTGGGACTTCAAAAACTTAACTTCCACGGATACTAATTTTGCGTTTTCTTTACTTTTTGAAGCAAAGAATTATTCTTTAACAATTACCAGTTTTTGAGCGTCTAAAAGGGGCAATTCCTCCGCTAGTACATTCACAAAATAAGACCCTGACGGAATATCTGCTAAAGATAGTGTCCAATTATTGCGCCCCACAACAACCTCCACAGGAATGGACTGAACAAGCCGTCCTGTTATATCTGTAATGGCAATAGTCGCAGCGGTCTCCACCCTATTTTCCAAAAACAAATTGGTATTATTATTAGTTGGATTCGGATAAACTAAAAATTGAGCGTTGGTTTTTTTAGCCATTTTATTATCCAACTTGTCTGTTAATTCCCTATTTCTAGCATTCGCCAAAATAGCCGAAACGTCTTGCAATAAGGCTGGAGCAATATTAAATTTAACATCAGAAATACCACTACAACTAGCAGCTCCCCAATTAGAAATGGCGGTTATTACGACATATCTAGCACTAATGCCATTAAAATTAGCGCCTTCAAATCCTGCGTAGGTGGCTTCTTCCGTTCCTTGTGGAAATTGAAAGTTCCCTAGTTGCGTCCAAGTCGCTCCATTTAAAGAATAATCAATGACCACTTCTTTCAACCCCTTATTGCTTTCTCCAACTTTATTGACATTCCAGATATGCATTTTTCCTAATTTATAGGCTGCTCCGAGGTCGTAGCGTATCCAATGACTCGCCCCTCGACTAGTATTTGGATTCGCAGTTGTTTGGCAAGATAACCAGGGGTTATTCCAGATCGTCGCATCGGGTGCTGCACAGGCTTCTGCCACTATTGGTCCCTCTGAACAATCTTCAATGGTAGCGGTAAATTGACTCCCTGCTTTGGCATGAAAACCATTCGTTAAAGTAATGGTTGTACCTGCTTTAAAAATGATGGTATTTCCATTTTCAATAATAACAGAGGAAGTAACACTTGTTTTAGCGTGCTTTGTTCCACTTGTCATAGTGGTGAAATTTAAATTATCTCCATCGCATGATTGGGCGTTTAAGAAATGATTAAAAATGAAAAAAAGGATTGTTATTAATACGATTTTTATAATGAATTTCATGATGAAATGATTTTTTAATGAAATATCGACTTTTGAAAACACCATGATTTTGAAAATCATGGTGTTCTAGCACCAAAATGACAGATTTAATATTTGAACATTACTAAACATTCATAAACCCAATAGGCAAAGAAGCCGAACTAGGCGTATAAAAATTCCCAATATTGGGCAAAATGCTACTCAATTGATTCGAGGAAGCACCAAACCAGAGGGCTAATTCTGCAAAATATTCATCACAAGAAGTCGTAGGAATTAAAGCACTTTCATCGACCATTAAATTAGAATTTAGCCCTAATTCAGGATATTGCCCATAGATTTTACCGCCATTTACACTACCGCCCATAGCGATTACATTTCCCCCCCAAGCATGGTCGGTGCCATTGCCATTAGAAGTTAAGGTTCTACCAAAATCAGAGATACTAAAAGTAGTCACATTGTCCTGTAAATTCATTTGCTGAATAGCATCATTAAATTCACTTAATGCTTTGCTAACGACTCCTAGCATTAAATTTTGCGCATTCAATACTTCATCATGGTGGTCCCAACCGCCAAAGGTGATAAAAAACGTTTGGCGACTCATGCCTAAAGTATTTCTAGCGGCAATGGTTTTGGCAACCATTTGCAAACTTTGAGATAAATTACTAGCCGAAAATGTAGTGGTAAATGGAGGCGCTTGGTTAATACCATTGATAGCAGAACTAAATTGCAAGTGACTATCTTGCGCATTTTTGGTGACACCTGCATAAGTTTTGCGAAAAATATCTTGGTACTGGTGTTCCATCATACTTTTAACTGCGCCATTTCTTAACGTACTATAAAAATCCATCTCTTCATTTCCCGCTAAACCAATACTACCCGTACCAGATGGCTCAATGGTGTATTCTACTATATTATTTCCTGCTTGGAAAACATTCGTTCCCGAAAGGGAAATATTCATAGAAATGTTTTGATTGCTATTCATCGAGCTTAGTATATCTGCCATTCGACCTCCCCAGCCAATAGCCGTTCGAGATTGTGGAATAGAAGTTTGCCATTGCTGAATTTGGTCTGCATGGGAAAAAAGGCCAAGTGGTAGATTAGCCGATTGATTTTC
Source organism: Bacteroidota bacterium (assembly GCA_017857395.1). Lineage (GTDB taxonomy): Bacteria > Bacteroidota > Bacteroidia > Chitinophagales > Saprospiraceae > JAFMDF01. The sequence goes on along the minus strand of JAFMDF010000031.1, from coordinate 28,254 downwards.
ATATTGTGTTTTACTAATTGGGTTAACCAAAGTACCTACATTGGAGATAAAACCCAATCGTCCCGAATTATATAAGGCTTGTACTTCTGGCATCGCAGGATGCACCCCATAAGTCTGCCCACCCGTAGTTCCATTTAAACCGAGGACACTATTTTTGGCAATGGCTAAATTAGTCCGAGTAGCCGCATAATTATTATAGCTAGAAGTTGCCGTCGGTATCAGCATATTAAAGGAGTCATTCCCACCAGCTAAGAGAATACAGACTAATGCTTTATAATCATTATTTTGATAAACGGGTAGATTTGCCGCCGCTGCGGTATTCATCAACCCCAAATTCATAAAACTGGACATAAAAGCAGTTGTTCCGATTGCTGCACAACTCGCTTGTCCTAAAAATTTTCTTCGAGATAATTTATGGTATTTTGACATTATTTTGTGATTAGTGATTGGTGACTGGTGATTAGTTTATCGTACTATTTTCCTCTATTTAAGAATAGCATAATCAGGCGAAAGCATAATCAAAAAAACTGCTGTATTACGAATGTCCCAGACATCCTCCGTATCCATTTGATTGAGCGCATTAAAAATGATTTTTCTGGTATTCGTACTTAGATTGCCGTTGGTTAATAGAATATCCAAGCGGTCTAAAAGGGCATTAAGATTACTAGCCATCGCATCTTCGGCGGAAAAGTCTAGTTGAATCGGTTTGGTCGCATCTATTTCGATAACACCAACGCCTTCTAGTTCAGGCTTTAAGTTGTATAAACTTTCCTCCTCGTACAGCATCGTATACAATAAATTGCCATAGCTGATGGAAGTAGTAGAATTGTGAATTTGAAATTCTGGCGCAAATTGATTGCTTTCTGCAATAGCCCCATTAGGTTGATAATCTGGTAAATAAAAATTAAAAACACTATTAGCACGAAGTGGAATTTGCTGCAAGGTCATTTCCGTTAAATAACCATCATCCCAAAAAGTATTGCTTGTACTATTCACTTTGAATGCCCTTAATGCATGGACATATCTAGCCAATGGCGCACGTAATTTTCCAATATCATTTTTGGTCGCATAGTCACAATCTCTGGCTTCGGGGTCTAATAAAATGGCTTTAATGATTGCTTTCATATCTCCTCTTTGACCTTCCCCATTATCGGCAAAAGCAGCAGCGACTCTTCCAATATAAGCAGGAGAAGGATTGGATTTTACCAAATTTTGAATTAACCTTCGCCCAATAAAAGGACCAATATTGGGGTGATTGAATAAATTATCCATAGCTGCCTCAATATCTTGCATCCCTGTTTGTCCTGTTGGAACAATTTGTCCATTGAGTAATCTTTTTTCCCCTTGCTCGTGCCATGCTTCGTATATTTTCATGGATTTAGTGGGATTAGATTCATAAAAATCCATTCCCCATTCTGGTGGTTCATCCGAGAAATCTTCTAAAATGGACACCCATCGTTCTCCTGCCCCTAATCCCGTAAATATTTTGGCAAACTCTTTAATATCGGTATTATTATACGTAGGGATTGGTTGATTATTAACCAATTTTTGCGTGCCATCTTGATTCAGTTCATACAAACCAATAGAAAACAATTGCATCACTTCTCTGGCATAATTTTCATCAGGATGCCGATTAATGGAGGGGTCGGATTTTGGGTTATTATAATGACTTAAATAAGTCCCCATAGCAGGAGCGAGCGTAACTTGTCTCAGCACCTCTCGATAATTTCCAAAAGCATTTTTGTATAGAATATCATAAAAGTAGCTAATGCCAAATCCAGAGTCTTCCAAGTTGCCCGATTTATAAGAAACAACTAAAATTTCACTTAAGGCAAGGGCTATTTTATGGCGTAATAAATCAGTAGCGGTCATGTTATTTTGCCACCAAGCTAAACTAAAAAAATGACCAAATGGTAAATTTTCACCGTCCTCTTTGACATTATTTAAGCCAAATTGGTTAGCCCAGGCATTGATAAAATGCTGATAAATAGATTGGGTTAGTGGTAAATATTCACTTTTGGGAAGGTTAAATTGTTCGTCAATCCAAGGTTCATACCCCATAGCGGCTACTTTTTGAATGGTTTCATAATCTGCGCCTAAAGTGGCTTGCGATAAAAACCGTCCGGCATCTGTTAATGGGGCTTTTTCCATAATCGGAAATCCATCAATCGTATAGAACCCATTATTGGAATTACTTTGGGAATGGCTAGTAGTAACACTTATACCCGTTTGATGTCCAGCACCTACATAATCATTATGCGTTTGGGCAAAAGTGGATAAAGAAAGTAAAAGGCTACTTAAAAAAAGAAAGCGAATTTTCATATAATGAGATTTTCGGTTTTAGTAGTAATATAAGTATAACAGGCAAGGTTAATTTTACCCTACCTTTATTTTAATGGGGCTTTGACAATTTTTGTAATCTTCTATATTTAGTTGTCGCACGCAGAGAAGGCAGCGTTCGCAGAGTATTGATTATCAGCCCTCTGCACTCTTTTCGTTCTACATATTGTTGAATATTTTTGCAAAACTATCACAGGGTCTATTTTAATTTCTTTTTATTCCAGCGATATTGAATGCCAATCGAAGTAAATCCTGTCAAATAAGGAGCATAGCTTGTGGTTGAAGCGATTGGCTGATTGCGCCATCTTTTTCGGAAATTAAGTTGTGTCGAAACAGTCCATTTTTTGGTCAGTTCGTAAGTGAGGGCAAGACTATTACGAAGGTATAAATGTTGCAAAGGATAGACCTTTTGCCTATCTGCAAATAATTGCTCAAATTGTCTGAAGGTAGCGCTTACTTTCCAAGCTGCTTGCCATTTTTTGCTTTTCCATTTTACCTGTATAAAAGGGGCTAGTTGTTGGTAACCAAATTTTTTATCCCTGACATCAACTCTCTTTTGGTAACTTAATCCTGTCGTCCATTTTAACGTTTTTCTTAAATAAAAAGCATAATCCATCGAACCTGTAAAATACTGCCACTTCCTAAAAGTAGTGGGGATATGCTCATCTAATGCTGCTGTTTCTACAAAATCTTCTATGTCAGTTTCCTCCTTAAAGTCATTCGGCTCTGCATAAAATGCTATTGGCCTATTGCTATAATTTCGTTGTTGAAAACTGATTGCCCCATTCAAATAACTCCCCCTTTTACCGCTGCGTTTGAATTTTTGCGTGCTACTAATTTTTCCATCAACAGACCAATAGCGAAGCTGTTTACCTTTCGTTGCGGCATATTCTTTTCTAGTCATCTGTGTACTAATAGCGCTTTTATTATGCTTAAAAGGTTGCCATTTAAAACTCGTATGACTACTCCAACGAGTATAAGCGGATGGAACAGCAATAACTGCTGTCCCATTATCTACTCGATTGGTTTGATAGGATAAATACTTTACATTGGTTTGAAAAGATTTGCTTTTAGTCCATTGATACCGATAAGCAAAAGCGGTTTCCCAACGTTGTAAATTAGCGGCCGATAATTGCCAAAAATGTTCCATTCTTGCTTTGGTATTCCAACTGAATTGATGAGCGGCTATTGTTTTCTTCCATTGGCTACTCAGCCCCAATTGTTGAAAGGCGCTACTTTGAATGCCATTTGAAGATATCGAAGTGGGGTCTACATTTCTTAGCGTTTTAGCTTGGTTAAAAGCATTGTATTCATAGCCACTTCGACTGTCCATCGATAACTTAAAGGTTGTTTGGGCATAATTTAAAAAAGGTAAAAACAAGAAAATAAACGGGATATAACGCATGGCTTTTTTTTGAAGGAAGCATTTTCTTATATAAATTATTTGATCAATTTTATAAGAAAACCCTTTATTTGAATGCTATGGGAGTCGGTGATTGCCGAACTGATTTTTCTTTGATTTCTATGCTAATACTTTGTGTTTGCGCTACTTGATAATTGACTACTGGTACGCCAATAATTAACACGATAAGTAGGAATAAGTAAGGCGCTGCTGATTTGCGATAAGTCATGATTTATTATTTTATTAATGATTAAATTGGCTATAGGTCTAAGGTTACAGGTCTCGGGTGTAAAGTCAGGCACAAATACCTAATTTCTAAATAATTACAACTTTTATCATCAACTATTTACAACGATAGACGATAAATTTCCAAAACACGCTCGTCTGGAGACGAGCAGATACGCATTCCTAGTCTGGAGACTAGGAATATCGACACTCGATGTTTCTAGTCTCCTGACTAGAAACCGCTATCCGCAGGTCTCCTGACCTGCATTGAGTATTTACTGTAGACGAATAGCCATTAATTTAAATTAAGCGTTAGTTGTCAGATTAAACTTGCTCCATACTATCCAATATCGCTTTTAAACCTTTCCGATTAGCCAATTGAATACCAAGACCAGGTCGAACATTAATTTCCATAATCATTGGACCAAAAGTTTTATCTAACACAATGTCTATCCCCAAATAATCTAATGGAAAAGCTTTGGAAGTCTGTATAGATAGGGCTAACAATGTTTCCCAATAAGGGATTTTTTTGCCCAGAATTTTATTGTTATTATCTGGATGTGTTTTGTGGTATTGTTCACCGTCGTAGGCATGAGTCAGCCGACCTGTTGCCATGTCCATCCCAATGCCTAATCCTCCTTGGTGCAAATTTGCCTTCCCATCAGATTTATCCGTAGGTACTCTTAACATGCCCATTATTGGTTGGTCGTTCAATAAAATAATTCTGAAATCTGGAACGCCTACTGGATATATTTCATGGAAAAAAGGATGTGGTTCGATACATTGTTCAATTAGCACTTTGTCGGAAGAACCAAAGGCGTACATGCCCATAATAATTTGGGCTAAATGAGCAAAAATCTGGTATTCGCTAAAAGGTTTTCCACTTTTAGTCCATTGGTTATCCTCTTTTTTTAGAATTAGAATTCCGCCTCCTCCTGAACCATTGGCAGGTTTGATGGCTAAGGCTTGATGATGTTGAACGCTTGCCCAAACGCTAGCAATATCACCGACTCGCTCAATCACGCCGTAAGTTTCTGCACAGGCAATTTGATGTTGATGCAACACTTCTTTGCATAGTACTTTATCATCCGCTAATGGGAAATGTCTTTTAGGATTTTTGGCATAAACATACGTTACATTGCGTTCATTAATGCCTAATATATTAGTAGCCAATGCTTTTCTTTTGAATAATCCGAACATGGAGCATCTTTTTTTAATGGGTTGAAAATTGGCTGATTGTAACGTTTGCAGTCCCAGCGGGACAAAATGTCGGTAGAAAATGATATGTTTCAGAATCGAAATGTGCCTTTAGGTACATTATGTATAACATTTCGTACCTAAAGGCACGGTAAAATCGACATAATTCTCGATTTTCTACCGACATAAAACCCCTAAAGGGGTTAATTTTACAAGTCTCTGCAATCCGTTATAATCAGTAAATTGGGGGAATAAATTCGTAAGGCAAAACGACATCAGGTAGCCAATAAAGCAAATCGTTGATACTCTAACACGCGCATTCCAATCCATCGCCCCAATAATATCATCAGCCCCAATAATAGGATATAAATTTCTGGAAAATGCAGGAAAATGCCTAGCAATAAATCGGATTGAAAAATTGGATAACATAATCCAGCAATTAGAAAAGTATAACCGAGCATTTTTAAAGCTTCGGGTAGTTGTTCCTCTACTAAAGTTTTGGCAAATCGCTCGGCGGTTATAGACAATACAATGACGGGTAATAGCATTGACCTACTAAGCGAAGTCCATTGATATTGAATACTAACAACACTTAATCCTAATAGAGTAATCACTACTGCCGTCATCATAATGACCAATTTAGGGGTATGCAGCAAGCCAAATTTGTCTAACGGATAATGTAGAATTGCGACGACTATAATAACGGTCAAAAAGGCTAATAAACCCCACCATAAATCGACGTTGGCTAAACCTAAGGCAATCAAAGCAGGTAGAAAAACACCAAAAGTTTTTAGCCCAACAACATTTCTCAAGAGGGCGATCACTACCGCTACGATAGGTAAAAGTAGCAACCCACGCAAAAGGTTTAGGGGCAATCCTGTTTGATTCAGCAGCGGCCATAACTGAGGACCAATCGAGGCACTCTTTGTGAGTGTTCCATATTTTCGTTGAATATGAAATTGATAATCGAATTCAATATCTTTAGTGTGCTTGATTAAAAATTCATCGCCTGCATATAACTCCAAATAATTGGCTGGTAATTCGGCAAAATGCTGGTTTAATACATCATAAGGAATCCAATATCCCTGATAATAAACATTCGCCCAAAGGTGGGAAGTACGTTTACTCACATTTTCTAAAATAATGCCGCCTACCACTTTGGCTGGAATACCTTGTGCTCGGCAAAGGGCGACAAACAAACGGCTTTTTCCATTACAAGAAGCTCGGTTTCGACGCAAAGTGGTTAGTGCATCAGTCAATACCCCTGTATTCGAATTCGTAATTTGCTGAACAAACAAAAAATTATTTTGCATCGTGGTTAAAAAATCGCCTGCCTTTAATTGTTGTGCTAAAGTATCAATTGTCGAATCCTTAGACTGGATATGTTGGGAAGCCTCTAAGTAGGGCATTACCTCCTCCGAAAAACTAGTTTCAAACCCCATATCAGGAAATAAGTCATAAGCTATCTTTTTCGATTCTATCTCCACAGCCCATTGGAAAACCGCTTCTTTTTCTTGCTCGCTCGTCCATACGCCAATTTTACCAGTTGGTGATAAAATCGTTTCAAAAGCCAAGGTATCGCCTGTATAAATCGGCTGGCTAACTACTTGGCGATTATTCGATTGTGGTAAGAAAGCTTTAATAAAAGCATTCTCCCGTAAATTCGATAAATCAAATTCATAAGTAAGCGTGTAAATTTCTTTTGGCCAAAGCCCACTCAAACTAATGGGATTTGCATTAAATTTCCAAATTACGGTAGCAAGGGGCAAAACAATCAACGCATAGGCAACATACCTATATAAATTTTTAGGTGTCATAAATTTAAAAATGAATAGTGAATTAATTGTCGAATTTTGCCATATATACTTTTTAGGTGTGTAACTAATTTTTCTATATATAGAACAAGTCAGTTATTTTACACCCTACCTAATTTGTCGTTTTTTTCAAAAGAAATAAAAAATGACCTATCGGTTCTTCTTTCCCTTCCTCATTTTTTTGAAAATTTACTTCACATTACTCTAATTAATTTACCTATAAATTATATGAAATAGATTCCTTTTATGGGTTCTTTGACAGTTTTTAATAGCATAGTGTTCTCTTAAGCTTGTTTAATTTTGAAATTGAAGTTGCATTTGAAGTGGAAATTTATTTAGATTATACCTCCCCCTTTACAATTCTCCCAATTTCCATTATTTTTGCCCACAGACTTTTAGGAACGAGTTGAGGAATCAACCAGAATCCTAAAAATAGCTCCTAATATCATTCATAATTTCTAATAACTTTTATATAATGGGAAGAGCGTTTGAATTTCGTAAAGAAAGAAAAATGAAGCGTTGGTCTAAAATGGCCAAAGTATTTAGTCGAATTGGAAAAGATATTGTCATTGCTATTAAATCAGGCGGGACAGACCCAGAGACAAATGCACGTCTACGGGCAGTCATGCAGAATGCCAAGGCAGCCAATGTACCGAAAGATTTGATTGAAAGAGCAATTAAAAAGGCAAAAGATAAAGATACTTCTGATTATAAGGAAATTACTTTTGAAGGATATGCACCGCATGGCATTGCCATTTTTATTGAAGCCGCAACGGATAATAACCAACGAACAGTTGCCAATGTCCGTAGTTATTTTAATAAATGTAATGGTAGTATGGGGACGACTGGTTCGGTTGGGTATATGTTTGACCACCAATGCCATTTCAAAATTAATAAAGGAGATATTGACCCAGAAGAATTAGAATTGGAATTGATTGACCATGGGGCAGAGGAAATTTTTGTGGAACAGCCCGACGAAGATGCAGAAGATCAAGAAGCGAAAATCTTAATTTATGGAGAGTTTAGCAGTTTTGGTGGGATACAAGGCGCTTTAGAAGAAATGGGGCATGAAATTATTTCTTCTGGTTTTGAACGAATTCCTAATATGACTAAAACACTAAGCGGTGATGCTATCGCTGATGTAGAAAAATTACTAGAACGTATTGAAAATGATGATGATGTGCAGAATGTTTTTCATACGATGATAGAGGAGTAAGCAGTTTGCAGTTGGCAGTATTACAGTTGGCAGTGGCAATAGAAAAGTGACTTAGGGATTTATCTCCTAAGTCACTTTTTTATGAGTCTTTGTCAATTTTTGTACCAATGTAATGTCGTTTACTGCCTACTGTATTACTGCCTACTTTAAATATCAATCCTTTCAAACTCCTTCCTTTCTCGAATCTCCGTTGGTAAAGCTGCCAAAATTTCCTCTTCTAAAGCTTCTACAAATCGCTTTTTTACAAAATCTCGATGGCTGACAAGGCTGACCTCTCTAGCAGGTGTTGGTGGTTGAAAGGGTATTAATTTTTTTCGGTTTTCGGGGGTTAAATATCGAGTAGATAATTCTGGTAAAATGGTGGCACCTTGTTGATTCTCCACCAATTGTCGAAGAGTTTCTATACTGCCAGCGGCGTATTCTAGTTGTAAATCTTCTTTTTTCCTTAACTCACATAAGTTGAGAATTTGAGAACGAAAGCAATGTCCTTCTTCTAATAGCCAAAGATCGTTTAAATTCAAATCTTCGGGTAAGAGAAATTTTTTATCATATTCGTGAGAGGAATAAATCATAAACGTTTCATAGAATAATGGACGCTCCACAATATTTTTATGGTTTAAAGGCGTCACTAAAATACCCACATCAATTTCTCCTTTTTCTAATTTATCAAGGAGGTTTTCGGTGGTGTATTCCGCAATTTTTAAGCGAATTAAAGGATAATTGGTTAAAAATGAATTGATAAATAGCGGTAATAAATAGGGCGCTAAGGTAGGAATGACGCCTAAACGCAATTTACCTTCTATAACGTTTTTATGACTCGCTACTACTTCCGCTATTTTTCTACTTTCTACCAAAGTCTTACTTGCTTGCTCTATCACTTTTATACCTGCTTCGGTTGGGACTACTGGTTTTTTACTCCGATCAAATATTTTAGTATCTAATTCATCTTCCAATTTCTGAATCATCATACTCAAGGTAGGTTGCGTCACGAAACAGGATTTGGCAGCTTTTGCAAAATGCCGATGTTTGTCTACTGCTATGATATATTCTAATTGGCTTAAATTCATATTTTTGGTTATAAAGTAGCTTGGACTATACCGCTCCCGCAGCAACTAATACAGCAGCCATCTCCTTATGACCAAATTGTTTGGCAAAACTTAAAGCCGTAGCTCCATTATTGCTTTTGATATTTACATCCGCACCATGTGCAATCAACAATTCTGCTATAGCTGCATGTCCTTTATAGCAGACGCCCATTAAAGCGGTATTGCCCGCAGCATCTTGTCCATTGACGGCTGCCCCTGCTTCTAAGAGGTACTTCGTCACCTCATATTGAGAAGCATAAGTTGCCATTACTAGCGGCGTAAATCCTCTAGGATCTTTTTGATGTAATAGTGCAGCATTCGCAGTTATTAAACGTTGAATGGTTGCCAAATCACCTTGCCGAATACTATTAAAAAATTCCATTTTTCCTTGTCGTAAAGTTTTGGTTGCTTATTTTGTAAAGATGAATAATAAAATTATATAAACCAAATTGATTATTAATATAAATTCATCAATAAAATTTATTAACTCGGATACCCCCCACTCTTCTCGTGCTGCATTGGTCAAATTATTACAAGTGCCATCAATAAATCGGTAAATTTCTCGAACGCCAGTTCTAGCTTGCGAAGTGGCACTCCTTGGAATATGTATAAAAGTTCCTCCTCCAGAACTCACTCTTCTTGGACGTGTATTCTGAGCAGATAAAGTTGATAAACTACTTATAATCAATAGACTAAGTAAACATAAAACGATGTAAAAAGGGGTTGTACGATGGTTTAATAATTCGTTCATTAAAAATAAGTTTTAAAAAGACGGAATTCGGTTTTGGGAGAAGGTACAATAATAATTAGTCGGGAAAAATCGAATTAAGTCTTGAGTCATAAAATATCCCAATTGACCGCAAAAACTAACCAATTCACTTATTTCATATATTTAAAATTAAATTTAAACTACAAAATAGTGGTAACTAGCAGACTTTTTCATAGCTAATGGTCTTTAAAAATGATTATCAAATCAACCAATTATTTAACTGATTGAATTTTTAGATTGTAATAGCAATTGAGCAATGTCTAAAAATATTGGCCAATTTTTTTAGATAGAAAATAGCTTCGATTTATTAGAATAGACTCTTTAAAAGTCAATGAAATCAAAAACTTGCGTAGTTTTTTATTTTTTTCAGATAGACAAAATTTAAATTAATTTATTTCATGGAAAATTAAAATTTAGCTATACGCTTTAGCTAATTAAAATCAAAAAGCACTTACCATATAATCCCCTCATAACTGCCAAAATTACCCACAAATAAGAATTGGCTCGGTTATTGATTAAAAACATTATGTTTATTTATAATATAAAAAATACCCTATTTTAGGTACAATCATATTAGCAATAAATTATCCAAAATTAAATTCCTAAATTTATTAAACAGGCTAAATCGTAAAGATGGAGGCGTTTAAAAAGAATTGAAAAACCAGACCATAAATTAAAATTTATTGTCAGATGTCAGATATTAAAGCCTCATAAATAGCTAATATTCAGCTTTTGAGTATACAACTTCTGACTTCCTAACAATTATTGAAGATTATGGTCTGACTTCTGACTTTTCAACAACTCTTCCTTTACAATTACAAATTTTTTATCATTACAAAAACGTTGTCAGTACAACACACCAGTTAATATTCTCATCCCATGATACGATTACTTAGTACCCTCACAAATACTATTGGCTTATTGCTGCTATCTCAAACTATTTCTGCCAATAGCTCTAACTTACTTTTCACTACCAACCCAACTGCTCCTACTTCTCTTGAAATCAAAAATAAAATGCTCAAAAAAGCAGGCGTTTTTGACCTTAGATTTACAGAAGAGATGCGGTATGAGATTGAAAATTATACCATCCGTGGTAAAAAAACGACTCAAAAAATCATAGGCCGTGCTCGAATTTACTTTCCGATTATTGAAAATTATTTACAAGCATATAATTTACCAAATGAGTTAAAATATATTACAGTTATTGAATCTGCTTTGGACCCCAATGCTCGTTCGTCTGTAGGTGCAGTTGGTCTTTGGCAATTAATGCCCGCTACCGCTCGTCGTTATGGATTGATTATTAATAGTCAAGTAGATGAAAGAAGAGACCCACATAAATCGACTCAAGCTGCTTTAAAATACCTTACTTTTTTACATGAATTATTAGGCGATTGGACTTTAGCTGCTGCTGCTTATAATTGTGGTGGTGGTGGTGTTCAAAAAGCGATGCGTTTAGGAAAAGGGAATGATTTCTGGGCCATTAAAGCGCATTTCCCTAGCCAAACTCAGCATTATATTAATCGCTTAGCTTGTGCCGTTTATGTTATGAATTATTATAAAGATTATGGATTACAAGCAACGGATACCCATTATTTGATGCAATTCACCAAGGTAGCAACTATTTATAATGAACTTTCCTTTCAACAGATTTCTCAAGCTTTGGACATTCCAATGCCGATTATCAAAAAATTAAACCCGTCCTATAAAAAGCAAATTATTCCTGATAGTACTGCTGGAAATTATTTGATTTTGCCTAAGATGAAAATGGGAAGTTTTATTAATTATTATAATAATTTTGTGGTAACAGCATCAAGTTCAGTCATTCGAGGATAACTTCGAGTGATGAGTTATAAGTGATGCGTGATGAATAATCCCACTCATCACTTATAACTCATCATTCATCACTTTAATAATATAGCATTCCTGCAACACAAGCCGTCAAAAAGCAAGCCACTGTGCCACCAATTAAAGATTTGATGCCTAATTCTGTTAAAGCTAATCTTTGACTTGGTGCAAGAGAACTGATACCACCAATTTGGATGCCAATAGAAGCAAAATTAGCGAAACCACAAAGGGCATAAGTCGCAATTATCATAGATTTTGGGTGCAAAGCAATCCCTGCTTCTCGGAAGTTATTCAATTCTCCGTAAGCGATAAACTCATTTAAAACAGTCTTTTGTCCTAATAACTGACCTACTAATACAATATCCTGAGAAGGAGTTCCTAATAACCACGCAAAGGGGGCAAAAATAAGTCCTAATAGATAAGTAAAACTAAAGCCCCTAAAACGATTATCCGTAGCACTCTTAATATTTTCATTCCAATCCCCTACCCTGTCTCCGCCGACTAAAGCAGCACCTCCATTGACTATATCAGTTAACCATAAAAAACTAGCATCCACCATCGCAATTAATGCGGTAAATGCGAGTAGCATCACCCCAACATTAACTGCCAATTTCAAACCATCACCAATACCTCTGGAAATGGCATCCAATAAATTATCTCCTACGTCCCCAGACATTTTTAATTCTTTTACTAAATCCGATTTCTCTGTTTCTGGAAATAATATTTTCGCCGCCACAATCGCTGCTGGCGCTGAAATGATGGAAGCTGTCAGTAAATGTTTCGCAAAATATAATTGTCGTTCTGGGTCCGTACCTCCTAAAAAGCCAATATAGGCCGCAAAAACCCCACCTGCAATAGTTGCCATTCCGCCCGTCATTAAACAAAGCATCTCTGAACGAGACATGTTTTCTAGGTAAGGTCGCACGACTAAAGGCGCTTCCGTTTGCCCAATAAATACATTGGCTGCTGCTGCTAGACTTTCTGGCCCTGACAATTGCATTGTTCGGGACATGAACCAAGCCATTCCTTTAATTACCCATTGTAGAATGCCAAAATAATAAAGAATAGCGGTGACCGCCGAAAAGAATACAATAGTAGGGAGTACTTGAAAGGCAAAAATATAGCCGAAAGTGCTAGTGTCTGTGACTAAATCACCAAAAATAAATTCTGCTCCAGCATTAGAAAAAGCTAAAATACTTTGAAAAAATTGAGCCGCATAATCAAATAACTCTCTGACGAATGGCACCTTGAGTATCAATAACGCTAATACAAACTGCAAACCAATGCCAATGCCTACCGTTCTCCAATTAATTGCTTTTCGATTATTACTTAGTAAAAAGCAAATAAATAAGAGTACTGCTATCCCTAAAAAACCTCTAATTATGTCCATTTAAATTTATAATGTTGATAAATTTTCATACAATCGCGTCAAATGTAAGAAAATTTTGTGTTCTCCCTTTTAAAATGATAGGATTCCTTTAGTTTTGCCGAAAATTTTCAATTTCAGTCTATGCAAAAACCTTTTATTATAGGAATTACAGGCGGTAGTGGCTCAGGTAAAACCACCTTTATTAATGAGCTAAAAAAAGATTTTAGCAAAAAAAAAATATGTATTATTTCGCAAGATGATTACTATCGCCCCATCCACAAACAACCTGTTGATAATGAAGGCATTGAAGATTTCGACCAACCTAAATCTATTGATAAAAACGCTTTCGTTAACGATGTAAAAAAGCTCATGAAGGGCAAAAAAGTAAATCGTTTGGAATATGTTTTTAATAATAAAGATGTCAAACCTAAAACCTTAGTTTTTACATCCGCCCCTATTATTATTGTAGAAGGAATTTTTGTTTTTCATTTTAAAAAAATGCAACCCCTGCTAGATTTAAAAATCTTCTTGGATGCTAAAGAAAATTTAAAAGTAATTCGCCGCATCAAACGAGATAGAGTCGAACGCAATTATCCTTTGGATGATGTGTTATATCGTTATGAACATCATGTGATGCCTACTTTTGAAAAATATATTTTGCCTTATCGAGATGAAGCGGATATTGTGGTGAATAATAACGCCGCAATGAGTAGAGGGCTAACGGTAGTGAAGGGATTTATTCGGGATTTTTTATCTTAGTATTTCGAATTTCCCCACGAATTTATTTTCCCCACGAATTTTATACCGCGAATGAAGGGTAACACGGATTTTATTTTTTGTTTTTTGAAGTTGAGATTGAGGTTGAAGTTGAAGTTGAAGTTGATTTTTTTCATACCACGGATTTTTTAATACGAATGAAGCGTAACATGGATGAATACAGACAAATCTAACTAGAAGAAAAAATCAGTTCAGATCCGTTCAATCCGTTTAGATCTGTTTGCCATCCTCCTAGTTCGTCAATAATACTGCATTTAAACCAATGCTGGCACCTTATACTCCCCAAACAACTCAATCATCTTAGCATTTCTATACTCAAAGATTTGATTTAATTTTCCTTTAATGAGTAGTGGCTGCATAAAATTGCCAAAAGGGGCAAAAGGTAATCGATAATCCACTATATCCGTCATTTCTACCCCTCCTGGAATTTCCTTAAAAAAGTGCTGATGATGCCATATAGCATACGGTCCAACTCTTTGTTCATCAATAAAGAAATGGGGCTCATTTACTTGCGTAATTTCCGTCACCCATGTCATTGGGATGCCTAATAATGGCTTAACTGTATACTGAATGAACATCCCAGGATACATTTTTTCTGGTAATTCAGATTTAATCTTAAACCCTAATTCATCAGGGGTGATCGTGGCTAGATTTTTAGGAGAAGAGAAAAAATCCCATGCTTTGGCTACGGATATAGGTAATTTTTGAATGCGCTTTAGTTGATACATTTTGATTGGTTATTTTTTGGATTTTAAACAAAGGATAGGCTTAAATGTTCCGAGAAAAAATTCCAAACATAGCAATAGGTAAGGCTTAATTGCTCCTATATTTTCAAATTTATTTTTCTATAACTAATAGAATCTGTACACTTTTTTCTACCTTGGGTCACTAAACAAATAACGGAGTACCTATCAATGAACAACAAAGACTTATTAAAAGCCATTTTAGCAGGTGGAACAGCAGAAGATGAAGCCTTAGACTTTATTTATAATACTGCTATCTATCGAGATGGCGCAAAGAAAATTTATACCACCTTTGATAACATTAAATTAAAAACTTGGCTGGATATTTTTCACGATACGATTATCCAATTGGTGAAAAGTATTCGGATGGGGAAATATCAAGGAGATAGTCCTGTTTTGGTTTATTTTATGGGTATTTATCGCAATAAATGCAGAGAAGCCCTTCGACAAACTACAGGACTCAGAGCAACCCTAGAAATTCCAGCCCGTGATATAGCAGACCTACAAAGCCCTCTAGACCTTATTTTAAGTGACGGACTAAAAGAATTATTAAGGCAAATTATTCAGCGTTTGGATGGTAAATGTCAGGAGTTATTGACCTTGTGGTCAGAACGATATTCCATGAAGGAAATTACCCAACAGATGAAGCTATCCAATGAACGAATTGCCATTACTTATAATGCTCGATGTAAAAAAAAGTTAGTCAAATTAATTGCGGAAGATGCCCAAATTAAAAAAGCTTTAACCGATTACCGATGGATCTAGACCAATATTATGATAAAATAGAGGCTTATTTGAGTAATGCGCTTTCGGCGGCAGATAAAGCTGATTTTGAAGCAGAAATAAAAGCTAAGCCTGCTTTAAAAAGAGCCGTACTCAATCATGTTTTGGCAAATGAAACATTAGGTTTAGCGATTGAAGATAAGGTTAGTGCTAAATTGAATAAATTAGCAGCGCAAAGACAAGCTACTACGACTAAAATAATTCCTATCTGGAGGCAACAGTTAGCTATCGCTGCGAGTCTCCTCTTTTTGATATTGACAGGCACCATAATGTGGTCTACCCAACATTATTCCAATAAAGCTTTGACGACTCAGTTTTATGCCCAGAGCACGATTCCAACGGTAAGAAGTGATCAGGATATGAATGTTGATTTTTCTAATGGCTTAGTTGCTTTCTCTCAGCAAGAATATAAGGTAGCCATTGATTATTTAAATAAAATCACTAAGATAAATCCAGCTTATTTGAATGCCCGTTATTTATTGGGACATGCCCATCTTAAAACAGGTAATTATGAGGAAGCCTATCAGCATTTTGGTGCATTATTGGCGACTCCAACTCCAGCAACTATTGACAAAGAAGAAATAGAATGGAATCAATTAATGGCTGCAATGAATATGGATGAGCTTACTTTCCAGAATGAGTTAAAAACCATCCTAGCGAATCCGCAACATGCCTATTATCAGAAAGCTAGGGAATTAAATAAGCAATTAAGCAGCAATTGGAGGAGAATTTCGCTTGGTGCGTTTTGATTGCCAAAAGATAAAACCTACTAATAAACTCATGCCGCCTAAAGCATAGGGCAACCAAGTCCAATCGGTAGCTGCCTCTACCCTTTCCATATTCCCAATTGGGGTAAATCCTGCCCAATAAAAAGGATGGCTAAAAGTGGCAGATTTTTGAGTGCTAATATAATCACGTTTAGCATTAGCTAAAGCATAAGCCTTGGTTTCGCCTTCCTTTAAATTTTGATAAAAATCGACCATTAAATCCGTCGTTTTCTGGTCATTGACCGACCATAAACTAGTAATGATACTTTTAGCGCCCGCATAAGAAAAACCTCTTGCCAAACTAATAATACCTTCTCCATTTTGCAGTTCCCCAATCCCTGTTTCACAAGCACTTAAAACGACCATATCTGCGGGAATATCCATATCGTATAATTCTCGTAAGTATAATAATTCTTCTTGGTTCGTAGAATCTCCATTTTGGGTAAAAGCAATATAAGAAAGGTCGGCATCTTCATCATTCATTTTTCCATGAGAAGCAATATGTAAATAGCGGTAATTGGGCGCTTCTTGAATAAAAGATACTTTATTGGCTTGCTGATTGACATAAGATTTGCCACTAAAATTCGCTCCAATTTGTTCCACTTCCCTTTCATTAAATAATAAAGGACTTAAACTACTCCGCAATGCAAAAATAGGGTCTTTGCCTTCCAAAGAAGGCACTACTTTTAAAGTCGCTCCTTCTTTTATACCTACTTTAAAAGAAGGCGCAAAAGCTAATAATTGATGATTGTCAATAGTAGAAACCGTTTGTTGTAACTCTTTTAAAAAAGTAGCTGAAAAAGCATAACTAATCACCTTTTCTAAACCAAAATAAGGATAACTATGAAATTGACTTTGTTGATTAACAGGAATAGCTTTGGTTAATAAAGCATCAAAAGGAATATAGCCTAAAACGCCATCAGGAATAAAAATAATTTCCTTCGTTTCTTTTGTTAAATTTAAAGGCGCAATTAATTTTTTGTATAATTTGGCGGCATATTGCTCATATTGTCTATCTAATGCCTGACAATCCGTTGTTGTTATTTCGCTATTTATTCGGCAATAATAAATCCCTTGCCTTAAGGAATCCGTCCATGCTTTTACATCAAAATCTAAAGGTCTAGCAATAACTTCAAATTTTTCTTTGCCAATGCTAAATAAATACATGGAATCTACGCCTACAAAATATTCCACTAGCTGTTGCCCCTCTTTTAACATTTCTTGCTGAATAGTTGGAATATCAACCGTTTGCAAATCATATTTTAGTTGGTGGTATTCTTTATTGTCCTTCTCTAAAGTCTTCACTAAATCTTCATACTCATTTTTTACTCGAATCAATTGTTCTCTTAAACCTTTGCCTAAGCTATCTACTATTACTTCCCCTCCTTGCAAAGCCAATTCCTTTTCAATTTGCCCAATTTCTCTTTTTAATTGCCGTTCTTTTTGTCGTAAACTATCGGGGATACTTGCCGCAATATTGGCTCTAGATTCTTTGATTTGTTCTAATAGAATAATTGCTTTACTCTTTTCGGCATATTTAAAGGCTTCTACTAAATATTTTTCGTCTTTGCTATATTTATGGTACTGCAAACAAAGCCCAATTGCCTTTTCATAGATTGGTTTGGCTTGTTTGACTAGGTAGCTTTTGGAAGCATCTTCTAGGTACGATAGGCGAATTTTGTCTATTAATTCGTCTAATAATTGATAGGTTTCGTGGGCTGCTTTTAGGTCTTTTTCTTGGTGGTTTTGGTCGTAGAGGGCTTTGAAGGTTTTGGCTTTGGCTTCTAGGAATATTAATAATGCTTGTTTGTCTGGGATGTAATGGTCTTTTAGGATTGGATTTTTATATTCGTCTTTTTCTTGGAAATTTTTTAGAAGGTGTGGGAGGGATTGGTGGTAATGGTTTAGGGCTTTTTTGTATTTGTATTGATCGTAGTAGAGGTCGCCTAGGTTGTTGTGGGTGTCAGCCAGTCCGTCCTTTGACTTTAACGCTTCATAAATGGTTAATGCTTTGTGGAAATTAGCAAATGCCTCCTCAAAATCATGCTTCTCTCTAAATGTAATTCCTATATTAATAAGACATCAGCAAAAGCATCTTTTTTCTGATTTAACCAACCCAATTTTCCAAACTCCAATGCTAAATTTAGTTTACCTAGTGCTAGATTATAGTCCTCCAATTTTCTGTAAGCAAAACCTTGATTATTGTAACTATTGGCGATGCCTTCATAGTCTTCTGGGTATTTTTGGTCAATTCTTTCATAGTAGAAAATAGCCATTTGGGTAATTTTAACTGTTTTTTCATACTGTTCAGAATCAATATAGAAATGGGAAAAATCTAAATATTCATTGGCAATTTCCCAATCAGCTTTTTTTAGTACTCGAGATACGCTTAAATTTGCTAGGTAATAATCTTCTGCCTTTGTAAAATTTCCTAAATCTCTATTAAGCCTACTTAAAATAGTATAGGTATCGGAAATTGAACTATATGGGGCTTTTGGTTGAAGCTTTAAAGCTTGTTCTAAATATAAAGTCGCAGAATCAGGTTCGCTTAACTCATAATAACATATGCCTATATTATTTAAGCATTTAATAATATCTGGGTAATTCTTTTTCGTTATTCCCTTTCGGATTTTAATTGCTCTTTGATAAAATGGAATAGAGGATTTAAAATCTTTCTTTAAGGTAAGTCCAATACCTTTTTTGTGAAATAGAATTGCAATAAGGCTATCTGTAAATGTGAGGTTTTCTGCATAAAAATCAATAGTATTATTAAGTAATAGAAGTGCATCATTAACCCTTCGTTGATTATAGTAATTGTTAACCAATTTTATGGTAACCTCTATAGAGCCTCGCCATTCTTCATTTTTTTGCTGTTTTGTAAGCAGTTGTTTGTAAAGGGTATTTGCTTTCTTAAAATCTCCAATAGTAGATAATGAATCCGCTATTTCTATTTCCTTTAAGTCCTGACCTAGTATTTTTTGGCTTAAAGCTAATAAGAATATGCTTGTTAGAAAGATATATTTCAAATTATTAAATTTATTTGTGTTGTCCCCCGCCTGTTTGAGGTGCTTTAGGGGTTAAACACCTTTTTACAGAGTCATCTGGAATCGAATTGCTAATACTGAATTGTGTTGATATAGACCTGTATCGACCACCAATCAAATTTTGACCAGTTTTTGCATATTCAATAATACAGTTTGCCAACATTGCTTTGGGAAATGGAGATGGAACGTTTGGCACTATGGAAAAGATAATTCTTGATCCAGGTTTTGATGGACATTACGAGCATATTGTTGGAGATTTTGATGGCGTTAATGGGGATGATTTAGGGGTAGTACCTTTGAATTATTCGTCTGGTTATTTCGTGAAGGTCGTTCTTAATAATGGCAATGCTCGATTTCAACCGCTCATACAATCTACGCTACATAGTGGATTTGGAGGAGTCTATGAGAATTTAGTTGGTGACTTCAATGGAGACGGAAAAGATGATGTGGGGCTTTGTCATCTTAGTTCACAATTTGGGTTTATTATTAATGTTGCCACAAGTAATGGTGATGGCACATTCAATCCCATTGTACAAACGAAAACAAGTGGGTTCGACGGAAACTATGAACACTTAGTAGGCGACTTCAATGGGGATGGAAAAGATGATATTGGATTAGTACATCAAAGTTGTGCAGAAGGACTTATTATAAAGATTGCCTATCAAACTGAAGATGGTTTTGGACCATTAACAGATGTGGATAACTGTGGAGAAAATCCTGATATCCGAACTTTTAGTACAATAATCACGTCTCGAACAGATGCTGGAAGCCCAGATTATGGTTATAACGAACATGGGATAAAAGGACTCTATGATAATGGTAACTATGTAATACTAAGTCGTTCCTCTGCACCTGTATTAAGTGGAAATACCACTCCAAACACTCAAATAACTATCCTTGATTATAAAGGAGATCAAACGAGAAATTTTGTCAATAATAAAAATAATCCATCAGGGGTTCCTAATACGGATAATCCGCAAGATATAATTAAATCTACTTGTGCCGACGACACAGGCAAAAGTTATATTTTAACGGGTTATAGTGGAGGGAACCTTACAAATGAAGATTTAATATTTGAAAAAATTGCATCAAATAGTGTAGTTTCTACTCCTTATTCTTTTAATACAGACCAAACAATTAGGGGTGAATTTATAACGGAAGCTAGTGATGGAGCTTATTTAATTGGAGGTACCGCTACTGATTTTAGTAATGGTGTCAGAAGAAACCTTTTTTTAGCATTTGGAGATGCTTGTAATAGCCCTACTCCTATAGGTTTTATTTATAATTTTGGAACAGACATTTATGCTGAAGCAGCTACAGAAATCACCTTAGGAAACGGTCAATATTATGCTATTACAGGAAAAATAGGAACCCCTCAAAAAGTTTTTATATTAGTTGTCAATAAATCTGGAGATATAGTATTTGGGAATTTGTATCCTTTTACTTTTAGTCAAGGAACTAGTATAGGATACGATATTATTCAAAAAAGTAATGGACATATTGCAATTCTAGGCCAAGTAAATAGTTCCCCATTTATTTTAGAATTACGCTATAGAAGTGATGCCATTTTAGGAGATTATTTTGAGGTGCTGAGAAGTAATCATTTAGATATAAATAATAGTGGAATTGAAACAGCAGATGCTTTTGTTATTAATCACGAGGGTAATTATGTCATAAGTGGTACTGGCTTTTCAAATTCAATATCACCCCTAGGAACGGGTTTTCCAACAAGAGCCTATTTACTTGAAGTTAATGAAACAGATTTTTCTGTTAATTGGTCTTATAAATACATAAATCCTGATTCCGATTTCTCTTCTTTTTCTGATATTGAATTAAGTGCAGATGGTGGATATTTTTGTGTAGGAGCTATTGGAGAGTATATTCCAACTAATAATTTCCCTGGATCGTATTCTACTTATACAGATATTTACGCCTTAAAGACTGGTGAAAACGGTAATTTATTTAATTGTGATTGTTATGAAGATATTTCGGTGACCTCTAATTCTGTTACTGTTACTACATCCGAAAAAATAGGAGGAAATAGACAAAGTTTGGAAAGAATACCAGCAAGCTACACTCCTCAAGGTATTGCGATGAACCAAGACTTTTGTGACCAATATAATTGTGAAACCATTTCTTGGTCGGAAATTGATTTTAATATTTCACTTGATACTGTTGCTTTATGTGCTGGAAATAATCCAGATGTGACGATTACCCCAAAGGTAAGCGGAGGACTTTACCCTGATAGACTAGACTATGATTTGGACTGTGATGGCACCTATGAAATAACTGGGAAATCTTGGTCCGAGGTAGTAATACATAATTTTGGAGGTGTAGGGTCGTATAATTTCTGTGTAAAAGGTAGAAAAATATTAAATGGAGATGTGGTTTGTGATACTGTTTGGGAGCAGACGATTGTTATTGAAGACAATCTATGTCTCCTCAATAGTTTTCAATGTGGCATGGCAGTAGCAACTTGTTTCTCTGACCCAAGACAAGGAGGAGGGCCAGTCGCTGCCATTTTTGATGTACGCCCAAATGCTTCTGCCCCTATTGGTTCAGATTGGAATAATTTCAACCAAGGTACTAATATAATTAAATCTTATCATCCACCGCAGTGGGATGGGGATAGTATCGGACAAGTATTTGGAATAGCTATCAATAAAACCAATGGTGATATTTTTTTGGCGGCTACGGACATTTATAGATTAGATGGAGTCAATCACTTAGGCAATCAAGTAGGACCAGCGGGAACAGGAGGTATTTATCGGACAAGAGGTAATAATTTAAATAATACTTCTGTCTTTGTTTCCACCACCACTATTCCTGCTACACCATGTAATCTAATAGCAAGTAATAGTATACCAAATACTGGCAACTCCTCTTCCGATAAGGGCAACGGAATTGGCAATATTGTTTATGATCAATATAATGACCAGTTATTTGCTACTAATACCGAAGATGGTCGAATCTATCAAATTGATATTTTAACTGGAAATATTAAAGGAATATATGATCCTTTTGGAACAGGGACTGATTTAGCAGGAAAAGAATCCACTGGAGAATTACTCTGGGGGGTTGGCGTTTTTAAAATCAATGGCATCGTTAGAGTCTATTTCGCTCGACAAGTTGGTATTAATGTACCAAATGAATTATGGTCGATAGCTCTTGACCTTAACGGAGATTTTACAGGAACACTCAATGGAAATTGTATCTATACAGGAGCAGAGGTACAAGAAATAACCGCCTTTCCTGCTAATGGAGAAGATATAATTACCGACATTGCCTTTTCCAATAAAGGTAAGATGTTAGTAACAGAAAGAGGCAAATGGTATGATGCTCATGTTTATGAATATGTTTTGATTAATGGAAATTGGGTATACAATAAAGAGTATTTTGTAGGACAAAGTTCCTCTAATTATTCTAATTCGGCAGGAGGAGTTGATTATGGTTATGCAGAAAATAACAATGATTATTTGGCAGGTTGTGACTCGATTGTTTGGACCACTGGTAATTATATGTCTACTAGCAATAATCAACGCGTTTACGGTATAAAGGGGGTTGTACAGCCTTGCAATGACCCGACCAATAATGGTAGTACCGATATATTCATTGACCTTGACCAACGATATGATTCTAGGCAAAAATATGAAATAGGTGACGTAGAAGTATTCCGATGTACGGACTGTCCAAAGAAAGAGACAGATTGTAAAAAACTATCTGCTGCCATCAATGTTCAACTAGGCTTCACTGATATTTGTTGCTATCCAATAAGTTTATTTAATGACATTGGCAGTAATATTACCAAAGTCGAAGTTGAACTATTAAACCCTAATTGGGTAATGAGTAGCCAGAACTTAGGACTTGACTTTTCTTTTGACGGTACACCAACCAATGATAAGTTTGCGGTAACTCATTCTAGCGGTTCTATTCCTACGGGATGGTCACTTAATGCCTTTGAATTCTGTATAGATACTTTAGATAATCAATATGCCCCCATCCAAAAATATGTCGTAAAATGGTATGAAACCATTGGGCAAAACTGTGAAGAAGTAGTATGTGTTGATACTTTAACGACAGAATGTATAGTACTTGATACGTTCCCACCTTGTATAGAAATTTTGGAAACATCTATCGAATGTAATCCAGAAAATCCATTAGAATATTTTTATAATTTTAAAGTAAAAAACAATTCTAATACCGCAGCAAGTAGTGTGGTATTACAAAATATTAGTGCAGGCTATACTTTTAGTCAATGTAGTGCTAGTGCTGCTACTCCATCTATACTCATTAATTTAAGCCCAAATCCAGTACCCGCAGGTAACACCTCTAATAATATTTGTGTTAAAATTATTGCCGACAATCCTAGCTTAGTCCCTACTTCAACTTGTTTTTATGTAGGCTTATTATCCGCTGATTTTAGTGCCTGCTGCCATGCTCAAGAGCAAGTTTGCGTAGAATTAGTGCCTTGTTGCGACCCCTGCGATGACATAAGTATTGTTCAACAAGATTTGGTAACAGATGCCGCTTTACAAGCATGCTGTACCAAATTGGATGTCATCAATCATTGTCAATATGAAGTTTTTACTAAAATTGAAACTAAAATTATTACCTCAGGGGTTATTTTTGGCTACCATGCTATTGGTGGACCAAGTAAAGATGATTGGGCAAGTTATAGTTCTAGTGATAGTAGTATAGATTGGGTACCTATCAATTCTGCGATGATTCCTAATGGTTTCTTTGACGACCTCATTCAATTCTGTTTGGATGATATTGACCAATCAGAAATACCACAAGAAGTAGAATTAATCTGGTATGGATTATCCGCTGCAGGAATAGATACTGTCTTATGCAGAGACACCTTGATTTTTGAATGTGATGCCGATTTTAAATGTCTTGAAATCACCGAACCTATTATTACTTGTAATGAAGCAAACGATAAGTATAATTATACCTTTACCGTTACCAATCAGTCTTCTATCTCTTTTAGCGCAACAGATGTCCATGTACAAATAGTTTCTCCTGCTGACTTACAATTTATCCCAACTGGTGGCATTTTCCCTTTAACTAATCCATTGGATTCAGGACAGTCTGAAACCATAACTACTTGTATTGAAAGTACGACAGGGACATTGCCGAATGCATCAGAGATTGTATTCAAATCTCGTTTGGCGTTTACTTATTTTAGTAGTGCCGATACTTGTTGTTTTGAAAATGTACTGGATACGCTTACTTTGCCTTCTTGTGGAGCAACGAATAATTGTGGTTCAACTGAAGTAGCTAATCCATCATTTACTACTTTTAGTACCTCTTTTTCAACACCCGATGTATCCGATTTCCCTACCAATGAATGGATTTATAGCGGAGTAGAGGATTGTAATGGTGATTTTGCAGTGATAGGTGCACTAGAAAGAACCATCGGGCCATCTAATGGAGATGCTCGTTTCTTGTTTGCCAAACTAGACCAAAATGGCCAATTAAAAAGTAATCCTTTAGAAATTAATGGAACGAATACCAACATCCAATTCGCAAAAGAACACATGGATTTAATTGAAGTAGCTAATTGTGAAGGATATGTCGCTGCTACTAGTTTTACAGAAAACTCAACGAATTACGAGGTAATGTTACTGCGATTTGACTTGTCAGGTAATGTCTTATGGACTAAAAAATTGACGGTTAATCCACTCTCAAGCCTTAGTTTCAAAACTAATCAAATTATTCAGGATAGTAATGGTGATTTTGTAATAGTAGGAGATTTGCTTAGAACAACCGACAATTCCTCCATGGCTTTTGTCATGCGTTGGAATGAAAATACCCCAAGTACAGCACCAGAACTTCGTCAATATTTTTTCAACTATCCTACTATTAGTACAAGAGGGTTAGGCATTGAAGAAGTCACTAATCTAGATAATTTTGGATATATGATTACTGGGCAAAGTGGAAATGAACTATTAGTATTAGGCATTCATAGCAACTTACAAGACATTACCAGCAAAACCTATAATTTAACAACCAATAGCAATGAGGATATAGGATATGCGATTAAGCAAATTCCTGCTACAAATGAACTTCTAATTACAGGAGAAACTTGGGATGGTTCTCACTCCAATTGGGTGACTATGAAGATAACAGGTACTTTATCAGGCTTTGGAAATGTAATCTGGGCTAAAAAAGGAGGTTCTAGTATTCTTGGACAAAAAGAAGTTGCTTTAGATTTAGATATAAAAAATGCTACAGAATACTTCTTTTCTGGTTATCAACAAGAAAATGATTTCACACCTACAGGAAGAGGCTTTCTGCACAAAATGGATAATAATGGAGACCTAATCTGGTCTAGAACTTATAATGAAAGTAACAAATTTTCTACGTTGTATGAATGTATTCTAACTAACGACGGAGGATTTGCTTTGTTTGGGGATGCTTGGATTTATGATTTAACAGGTAAAAAAAATAAATTTGATACCTGGATTGGCAAAACCGATATGGATGGCTTATTAAATGACGTAGATTGTTTTGATTGTGAAGATGCTACTTTAGAGACAATTATGCCTAACTCTGTTACTACGAATTATTCAACAAATGGCATTAGCCCTGTAACCGCTACTGACTATGCAACTACTATCTTTGATGAAGGCATTGCCAGTCAGACCTATTGTGACCAAAATATAGTCACCGATGATTCTTGTTTAGATTTAAACCCTAGCACAACAAGTGAAGCAGAAGGCTGTTGTTTCTTTATGAATTTAACCAATAATGCTTCTTTAATTAGTCAAATAGATTTAGAACCATTAGCAAGCGGGATAATTTTCTCCAATGTTCAAGTTGCTTCAGGATTAGGTTTTTCTCAACACAATAATATATTAACCGTAAATTCCATTCCTGCTAGAGCAGGACTGCCACAAGGAATGACGGCTAATTTATTTAATTTCTGCTTAGATAATACGACACCAAATCAAGCAGTTGAAGTAGCCTTAAAATATTATTCCTTAGACCCTGTAGATGCTCCGTATGTCTATTGTGTAGATACGATTACTTTGACTTGTCAACCAGTTCAAACTAGTTGTAGCGAATTGGACAGTTTAGTTTTGGTAGATTTATACAATGATACTGATGGAGCAAATTGGACTAGTACTTGGGATTTGAGTCAACCAATGGATTCATGGCATGGCGTTTTCTTAAATTCCGATAGGTGTGTACTCCAATTATTTTTAAACAATAATAATTTAGACGGTACTATTCCAAAAGAGGTAGGCAATCTAAGCCAATTACAAATTCTTAGTTTAGCAAACAATCCAAATCTAACTGGCTCAATTCCTGCTGAACTCGGCAATTTAAGCAATCTCCAATCTTTATTATTATACACGAATCAATTGATTGGCTCAATTCCTACAGAACTAGGAAATTTGAATAACCTTCAGTTATTGTGGCTAAATAATACCAATTTAACAGGTTCAATCCCTGCTGAACTCGGAAGTTTAAGTAAGCTCAGCTCGTTAGATTTAGCCCACAATCAGCTAACAGGAACAATCCCTATTGAATTAGGTAACTTAGACAGCCTGCAATCTCTTATTCTAGCCGCAAATCAATTGAATGGCATCATACCAGTAGAACTTGGAAATTTAAGTATGCTGCATACCCTTACTTTAAGTAATAATCAATTGACTAGCACCATCCCCTCTGAACTAGGGAGTTTAAATAAACTCAAATATTTAATTTTGAGCAATAATCAATTGACTGGTTCTATTCCGTCGGAATTGGAGAATCTAGATAATCTTGAGGACTTATGGCTTCAAGCAAATCAATTAGCTGGAGTAATACCAATCGAACTCGGAAATTTAAATAATATTCAGAGGTTGTATGTAAATAGTAATCAACTATCTGGTTGTTTTCCTACTTCGCTAAATAATTATTGTAATATCAGTTATGATTTCTCCAATAACCCTAACCTACCTGGCGGCGGTGATTTCGCTGCTTTCTGTGCAAACAGTACGGGCAGTTGTTCCTCTGGAACAGGTGAAGATTGTAACTCCCCTATCAACATTACCATTAATGGTGCAGCAGTTCAACATAATCTTAGCGAAGCAACCGATAGTGGCATTACCCCACCTTGTGTCAATGGTACAGAATATGTAGATACTTGGTTTGCAACTACCGCAGATGAGAATGGGTCATTAGAAATTTCTTGGTCTACTCCTAATAATTTACAACAACCTTATGGTATTGCTTTTTGGAGAGATTGTTCTGGCAATCAAGCTAGTTTATTACAATGTAACACACCACCAATTTCAGGGGGAGGAAATGGTTACTGGCCAAACACTTTTAGCCCTAATCAAACTGTTTACATTCAGGTTTGGGCTTATCAACCTAGTAGTGAGGTGCTTACATTGGAAACTAGATCTATGTGTATTCTATTATTAGACAACAAAATCTTAGAACAAACCTGTGATGACCAAACAGCTACTTATACTAGAAACGGTCAAGTTTTGTGAATTGTTAAGAAAATCTTAACAAAAATATAACTATTTGATTATCAATGTTAAAACTAACGTTTTGCAAGCATAAATCTTGGATTTAAAATCAAAATACTTGACCGTTCAGAGTATATAGCCAAAAAATGTCAATTGAGTATTACACCATTTTGGATAATCCAATGATTACGGTTAAAGACGCTGATTTTAATACCATCTATTCGACTCCTGCGACCGGAAGCCCACAAGAGATAATCATTCCGAATTTACCTGCTGATGGGGCTAGTCAGAGTTATAGTGTAGGAATAGATGTATGTGGAGATGCTGGATATAGGCATTTCAATTGGCAAGCGCCAAATAATTTAGACTTTGGACGGAAAGACGTTCAAAAAAAATAGGCAAAACTATTG
>JAFMDF010000250.1 GCA_017857395.1 Bacteroidota bacterium | reverse complement strand
AGTAGTAGGTTGGGTTACGATAGTTGCTGTTAACCAACCAGCAGCGCCAAAGGTTAATTCGGTATTCGTTGGATTAGCGCCAACGCCAAATTGGAAGGCTGGCCCTGCTCGACCAATCATTATCGTTGCTCCTGCAATTTTGTCTTTTCCTGTTAACGTACCAGTAGTTTGCGTATAATAATAGAAATCTGATTCAACAGGACTTAAGCATAAATGCCCTTTAGGACTATTAGGAGGCGTAGCAACAGTTCGGCCTGCTAGGGTAACATTTACATCAAATCTAATTTTATCGTCCGCAATATTTATCCATTCACCCGTCAAAAGAGCGGTACCATTTGTATATTCTATAAATTGTCCATTGACTAAACTATAATGTCTTTCTAATCCTTCGAGTAGTAAATAACCGCCATAATTCGTTTCGAAATAATTATTTTCCATACATCGGATTGTATTAAAAGCGGTTCTTACTGCACAGATGTCTGCTCCGAGAGGAATTCCTTGACAAGTACAGCCATCAGCTTGAATACGGTCATTTTCTGTATCCGCATTACTATCATCACAGGAAGTACCTACTTCTAATTTTTGCGATTCTAATGTAGTTGTTCCCAAATCTACTGGACACTCATCATTGCCCCAACGGACATATAAATCATAACTACCTGCTGATAAATCATCAAACATAGCCATGCCAATATTATCTTTTACATATAAAGGATAAGTCTGGCCTCCATCCAAACTAAATTCAATATTAGTCCGAGTTGGGTGGTCATTAAATTTAAAAATAAGTTGTCCTTTATTCCCATCGCAATCTGGAGTTTGAGTTTCAACCGTTACGTTAGGCGCATTATCGCCTGCACATGGATCATTGGGTGCTTGAACGGTTACCTTGAAAGAACAGGTCGTACTGTTTCCACAACCGTCTTTTCCTTCATAAAGAATAATCGTTTCTCCAACAGGGAAGGTTGTTCCTGAAGCAGGTCCCTCCGTTTGAACCATTTCGGCCGTACCAGTAGGCATATTGCCAGAACAAGGTAATTCTAGAATAAACTTATATTGAGCTTGGCCATTTCTATCGAGCCATCCACCACTATTTTTTTGTAGGACAGTATGGTCTGCACCAGCATATTCATTCGTATTATGTCCATCATTAGGGTCACTGCCTAACCAATTGGTATAAGTACAGTTATCACCGTTAGCCCATATAAAAGTACCTTCATTCACTTCGTCAGAAAGCCCAATCCAAACGACATCATTTGTTAATTTAGTAGCAATGAAATCATTTTCAATTTGATCACAAATTACCGCTAGATGACCTCCATTTTGGATGGCTAAACTTTTAGCTTGCGAGTAGGTAAAGGACGTTAAGGAACAGAAATATCTGCTGCCATCTAATGTTCCTACATAATCAAAACCTGCTATTTGTTCTGGAGTAGTCGCACAATCCATATTGGCATTGAATAAACAGGAAGAACTAAAAGTTGGCGTTTCCCAGTTGACGACCTTGCCTGTAGTTTCCACGGCTGCTGTAACTATGATGTCTTCTAAGCAGCTAGCGTTAATAGCATCTCTATTTTCAATACAAGTCATAGGGTCGCCAGATAAGTTAATATTTATATCTCCATTGCTACCTTTTGCACTAGTTAATAAAGTTAATTCCATACCAGTTGAAGGTTGGTTAACTATAGTGGCGGTTAACCAGCCTGCTGCACCAAAAGTTAATTCCGCATTAGTTGGATTGGCACCAATACCAAATTGGAAAGCTGGTCCTGCTCGACCAATCATTAAGAGTGCCCCTTCTATTGCGCCTTTACCTCTTAAAACACCTTTAGTTTGTGTATAATAATAGAAGGCGGATTCATCGGTTTCTAAACACCAATGTCCTTTAGGGCTATTTGGAGGCGTACTAGCGGTTCTGCCTGCAAGGGTTACATCTACTTGAAATTTAATGTCATTATTATCAATATTAATCCATTCACCAATTAATCGAGCCGTACCATCGTCATATTCAGCAAACTGACCATTGACTAAACTATAATGTTTTCCTATTCCATTCAATAATAAATAACCACCATAATTTATACCTTCAAAATCACCTTGACATAGCGTAGTATTAGAAGCGGTTCTTATGGTGCAGACTTCAGAGATTACACTCGAACTTTCCTCTTCTTCGGGTTCTTCTTCGGCTTCTGCACAATTTGAAGTGAAGGTAATTAGGCCCACTCCAAATGATTCGCCATTGTCAGTTGGTGAACAAATATTTACGGTTGCAGTAACAGCTTGGTCTGATATATTTTGGAAATCAATAGTAAATAAAGAAGCTTCTTCTCCAGCGTTTTGTTCTGTAAAACGCGCTGATTTAGTAGCAAGAATATCGTTATTGCTCCCCTTAATATCAATTTCTACCGTTATTGGTCGATTAGTATTTCCTTTTTCATGAATAGGAATAGCAAATTCAAGATCTCTAATGCCACCACTTGGTAAAAGTGCAGCATCAAAGCTGATACAATCGATAACATTATTGGTACTATGTAATTCTCTATCTAAGAAGTAAGCACTAGCTCCAGCTCCTTCAACTATTCGTTCTACGTAAATGGCCATACTTCTTCCCTGACTATATCCGGAACAAACCTTATCATAGTTACCATCAAAAGTTTCTCTAAATAGATACTCTATTTCTCCAGAACTACTAGCCTGTGTAACAACAATTCTTGGAGTAGTTGCGGAACTACTGCCAGCTGTACCTCCTTCAGTAGTGAAGGTTACCGTTTCTAATGATTCTTTTCCTGCTACCCATAATTCAACGGTAACTTTAGAAACATTTTCAGGGTTTGGAATGTCGAAACAAGGATTATTTTGGCCTTTTACACCAATAATATAAGTTTCAATGGTTTTATTAGCGATACCACATGGATATTCAAATAATGGTTCTCCAATTACTGGATTATTAGTTTCAATTTCACCAGCACAAGAACAACCATCTTCTGTGATGATATCATTGACTGTTTCCTCATCGCCATCATCACATGGAGAATTAGGTTCAGCAGGAAGCGTTGCGTCCTCAGGAGCACAATCTTCGTTATCACAGATGCCATCTCCGTCTGAGTCACCTCCTAAGAGGGCACATGGATTACAATCTGTTAATTCTAAGGCGACATGTCCTCCTAAATAAGTACCTCCCCGAGCAATAGGTGCTAAAACAAACCCATTTTGTGGATTAGCTGCCAAAATCATAACAAATTTAGCCGCCGCTCCAAAAGAAAGGCTTTTACTAAAACAGTTAGCACCATAACCTAATTGTAAGGCATTTTGTGAATTGATTACATTAACGTAAGCACCTTCCATTTCATTGATACCTAGAATAGTTCCTTGAAATGATTTGTAATAATAAAAATTAGAAGTGTCGACATTTGGAAAACAATCGCTTCCAAGAGGGGCATCATGTTCTGTCGAGATACTTTCAAAAGTTAGATGGATGGAAAATTGGACATTATTGTCTTCAACATTTACCAAGGTTCCTTCCAAAATTGCAGAACGCTCCTCATTTAGTTCTGTAAAACTCCCATTCTGTAGCAAGAAATTAGGATTACTGAGATTGGTGAATGGGAGGTACAAGTTAAAGGGGAGAGCTTCAGGGGTAGCACAAGATTGTGTCGAGGAGATTTCCCGACTTGAGCAGATTTCCTGAGCATAAATTTGGGTTGTCATAACTAATGACAAAAAGGTGGCCAAGACCAGATAAAGGGACTTGTGCGGATTCATAAGCATCTGTTAATTGTAAGTGTTAAAATTTGTTTGAAAACGGGAGGTATTGTAGGGAGGCTTATTACGATTTGTAATTAAATTGTTAATTAATAATTAGCATGTTTTATTTAGGTTGCTCAACAACAGAGAAACCTCGGACTAGTTATAGGAAATAATTTAGGTAGGGGGAATTATTAAACTACGAATGGGAAGACATGTAAATAGCACCAAAAATCATACCACTTTTTAAAATTTCACACGAAAGAATAAGTTAATTTGCCTTGTCACATTTTAATCGAATTATTCTGAAAACTATTTGAATAAACCAATAGATTGCAATTAATCCGAGATATTAAACTTCGATAAGGTTTCCCCTCCACTTTATTATACCTATTCAAGAGAGTAAGTTTTAGGTCATTTTCCTTTCTATTTGTTGATTTTAAGCAGATTATAGTTGGGGCAAAATAGAATTTAAATTACAATGAGTAATATATTAAGCCAGTTTATCATCGTTTTTGTGCTATCTATATACGGAAGTTGTTTAGGTGCAACGAATGATAACCTTTTTCTAATTGAATTATCATCAGAGAAAACAGCGCAACGCGCTAGTTTTTCTAATTTGGTAGAGGAAGATTTGAGCTTCTTTGAGAACGTATTTGCTATAATTAGGAAGGATATTTTTAGGCAATTGGACAATAGTGCGCAAATTTCCCTTGAATTTGATAATTCAAGTAACTTATTTTATGCACCCAATGAACTTGGAAAGGGTAGTGATTTAACCCATATTGGGAATCGAGTCACAATTAGCCATGTTGCATCTTTCAATGTTGATGTTCCGTCGGGCATTCCAGTTGCAGGTTCGACCGAACTATTAAAGGCCTATAATACTTATAAATACGAAGAGGAAATAGATTTTAGACCAAATGCTTGTCAATTGTCTGCTAGTACGACACAGAATAGTTGTATAGATAATAATAATGGAACATTTACTACTAACTTTGATGTAAATATTAGTTGGATAGATGAGCCAGTTGAAGATATTCAGGTGCTAGTGAATGGAATGGTCGTCCAAACCATTATTAGTGGCAGCACTTCCCCGCAAACAGTTACTATTGCTTTAAATGCCGATGGTATTGGACAAGATACTATTATAACAACCTTTGTGACGACCACGACTTGTGCGGATACCATTCTTATAAAATCACCGAATCCTTGTCCAAACGATGTAGCGACTTGTTCAAATACTTCAGGCTGTTTGGGCGGTAATGCCTTTGAGGATTTTAATGCTGATGGTACAGATGATACCAATGAGACAGGTATTCAAGGCGTGCAAGTAGTTGTTTATGATTGTCAAAATAATGCGATAGATACAATATGGACAGATAATGATGGAGAGTGGCAACTTTGTGGTTTGACAGATGGAGCAGCCTATCGGGTAGAGTTTATCTTGCCAGAAAGTATTGCTTGTTGGGCAAGTCCAACCCATGCAGGGAATGATAATGGAACAGATGTACAATTTTTAACGGCACCTGCCTGTACTAAATTTGGCTTAAGTAATCCTAAGGATTATTGTGAAGCGGATCCTTTTGTCATCATTCCTTGTTATAGTATTGGGGCTTATGATGGAGCGACCTCAGGAGAAGCGGCAATTGTTAAATTACGAGAGAGTGCCGATGGACATGATTTTACAGGGACAACCAAGACGGCAGGTTATGAAGCAGAAATATTAGCTAACCATAATGATGTCGGTGCGGTATATGGTGTGGCTTGGCAACCAACCCAAAAGCGTTATTATTTATCTGCTTTCCATAAAAGGTACGTTGGATTTGGCCCAGATGGTCCAGATGCTATTTATCAATATGATTTAGCTGGCACTAAAACGGGAACAATTAATTTGGATGCGATATTGACTGCGACTAATTCAGCAGGTACGGATGTCCATGATTTTACACCAGCAGGAGGGGCAGACCCTCATCCAGGAGAAGTTTATGATTTAGGAATAGGGGATATTTCTTTCGATGGGGTAGGGAAACGGTCTTTTGGGGATATGGAGATGTCTGATGATGATAGTACGCTTTATGTCATTAATCTTTTTGATAAAAAAATCTATGCTTTAGATGTTTCTAGTGGGAGTACTGCTAATACAACATTTTCCCAATCATGGGATGCACCAGATGAAACGACTGCTGGCCGTCATCGTCCTTTTGCCTTAGCTTTTCATCAAGGTAAATTATGGGTTGGTTCTGTAGACGAAAACGGAACTAATGCTTATGTACATTCCTTATTACCAAACGGAACAATTTTTAATTTAGAATTAACCATCCCATTAAATTATAGCAGACAGGCTTTTATTAATTATGCCTCTAGTCCAGATGCTCTTTCAGATTGGAATCCATGGGCAACTACTGCTACGATAACTTATACAGGAAATACTGCTACCGTTCCTCCTGAAATAGGTTATCCACAACCTGTATTATCGGATATAGAATTTGCGGATAATGGAGATATGATTCTAGGTTTTAGAGATCGTTTTGGAGATCAATCAGGTGCTGGTGTCTATTTAAACCCTAGCGAGTCAGTTCTGACCTTTTCCATTAGTGCGGGAGATATCTTAAAAGCTTGTTTTCAGTCAGGTAATTTTGTTTTAGAAACAGGTGGAGGCAGTTGTGCTGGTGCAGGAGGCGTGAGTCCATCTGGCCCAGGCGGTACTGAATTCTATTCATGGGATTTGTATAATTTTGAAAATATTTGGTCGCCAATTAAACCAGATAATACAAATCCATTAACGGGGTATGTGAGTGGTGGTTTTCATTGGGAGACTACTCAAGGCGCTTTATTACAACTCAAAGGAAAGCCGTATGTAATGACAACTGCGATGGACCCTTTTAGCGATTATTCTGGTGGAGTACTGAAATTCAATAATACGACAGGAGGAAGAGAAGGCGTATCACTTGATTCTGCTAATTATGCTGCCTTAGTGGGGGGATATACCTTATTTGATACGGACGAATTTCCATTAAATCCAGGAGGTTCAAGTAATATTACTTTTGGAAAAGCGAACGGCCTAGGAGACTTAGAAGCCGCTTGTGAATCAGCACCCTTGGAAATAGGGAATTATGTTTGGTGTGATTCTATCCAAAACGGGATTCAAGATGCTTGTGAAAGAGGCATTGATAGTTTGATTGTTCGATTATATGACAGAAATGATATACTGATAGGACAAGATACGACTACCAATGGTAACTACTATTTTAATCAATACAATGTAGACACGACTGGAATCACCGTAGACGTTAGTGGTGTAGCAACCCCAAATACAGGTTGGTCAGGATTGTCTTATAATCAGGAGTATAACATTGTATTTGGATTTGGTCAATATGATATGTCAAGTGGAGAATTTACCGTTGAAACTACCGTTTACCTAGGGTTTACAACTACCAATGTTAATGGTAACACCAATGATAATATAGATTCTGATGTTGCTGCTGCTAATTATTCAATTATGTCAAACTTGTTTCCCGTAATAAATATGACCACTAATCAAACTGGCGGTGGAGCCCATCAATTTGATGTAGGACTGGTTTGTGGTATCTATGATTACGGTGATTTACCTGATATTGCTAATGGAACAACTGGCGTAACGGATTATGAAACGTATGACTCAACAGGTGGGCCAAGTCATCAAATTATTATAGGCTTATTTTTAGGAGATACTGTGGATATGGATAAGGACGGTTTCCCGAATGCTCAAGCTTTAGGAGATGATACCGATAATATAGATGATGAAGATGGTATTACCATTTTTTCTAGTCTAAATATAATTCCTGGAGGAAGTATCCGATTACCTTTCTCCGTCACTAATACTACAGGAGATACGGCTTATGTGGAAGCATGGATTGATTGGAATGGAGATGGCGATTTTGATGAATCTAATGAAATGGTGCTAGATTTAAAAGACAATAAGGATGGTGTTTTTCCTAGTTTTTTAACCCTCAGTGTTCCCAACGATGCGGTTAAAGGTATCCAAGTTGGTTTCCGAATTAGGTTGAGTAATGAGGATAACATGACGCCTTATGGACGAGTAGCATCTGGTGAAATTGAAGATTATTTATTGGGAATAGATTGTCCGCAAAATATATGTTTGCCGATTGAGGTAGAGGTAAATAAAGAATAAAAGTAAGTTTCAATTTTCTAAACCTACTCAAGAATGAATTCTTTTTACTATTTGCCGATAGCATCGAGCATGGTCATGCCACTGTATATGTAGATTACTATTTTCATAATTGATATTTTTTAGATGTCAGAGGTCAGATGATTTAGGATTAAAATTCTGGTAATCAGTAAATTAACTGAATCAAGTCTGACTTCTGACCTTACTACTGGACATTTTGATTCTAGATACTGGATTTTTGATATTAGATAAATCAAATACCAAATTCATAGCTATCTAAATAGTTGATTTTTAGGCTGTTCCGATATTGGGTCATTATTTCTGCTCATCAAGAATCTAGCAACAAGTATCCAATGTCCAGTAGTAAGTGACTTCTGACAGTAAATTTTAATTTACGGTCTGACTTCTGACTTCTTATTTAGAAGTATCTAAAATAAACCCAGCCACATCTTTTTTAAACTGCTCCAAAGACGGCTGATGCGTATACATCATGTGCCCAGCTTCGTAATACTTCATAATAATATTATCCTTAATTTTAGGAGGTAGATTTAAGTGATTAATCGAATGTTCTACGCCATAAAAAACGGTGGCGATATCGTAATATCCATTAAGGATTAAGACTTTCATATTCGGATCACGAGTCATTGCCCTAGCCATGTCAATGCCTGTGTTAATAGCTGCTTGTGTCCCCCAGCCAATATTGCCTTGATGCAACCAATCCCATTTAAAACCCTTTCGTCTGCCAGCAGTTAACGAATAATTGTGAGAGGGATCGACACCCAATTCGCCATGGAAATAATCTAAAAATCCAGAAATATAAGCAGGAGAAATAGCAGAACTCTGCGGGTCGTGATCGCCCGTTTGGCTGATGCCATCGATATTAATACCTGTAAAACGGGAATCTAGACGACCTACTATTCCACTTTCATCTCGTAAAAATTCCGCAAAGAATTCACCATTTTTGACCCGTAAATTCGCCTTCATCCAATAATCCGCACTTAGTCCTGAATAGGCGGCTAATTTATTAGCTAAATTTTGTTTGTCCGTAGCTGAAATTTGGTCACCTTTAAATAAAGCGGGTGCATATTCATTTTCCGTAAATTCCCTGATTTCTTGGATGAAGTCGGTTAATTTAGGCGTTTTGTTAGCAATTTTATCATGGTACCAAGCAGTTGCCGCATAAGTTGGAAAGTGAACGATGTAAGGTAAATCATCATTTGGTGGGAAAATAAGCGTTCTTAAATCAAAAACAGCAGAGACCATAATCACGCCATTCATAGCGATTCCTTGGCTCAATAATTTGTCCATCACGCCTGCATTCCTAAAAGTACCATAGCTTTCGCCCAATAAATATTTAGGAGAATTAAAGCGCCCATTTTCTTTGAGGTATTGCGTAATAAATAAACTAATACTACGAATATCCGCATCGACCCCCCAAAAGTCTTTAAACTCCGCTTTTCCAATCGGAACACTCAATCCTGTACCGACAGGGTCAATCATCACCAAATCCGCCACATCTAAAATAGACCAATTATTATTGACCATTTCATAAGGTGCAGCAGGTGTAAATTCAGGGTCTTTCACAGCAATCCGTTTTGGGCCTAACACGCCAATATGCAGCCAAAAAGAAGAAGAACCAGGCCCACCATTATAAGCAAAAACAATCGGTCGTTTGGTAGTAGCGCCGTCTTTGGTATAACTCGTAA
Organism: Bacteroidota bacterium; assembly: GCA_017857395.1. Taxonomy (GTDB): domain Bacteria; phylum Bacteroidota; class Bacteroidia; order Chitinophagales; family Saprospiraceae; genus JAFMDF01. The sequence continues at coordinate 4,292 of JAFMDF010000250.1, read as the reverse complement.
AACCAAAAAGGGCAATCGGTTCATTATTTTCATCTCGCAGTTCCATCGTACCTGCCTTAGCAGTCAAAGGGATGGTTACGCCATCAATTTTTACACTTTGTTTGGTGGTAGAAACGACCGCTTCGGGGTCCTCTTTTTGTGCAGCTGTCTTTTCTGCATGCTGACCAAAAGATAAAGGAATGATTAAAAAGAATAAGCAAAAGGAAGTGATTAGATTTTTCATTAGTAAAAGGCATTTTTATGAAGCAGCCCTATTAACCAGTAACTTCCTGTTACTGGTTAACTTTTGAGCGTTTTCTAATAAAATCATCTAGCAAAATTAATTGTCGAATTAATTTTGGGAAGTTACTAGATGATAAAAAAGCCTAAGTTAATTCATTTTCCACCAACCAAAAAAAACGCTCCTTACTTTTAGCCGTAGCACCGATTTTTTTATAAAAACCAATGGCATTTTTATTAAATTCAGGCGTTTGCCATTGAATTTGAAAACAGTTTTCTGCTTTCGCAAATGCCCAAACATAATCCATGACCAATTTTCCTAAGCCTTTACCTCTAGCTTCGGGTTCAAAATACAAGCAATCGAGATACAAATAAAAAGCAGCATCCCAAGTGGAAAACTGCTTCATAAAAGTAGCATAGCCTACTATTTGTTGGTCGATTTCAGCCAACAAACAGTAGGCTATGGCAGGCGTATCAAAAAAATATCGCGTTAATTGTTCGACTTTTCCTTCAAGGGAATAGGTTGATTGTTCATACGCTGCATGTGCTTGACAGAGTTCAACAACTTTAGGCATATCTTTAGGAAGGGCAAATCTAATGTTTGGTAATTTCATATTTTGAGTTGCGGTTTACGAGTTCCGAGTAGCATACTGTTTGTATGAACTACTTAGTATAAAACAACAATTAATTGGCTTAGTTCCCTAATAATAAGCTAAATTTTCTATTCCAACTCGCAACCCGCAACTGGTAACTCGCAACCCGCAACTGGTAACTCGCAACCCGCAACCCGTACTTAACAAGCACATTTTATTAGCGTTCCATCTGTCGCAAAATTTCCTTCCGTAGCATAGCCATCTTTTATCCACCATTCCAAGCCACCAATTAATTCTTTGACTTTAAAACCTAATTTAGTCATATTAATAGCCCCTTTTGTAGAAGCATTGCAACCAATACCATCGCAATAACAAACATACATTTTGGATTTATCTAAATGACTAGTAGTTGCTTCGTTCATGGTTCGATGCGGAATATTTACGGCTTCAGGAATCCGTTCTTTTTCATAGCCAAAAGCTTGGCGAGTGTCAATAACGACAACAGCTTCCCCATTTTCGATAGCGGTAAATAAATCGGACGGATCCATTTCGTAGGCTAACTTGTCTTGGTAATGCTTTAATTGTTTTTGCATAACTAGTAGATTTTTTTGCCACATAGTCACATAGTTTTACATATAGAAAACATAGTTTTGACTAGTTGGTCAATGCGAATATGGGGATAATGTGCATGCCAAGCTGGACGCTAAAACCTTTTAAATTACCAAAGGATTTAGTCTTTAAAAAATTAGGGCAGCAGGGTTTAAAACGAACCCATTATTTGACTTTTCATAAAGACAATGCTGCGAAGAAGTATTATCAAGATTTTATTCAGAATTTGGAAGAGGAGTTTGGGGCGTTGGAGGCTTAAATATATTTAGAATGGGATAAAAGCCGAAAGATAGATAATGGTACATTAGTGGGCGTGTGAAAAAATCTTAAATCATAGTTCATAAATCTTACATCATAAATCTGTCACGTTAAGTCTAGATGGATTTATGATGTAAGATGTATGATTTCAGATTTATGATTTGACTCATCACTCATCACTCATCACTAAGATTACCAACCAATCCCATAATCATCCCCAAAATTACTAGCTCCACCCCACATAGACCCATTTTTCCAATCAAAATAGATAGCATTAATAGGGCCAGAAGTACGGGCGTTATATTCTAATTTATAGCCCATTTCGGTTAGTTTCTTTCGAGTCCAAGGCGGTGTGTTTTCATTGACCAACATGACACCAGGTTTAAATTCATGTTTACCAAAAGACCCCCTTAATTGGAAACTATTCATGTTCGGTGCTTCAACGGCCTCTTGTACATTCATCCCAAATTCGACCATGTTTAAGAAAAATTGTAATTGATTCTGGTCTTGACTATCGCCTCCTTGTACCGCAAAAGAAATAAAAGGTTTGCCATCTTTTAATGCCATAGAAGGCGTTAATGTCGCTCTTGGGCGTTTGCCCGGTTCAACTACATTATAAGGATTTTCGGCAGCATCTAAAACAAAGCTCTGCATCCGTTGACTCATCCCAACGCCTGTATTTCCTGCAATAACCGCAGGCACCCAACCACCACTTGGCGTGATAGAAACCACCCAACCATCTTTGTCTGCGGCTTGAATAGAAGTCGTACCCATATAAAAGTCTTCTCCTTGTGGAAATTCCTCATTCTCATTAAATTGAGGCGCAGGTGCTGCGGAAACAGAACCGCCCCAATTTTTCAATAAATCTTGGAAAGGGTTAATTTTGATACCATCTTCATAAGGATAAGGGTCGCCTGGTTTAGTGTCGACATCATTTTTTTTCCAATTAATTTCCTGCACTCTTTTCTTGGCATATTCTTTAGACAATAAGCCTTTCATCGGTTCTTTTGGTTCAAAATAAGGATCGCCATAATAGAAATCTCTATCTGCAAAGGTCATATTCATCACTTGATACAAACCATGTAAATATTTGGCGGTATTAAATTCCATACAAGTCATATCAAATTGTTCTACCATATTCAAGGCTTGTAACAAAACTGGCCCTTGCACCCAAGAAGTCAATTTATACACATCAATGCCTTTATAATTGGTCATATCAGGTTCTTCGATATAGACTTTCCAATTGGCTAAATCTGCTTTGGTAATCAAACCTTCTTGTTCTTGGCAACCTCTGACAAATTCATCGGCAATATCGCCTTTATAAAAGCGGTCATAAGCTGCATAAATAGCTTCCTTGCGAGATTTGCCTACTGCCAAAGCTATTTTTTCCGCTTCGACTAATTTTTCTAAGGTATTCAGTAAATCCAATTGTTTGAAAATTTCCCCAGGATAAGGCGCTTCTCGTTCTTCGCCTAAATGAGGTAAATACACTTTTTTAGAATAAGGCCAAGCTTTAATTCGTTCTTTCTGGCTTTCAATCGCATTCGCCGTTTGAATTTCTATCGGATATCCTGCTGCCATTTCCATTGCAGGCGCTAAAACGGCTTTCAAACTCATCGTTCCATATTCTGCTAACATGGTCATTAACCCACCAGGCGTGCCAGGGGTAACTGCGGACAAAGGCCCATATTGTGGCGGATAATCCATGCCTTTGCCTTTGAAAAAATCAGGCGTTGCGCCTGTTGGTGCGACCCCTAAAGCATTAATGCCAATCACTTTTCCTGTATTTGGATTATAAATCAATGCTTGGGTTTCTCCACCCCAACTTAAGACATCCCACATAGTAGCCGTTGCCGCTAACATTCCACAGGCTGCATCTACGGCATTGCCACCTTTGTTAAAAATGGTAGCACCCGCTGTTGCGCCCATTGGTTTACCTGTAATTGCCAACCAATTTTTGGCGTGAATGGCAGGTTTTTGCGTACGTTGTGCATGAAGAAATAGTGGGAAAACAAAGCAGAAAAAAAGGAGATACTTTTTCATGTTATTTAGATTACTTTAGTAGTTAGGTTTGCTAAGTAATGGTTGAAAATAACTCCGTCAATTTGTTGGCAGACCTCTAAGAGTATTCAAGCCTTGGTGTGTCTATATGACGGACTTATTATTTTGATGTTACTAAAGTAATCAAATTATGATTATTTACTATTCTGAAGGTGTTCTTTTACCCGATATATTTTTAATGCGCCCTTGATTTGCGCTGCCTCCGTCGTCGTTTCTGGATATAGTAGGTAGCTGGGTGCTAAAATAGGTGCAGTTTTAATGACTTTAATTTTTAGTAAGGCTTGTACAGGAAAAGCGACTCCTGCCATCTCCAAAATTTTAGCGGCTTCGATTTTAAAGTTAGGCGCTGATTTAGAAATGATTTCGGCACGACCAACTAATTTATACCCTTTTTGAACAAAAATATCTACAAGACTAATGCAGACATTTGAGTTAATTTTGATATTCCGTAGACTATTAGGCGAGGCAATGTGGGCAATACCAATATATTCATCATCTAAATCGCTAGGTTCGCTCAAATTTTTGATTAATACATAAATTACACGAAATAAT
>JAFMDF010000030.1 GCA_017857395.1 Bacteroidota bacterium | reverse complement strand
CTGCGACCGTATTGGGGGTGAAAGGCAATCGGATTATTTTTTCTCAGGAAAATAAAGGCGTTAATATTGGCGGCGCAAGTGGTTCTCCCTTAATAGATGCGGAAGGGAAATTAGTTGGGGTTTTAAGTGGAACTTCTGTCAGCCCAAAAGATGGACAAGACGCCTTATTTGGTATCTCCACCCATTATTTAGAAAAGATATTAAGAGGAGATAAGGATTTAAATAAACCAGTTGTTGCTATTAAAGATTTTCTAAATACTTCGATAGCGAAAATTGGTGTTGAAAAAACTATTCAACAATATAAAGACCTGAAAAAGCAATCCAATTTTTATTTCAATTATTTCGTTTCTCCTGAGGGTATTAATGGAGTCGCTGACCAACTTTTGAAAACTGGAAAAGTTGAGGATGGTTTGAAAATATTGGCTTTAAGCGAGAAAGAACACGGCTTTTTTTCTAATACTTATACCTTATTGGGTAAAGCGTATTTGGCAAAAAAGGAATCCGCATCGGCGAGGAAAGCTTTAACGGAAGCATTACGGCTGTGGCCAGAAAATGAGGCTGCTCAGGAGCTTATGGGAGCGTTAGATAAATGATGAAAATCAGTTAACTATTCATTTTTTAACACATAGTGAACATAGTCTTTACGAACTATGTGTAAATACTACTGTGACTATGTGTTAAAAAATCACCTAATCGCCCTATCTAGCTTGTAAAAAAAATCAAGTATTAAGTGTCAAAAACCCACCATCAATAGGGTAAAAACTACCCGTTACAAAACCCGCCTCATCTGAACACAAATAAGTAATCAATTGAGCGATTTCATCAGGTTTACCCATTCGACCCATGGGTTGCGTTTTAGATAACACCTCAAACATTTCTTTTTCTTTACCAGGATAATGTTGTTTTAAATAGCCGTCCACAAAAGGCGTATGTACTCTAGCAGGCCCAACCGCATTGCAGCGAATACGATCTTGTATGTAATCTTTCGCAATAGAAAAAGTCATCGTATAAATAGCTCCTTTCGTAGCAGAGTAAGCGAATCTATCTGCCAAGCCAATAACGGAAGCAATAGACGCTAAATTGACAATAGAACCACCACCAGATTTTTTCATATACTTAACCCCGTAATGCAAGCAACTATAAACACTTTTGACGTTGACTGCATATAATTTATCTAAATCATCTGGTGTTGTTTTTTCTACATTGCCAATATGTGCAATCCCTGCATTATTCACTAAAATATCCAAACTCCCTTCCTTTTTATAAATTTGTTTGAATAACTTGCCCAATTTTTTATGCTTCGTTAAATCAATATGATGAAAGAAAGCGGTTCCTTTTTCATTTCTAATTTGCATACTGACTCGCAAACCGTTGTCTTTATCAATATCTAAAATATGCACAATTGCTCCTTGTTGAGCAAAGATTTTACAAATGCTTTCCCCAATCCCTTTTCCACCACCCGTGACAATCGCCACTTTATTTTTTAAGCTAAATAATTGCTTCATAATTGTTTGTTGATTTGCGCTATTGAAAATAAGAGAAAATAGACCACAAAATACTAACTATTGTAACGAGTTACTAAATGTAGAGTAAGAATATTTAGGTGATTTGGAAAAATATGCTCAAGAGTGAATTATTTGGTCAATAGTTTGACAAAAATAATCCCGCTGAGTTCGCTTAGAATTTAACTTCTTCATTATTAAATCTCTGCGTACGTTCCACCCTTTGTATGAGTTGTTAATTTAGTTTTTTTTTGACCAAAAATAAGCTAAGAAAACAAGTGACTATCTCCAAAAAAGAAGTCTTTATCTAAAAAACCATAGATTTGCTTAATTTAGCCGCTGAATGATTGAACAGATTGTCGTCTAAACACTTTTAAACAAATTTAAGTAGGATTTTAATTAATCCTCCATCTGTAATTCGAATTAATGAAGCAACTATCAGACCTATTATCCAACTTTGAACAAATACTCCAACAAAGTATCCAACAGACTTGGGAAGCTAAAAATTTGCCCATAAATCTTGAAGTGATGGCTAACGAAGCTAGCTCTATTGGGAATGCTTTGGTTAAAATAGGCGATTTCTGTTATCAAGAATTGACAGGAAATACTGCTGAATTGACGGAGCAACAACAATTTGAATATAATTGGATGAATTTTGAGTGGTCGAATTTAGCAAAGGACTTTTTGATATTATGGAGAGATATTTTATTCCAACAGCAGAAAGGACAAATTATTAAAATTGATGGATTGACCACCTCTGTTGCTTTACGTAACTTAAATTTAGCTTCTCAAGAAACATTAGAAAAAGCGATTTATGATTTTAAAGGAGATGTAGAAAGGGGGCTAAATATTCCATTAAAAAAGAAGACCAAACACCTTGCTCAATGGCAATTACAACAAAATCCTTGGCTCGTTTATAAGCAGCAATTATTAGCTATGGCAGACCAATGCCTAAGGCTACAAAAAGATTATAGGGTTTTATTAAATGTGGCTTCTAATTTTAATGAAATTGAAGCATTGGTGCGAAAAACCGAAAATTTCTGCCAAGCCGAAATTGCCAACGTACAAACTATAGCGAATCAGACGATTGAGGAAATTGAGCAGGAACAAATTCCTAAGTTATCTAAAATCATCAAGCATTTAGAAGATTTAGAAGCAGGCATCAGCTTGCCGAATCATTTTAATGTATTTACGGATGCTTTAGAACATCGGATTAATGAGCTGGTTCCTAGAATGGATACGCCTGTTAATGCAAACGGTGGTATGGTAGAAATTAAAGATTTGACTTTTAAGCGAAGCTCTAAACAATGGTTGGATGCGGAGATACTACCCCTTTTGTATGAGGTTTGGGAATTGACAGAAAATACGCATAATGGGCTAAAAATGGCTTTGATTAATATTAAAAATCGAGCTATTTTATTAGATGCGGATGAAAAAGAAGGGAGAAAAGTAGATGTAGATAAAGCGACTATCTGCCAACCATTAAATACTTTTTATAAAAATTCGGAACAAGCAGCTAGTAGCTTGGTCTCCTTAAGGTCGGAAATACACCATCGGTTAGCATATATCTTTAATGTATCGGCTATCTATGAGCCGAATCGAGCATTTTTGCCAATACCGCTTCAAGAAGCTACTTTAAATCAATTTAGAAAAAGACAAAATCGAATACAAAATCGTATTGGCAAATGGATTAATGGACAATGGCAACGTTTACAAAACCTACGAGCTACTGTTGCACAAGAAGATGCGTTAAGTGATGCCGAAAAAATAGTACGATTGATTCAAAGTCGAACAGGGGATGATAATAATAGTAATTATGCGAGTATTTTTTTGACGAAAGGTTTTATTGGAGAATCCTTTGCAGTTGGTCGTCAACGAGAGTTAGCACATGTAAAAAAATTAATTGATAATTGGAAAGCGAATTATAGAGGAGCTGCGGTTATTACAGGAGAGCGTTTTTCTGGAAAGACGATTCTAGGAGAGTTAATTGCCACCCAGTTTTTTAATAATAACACGATTCGATTAGCGCCCAATACTTTGATTAAATTGAATGGGCGACGAATGACAACAGGTTTTAACTTAGAACCTGCTTTAGCATTTATTAAAAAATATACAACTGATAAAGGACCTCCTTTAATTTGGATAGATGATTTAGAATTATGGTGGGATAAAGATTTACCCTTAAGCCAAAATGTACGCACCCTTCGAAAATTTATTGATGGCAATTCAAATCGTTTGTTCTTTTTAGTTTCTATGAGTAATTGGTTGAACACACATCTAAATTTATTTCACGAAACAAGTAAGGTTTTTCAAGCAGAAATTAATGTGGACAAAATGTCACTAGAAGAAATTCGAGAGGCTATTATGATTCGACATGGTGCGACCCACAAAAAATTAACCAACATAGACGGGGAACCTTTATCTGCAAATGAATTTAAGCGATTGATAGATAGAATATATCGTTTATCAGGCGGTAATATAGGAGAAGCTTTAAATCGTTGGTCTTGTGCAACCGTTAGAATTGATGAAGACCGTGTCCAACATATTGGTGGCTTTACTTTTGGTTTACCCGATTTTTTAAACCCTGATGTAGCGATTCTTTTAGCTGCCATTATGATAGAAAAACGCACCAATGAATACCGTTTAAGAAGAATCTTTGGCCCTGCTTTTACGGATAAATACGCACCTATTTTACAACGCTTGATAGGTATTGGTTTGTTGCGCAGACAGTTAGATGGATGGTTAGAGATTAATGAAGTGTTAGTCAACGAACTAGGTCATTTATTAGAAGATAAAGGCTATTTGAAATATCATCGAGAAGCATTAAAATAATTTATGATGGAACAAAAAGATACGACTGACCAAACAGGCGTGGTAGAACGAGTCGATGTGATAGAACAACCAGATGTGGTAGAACAATTTTTTAATCAGATCAGTTGGTGGGAATTTTTATTGGTAGCGCTATTTTTAGCAGCTATCTATTTTGTCTTATTTGAAATTCAACAACTCACCAAGCATAGTTCTTTTTCTGGGCGTTATCAAAATCAGTTTAGAGAAGTATTTAGAAAAGTATTTGTTGTATTTGAATTATTGGCGATAGTGACCTTAGCTGGCGTATTTGTCTGGATTAACCCTTGGTTACATGGTTCTATGATTATTTTTCTAATAATAGGCAGTTGGTCTTATTTACGGAGTTATATTAGCGGTCGGTGGATTCATTTTGACAATCATATTGTAGAGGGAATAAAACTGCAAACAACTAATCTACAAGGAATTGTAACTAAAATGGGGCGAGTTAAAATGCATTTGCAGACAGGCGAAGGATTGCATCATTTGAGCTATAATCGGTTGTTGGAAAATGGATATACGTTAATATCTGGAGAAAAAATTGGTGGGTTTTATCACTTAGCTTTAACACCTAAAGAAAATACAGCGACTTTCAATAATCATCGCTTACATTTATTAGATTTATTTGCGACAGCGCCTTATGTAGATTGGCATCACAAACCTGAATTGTTTCAGGATGAAGCGGTAGAAAATCAAATAGATGCTAAAATATTAATTAAAGAAGAAAGCCATTTGCATGAATTGATTGCCTTGATTAAAGAATGGGGCTATCAGTGTAAATTGGTTAATGTATAAATAAATAAGTGGTCGGACAAAATTGTTATATTGTTAAAATTGTTTTATTGTTATCATAACACATTGTCATACAACAATATAGCAATCAAGCAATTCAACAATTATTATCCGAATAATTATGTCCGCCCGCTTACTTAGCAGAGGGTTTATCCCAAAATCTAAATAAAATTCATAGTATGGATATTTTTTCAACTTTACCATTTTTAGTCGGAGCAGCTTCGACCTATGCGCTAATTATTGCAGCATCGGCGGTCATTATTATTTCTTTTGTTTTTGGAGAAGTTGCTAAAAAAACAAGTATTCCTTCGGTTTTAATGCTCATTATACTGGGAATCGTGGCAAATATTGCCTTAGCAGACAAACTGGATGGATTTGATTTTAATTCCATCTTACCAATATTAGGTACGGTTGGTTTAATCATGATTGTATTGGAGGCAGCTTTAGAACTAGAATTGAAGCGAGAAAAACTATTGCCTATTGCCAAATCTATGTTGATTGCCTTTATTGGTTTAATTGCTTCTGCTTGGGCAGCGGCAATGATTTTACAACATTTTGTACCTGGGATGACCAGTGTTTCTGCTTGGTTATATGCCACCACTTTGTCCATACTATCGAGTGCTATTATTATCCCAAGTGTAGGCGGTTTACGACCTGACAAAAAAGAATTTCATATTTATGAAAGTACTTTTTCTGATATTATGGGGATTATGCTCTTTTATTATTTAGCTGGACAATTGGAAGCGCAAGAAGGGACACATGGTTCTGGGGAGTTTTTCTTTAATATTTTCTTGACGATTATTATCTCCTTGATTATTAGTTATTTAATTGTTTTAATTTTTCAAAATATTAAGAGCCATGTCAAGTTATTTTTATTAATAGCTGTCTTACTATTATTTTATTCTTTAGGAAAGTTACAGCATCTTTCTTCTTTATTAATGATTCTCATTTTTGGTTTATTGATTGCCAATATGAAATTATTCTTCTTTGGACCACTAAAGAAATACCTCAATTATAAAGAAGCACACCATATTTACGAAGGCTTGCATGTCATCACGATGGAAACGGCTTTTGTCATTAGAACTTTTTTCTTTGTAATTTTTGGTATTACTATCGTCTTATCTTCGTTGGCAAATATGGAAGTTGCTTTAATTAGTGGCTTGATTATTTTATCTATTTATGCCATCCGTTATATCATTTTACGGTTTTTTATCGGCTCAGATATTTTACCTCAATTGTTTATTGCACCGAGAGGGTTGATTACTATTTTACTTTTTTATGCCATTCCAAAAGAAGCAGAAATTGCTGGATTTGAACCGGGTATTTTATTATATACCATTATTGGTACTAGTTTGATTATGACGGCTGCCATGATTTATGATAAAAATAGAGGTGGAAAAGCGGTTAAAACTGCGGAGAGTTCGCCTGTTGGTTATCGACGATGGGAAGCACCTTCTGTAGTGCCGACTGAAGAATAATAGTTTTGTAATTTTCCTGATTATAACGGATTAGGGTGATTCCAAATATTAACCCCTTTAGGGGTTTTATGTCGGTAGAAAATGGAGATTTACCCTAATTTTACCGTGCCTTTAGGTACGAAATGTGATACATGATGTACCTAAAGGCACATTTTTGATTCGGGAACACATCATTTTCTACCGATATTTTGTCCCTCTGGGACAGTTTCACCGTACCGAAAGCTTTCGGTATTACAAGCAGTAATTTTCAATTGAAAATTAAAAAAGAATGGATTCCTCTAAATTTTACCTAAAAAATAACCTTGCCCAAACCAACCCTTATATGATGGGCATAGACGTTGCTCATGCAGAAGGACTATACATTTATGATAAAAATGGCAAAGGCTACTTAGACTTGATTTCGGGTTTAGGTGTTTCTGCCTTAGGGCATGGAAATAAAGTCGTCAATGATGCTTTGAAAGCACAAATCGACCGCCATTTACACGTTATGGTGTATGGAGAATTTCGACAAGATGCCCAAGTTCAATTAGGTGAATTATTAGCGAGTACTTTACCTACTCAATTAGATACTTGTTATTTCGTTAATTCTGGTACAGAGGCCAATGAAGCCGCTTTAAAATTAGCCAAACGAGTAACGGGCAGACGAAGAATTATCTCTTTTCGAGGTGCTTATCATGGTAGTACACACGGTTCATTATCGGTGAGTGGTAATGAATATAAAAAGACCGCTTTCCAACCTTTATTGCCACAAATAGATTTTATTCATTTAAATAATTACGAAGAGCTAACCACTATTGATGAATCTTGTGCGGCCGTAATTGTCGAAACGATTCAAGGCGATGCTGGTATCCGAATGCCTGAACAAAAATATTTAACGGCGTTAAGAGACCAATGCGATAGGGTAGGGGCATTATTGATTTTTGATGAAGTGCAAGCGGGCATGGGGCGAGCTGGAACACTATGGGCATTTGAATATTATAAGGTCGTGCCCGATATTTTGACTTTGGGAAAAGCCTTAGGAGCAGGTTTACCGATTGGAGCCTTAGTCAGTTCGAGAGAAAATATGGCACAATTTACTTTCGACCCAATACTTGGACATATCACTACTTTTGGTGGGCATCCCTTGATTTGTGCTGGTGCTTATGCTGGATTAAAATATTTACTATCGACCAATTTAATAGCCGAAGCCAATGAAAAAGGGCAATTATTGCACGATATTTTAATTAAACACCCGTTAGTTAAAGAAATTCGTTTTCGAGGTTTATATTTTGCTATTGAAATGGAGAACGCAGCAATCGTGCAAAAAATAGTTGAACGCTGTTTAGAAAAGGGCTTAATTACCTTTTGGTTTTTGTCTTGCCCGAATGCCTTTCGGTTAGCACCGCCTTTGGTTATTACGATGGAAGAATTGCAGACTGCTGCTTTGGAAATTATTGCTGTTTTTGAGGAAGTAAAATAAATCTTTTATATATATCTTTGGGATTTTTTAAAATTACTTCTAGTAATGTTTAGTAGGCTTGCCGAAAATCCTGATTTGCTAAATCATGGATAAAGATTTAGAAAATGGTTCATTTTCAACTAGCCTATATAGACATGATGCCTAAGTTATAGTAACTAATTTATGACCAAAATTATAAAATCCTACTGCCAAAAATTAGATAAAAAAGACCCTTTAGCCCACCTTCGAAAAGCATTTTACCTACCAAAAGGCAAAATCAATATGGACGGTAATTCGTTAGGGCCATTACCAAAAAGTACTAAAAAAAGACTACTAGCAACTGTTCAACAAGAATGGGGTGATGGCATGATTGCTTCTTGGTCAAATGCAGGATGGTTTGATTCTCCGATTAGAGTGGGTAATAAAATTGCCTCATTGATTGGCGCAGCAGATGGCGAAGTAATTGTGGGCGACACCACTTCCGTTAATATTTATAAAGCATTATGTGCGGCTATTTATATGAATAAAGGTCGAAGAATCATGTTGGCAGAAAAAAGAAATTTCCCGACAGATATATATATGATGCAAGGAATTTCTGCTTTTGCAGATGGAAAATTGGTAACTAAAACAGTTGAACCTGAAGCCATTTTAGATAATCTTACAGAAGAAGTAGCGGTCTTATTATTACCGCACGTACATTATAAAACGGCAGCGATTAAAGACATGAAAGCTATTACCCAAAAAGCATCCGAAAAGGGTGTTTTAGTAGTATGGGATTTAAGTCATAGCGTTGGCTCAATAGAAGTTGCTTTAAATGAATGCCAAGCAGACTTTGCAGTAGGCTGTGGCTATAAATTTTTAAACGGTGGCCCCGGCGCGCCTGCATTTATTTATGTAGCTAAAAGACATCAATCCAAGGCTTTGTCTATTCTTTCTGGTTGGATGGGGCATCAAGACCCTTTTGCCTTTACAGATGATTATACACCAGCACCCGATATTGCTCGTTTCCGTTGTGGTACGCCTGGTATATTAGGAATGGCTGCTTTAGAAAATGGCATTGACTTATTTGCGCAGACGTCTATTAAAGACTTAAGACAAAAAGCATTGCTATTAAGCCAATTATTTATGGATTTGATGGCGCAAGAATGTGGGGAGTTTGGTTTTACTTTGGCAAGCCCAACAGAAGACGAAAAACGAGCAGGTCACGTCGCTTACAGTCACGAAGAAGGACATGGGATTTATCAAGCGATTAAAAAAGAAGGCGTCGTTGCTGATTTTAGAACACCTGATATTTTACGTTTTGGTATTACGCCTATGTACTTGCGGTTTCGGGATATTTATAAGGTGGTGCAATTGATTAAAAAGGTGATGGAAACGAAGGCTTGGGATAGGCCAGTGTATAAGATTCGGGCGGCGATAACTTAGCATCACCTATGATTTTAAGTAGCTTGGGCATCTTGTCCGAGTAGGAATAATAATCGACTATTCGGGCTAGTAATCCAAGTTATTACTGTATTCAAATACTCTCCTAAGTAGCTTGTTCAGCGTTATGAGGGTATAAGTATTTTTTACCCCGAATTTTGAACGAAATGGGGCACAATCCTGTGAGTTGTGCCCCATTTCGACATACTTATATCCTTTAAAAAATAGGGAAATAATATTTTAAATTTTGAACAAACTATCTCCGAAGCGCCAATTAGAAAATAGAAATTCTAATTGGAGAAATCTATAAACAAGCTGTACAAGCTTGCTTTCAAGCCTTATAGGCCTTATTTCCTCCTATTCATGTCTAGTAATAGGTACAAGTACCGTATCTGCACCTTTCGAGCCTCTTTTTTCTTTACATTTTCTATCGTTGCTAATAGTTTTGTTGCTGTTAACCTTCTTAATTTATAAAAATAATTTATGAAATTTTTACATTTATTAGCGACTGTATGCTTTCTTAGTTTAATGCAAATTTCCTTGATGGGACAATCAAGTATTAAATCCTTTGACTTCAAAAAAGGGGAAGTACTAGATATACTCTTGTTAAGTAATCAACCTGACAACGAGGCACTTTTTGACAAGTATAAAAATACCGCTTTTCCCGTGGCTATGAAACTGAGTTATCAGCCTTTACCGGGATACGCAATTGCAGAATATACGCAAGGGAATATTCAGCCAGAAGTTTTCGCTTTTGGAAAATGGGGAAGTTTAGAGAAACGAGAAGCATTTCTTGTAGATATTGAAAAAGAAGTGCCTGATTTTCACGAACAACGTCGGGCGCTTTGGTCTATTTTTAATTTGACCTATTATGAAATGCCCACAGATATTTCTTTTCAGATTAATAAAGATAAGGTAACGGTGGCAACAGCTTATTGGCAAAAAGATATGGGTGATTTTAACAAGTTTAAAAAAACTTTAGCGAAAAAGACTAAAAAATTGGGTGGTAAAACCGTAGTAGAATTAATGGATGGTAAATCGCCTTTTGGTTATTACTATCAACCTGATTATTTAGTGATTACCGAATGGAAAGATAAAGCTACCTTTGATGCTTTTTATCAAGCAAATATTAAAATGAAACAGGAGGGGGTCAAACATGTTAATCAGTTTTTGTTAAAATAGGGTAACGATTAATAACTATACCCTTCCGTTCATTAGTAAACAAAATAGATTTGGACACAGAGTGCACGAAGAAGACACAGAGGTCACTAAGCGTTAAAATTTAGGAAAGAATAAGTACTTTGTGTGCTTTGTGTCTTCTTCGTGCACTAACTATTTGTACGGTCTTACTCAATATTATTTATGCAAACCTTACTAAATCAGCTTGTTTATTTTGGCTTTTTTCAAAGTGTATTTTTACTAATCATTTATCTTTTTTCTGCGAAGAACAGGAAAAGCATCAATGGCTATATCGCTTTTTTAGTCTTTGTGCTATTAATTGGTTTGAGTGGGCGTATTTTGTATTTATCGGACATCTTTGGGCCAAATCCTAGATTGATTTCTTTTTCTGAGTTTTCTATTCTCCTATTTGGTGCTACGGTCTATCTTTTCACAAGGTCTTCTTTATTAGGCAAACGTTTTTCCTATGTAGATTTAGTGCATTATATTCCTGGGTTATGCTATATTTTGTTTATTGTTTTTTATTTTATGCTTTCTACGGATGAAGTATTGAGTGCCAGAGTGAAAAGTGGAGAATTATACAGGGTGGTAAATATTGTTGTTGGTTTTGGCCTAGCATTTAATATTACTTATTGGGCTATGAGTCTCTATGAATTTTTACAATTTAGAAAACAGCTCCTTAATGAGCTAAGTTATACCATAAAAACGCAATTCTTTTTCAATTTTCTAATAGCTATTGGGAGTTGTTTATTTGTTTGGACGATTATCTATTTGCTTAATATTTCTGGATATGAATTATTAGAAATAAAAGCTCGACCAGCTATTTGGTTAAGTATTGCCTTTATCATCCTCTTTATTGCGTTTTATAGCATAAACGAACCAGATTTATTTAGGCAAAAGCCTATGGAAGTCCTACAAAAATATGCCCAATCTAAACTAAGTACTGTTGACCTAAATCGACTAAAAGAAACACTAGATAATCTCATGGTTGCAAAGAAGCCTTACCTTAATAATAAACTATTAAAAGCAGAATTAGCAGAAATGGTAGGTGTAAGTAATCCAGAATTAGCTCGCTTACTCAACGAACGCATTGGCATGAATTTCTTTGAGTATATCAATTATTATCGCATTATGGAATTTATCAAGTTGGCTCAATCTGAACAAGGTAAGAGTATGACCTTTTTTGGCTTGGCACAAGAAGTTGGT
This sequence comes from Bacteroidota bacterium, assembly GCA_017857395.1. GTDB lineage: Bacteria > Bacteroidota > Bacteroidia > Chitinophagales > Saprospiraceae > JAFMDF01. Next base: position 37,165 of record JAFMDF010000030.1, on the reverse strand, counting down.
TTTAATTCAAAAACTACCTTTAATAAATCCTTTAAAAAATTGATGGGCGTAACACCCAAACAATACTTAGCAAAAGGGTAAAAAAAACTACACTTCTTTTAATTTAAGTAATAACGCTTTAGCTTGCTCCAAATGCCGTTTTTCATGCATCACCATAATATCAAAAGCAGTTGCTAGTTTATAGACAATGTATTTGTTAGCGGGAGAGGAAATAACTGTTCCTTTCTCTACGAATACTTTTGCGGCGGTAATTTCCTGTTTTAATTGTCCTTGATGTTTTGCAAAACGGGCTAAAATATCTCCCGAAATTTGACTAGTAGCAGGCTCCCAAATTGGAAAGGTTTTGATTTTTTTCTTATTGGTAGGTTCTACTGCTTTAAGTAGCATATTGCCCAAAAAAGAAGTCAAAAAACCTATTTTTGTCATAAAATGAGGCTGATATTTTTCCGTTTTTAAAGCCATTAAAATAGGAAAGTAAGTTTGATTGATAGTGATTAGATGGTCTATGTTTTGGGCAATGCTCCAAGTTGCTGGATTGGGTTTCCAATTCAATTCTTTTTCGGTCAATGTGCCGAATGATGCTTGAAATATGGTTGTAGTTTCGTCTATTTGTGCTATCCAATTTTTCATAACGATTAATTTTTTACACAAAAGTCGGCACTATCATTTATCTTATTCTTGGTATAAACCAAGATTCTAAAAAAATCAAAAAAGAATGAGGTAAAAGGCTGTTACTTATATTGCGGTATAGTGGAAATTATGGGTGAATTAAAAAAAATTACGACTCAGGAGTCGGGTTACTTTTGCATTGCGACGGTAACACGACTCTCCTAAGTTGCCATGCATTTTACCATAGTGTGACTTATCTTTTCCAATTTACGAATTCATCGTTTATCATTTATAGTTCATCATTCTTTTAAATCCGTGTATTGTTTATCAATTTACTAAAATTAGTCGCATCAATCCGCAAATAGGAAGCCAAATCTTTATGAGATACCATATTTAATAAATGGGGACTTCTACTAGTAAAAGATTTAAATCGAGTCGCTATATCAAAAGCCATCAATTCATAATATCGTTCCAATACCCCAATTAATAGATGCTCGGTTGCTTTGCGAAATAGCGTTTCAATGGCTCGATGTTCTTGCATTAATTGTTGATGCTGCTCAAAAGAAATGCGCAAGAATCTACTATCCGTAATCGTTTCTAAATAATATTTGGAAGGTGCTTGGATAAAAAAAGATTCAGGAATACCTGTAAAGGAAGGGGTATAAGTAAAGGCAATAACATGTTGTTTGCCCTCCTTTAAATAATAGGATTTTTGAATGCCTTCGAGGACATAATACCAATATTTTTGGGTATCGCCAGGGGCCGTCATTATTGTCTTTCTAGGTAAGGTATAGGGCGTCCAATGGGAGATATATTCCTCTAAGATAACATTTTCTATCTGATGTATTTTAGAGAGGAATTCTTTCAATTTTAATTGATTTTTAATGCTATGATTTTGATGAAAATAACGAGAATGTGGAATGTTGATTATACTATTTTACCCCTCTTATCATTTTAAAAACTCCATTTTCTTATACACCTTCCCGTCTATGGGGTCTTCCACGATTTCGAAACCCTTCATTGCTAATATTCTTGGAAGTTTTGGATTTGGTTTTGGACAATCAACTGCATGAACTATCCAAATAATTTTCTTTTTTTGGTCTTTTTTGGCAAACTGTCTAAATAAATTCATCAATTTTAAAAGCACTCCTTCTCCTCCTCCAGTTATATGTGAAAAAGTAATTTCTAATTTAGTGTCCCCTTTTTTTAATTGCCCTAAGATTTCACTTGTCCCAGCTTTAAATATTACTGGTTCATCTGAAAATACAATTGCTTGAAATTCTTCAGATTTTGAAAGTTCCGCTATTTCTAATTCATTGAATCCTTCTATTAACAGTTCTCTTTTCATTTTTAAGTTGCGCTTATTTTATACTATTCCTCTCCTTTTTCTTCTTGCGTCACCATCGGCCCCAATTTTTTTCCGCCCATTAGATGCAGGTGTAAATGAAAGACAGATTGCCCTGCATCTTCATTAATATTCATAGATAGCCGATATCCTGTTTCTGCAATACCTTTTTCTTTTGCTAATTTTTTAGCCACCAAAAACATTTTACCCAACATCAAAGCATCCGCTTCTTCTATATCATTGATGGTTGGAATTTCCTTTTTTGGAACAATTAATAAATGGACAGGTGCTTGCAGGCGCAAAGGCACAAAAGCAATAATGTCTTCATCTTCATAGACGATGGTTGCGGGTGCTTCCCGATTAATGATTTTTGTAAAAACAGAACCTGCTGCTATTTTCTTTGCCTTTTTTTCTTGATAAGTGGTACTTTGCCCATAACTACTAAAAGTAGATAATAGGAAACATAAAATCAGCTGTATAGAATATACTTTCATTGCAAACCATTTTTTACAAACGAATAATTATTACTAAAATTAAGTCTTTCTTTTTCTGATGGGAAATTAAATCCATTGGTAAACTTTAAAGGACATATTTTTCAAAAATAGTCGCCAAGATTTTTTCGGGATCTTCACAAAGCCCAGGATGCGTAGCCGAACTTTGAATAATAGAACTTCGATTAGCAGTTAACCATCGAAATCGAACGTGCATTTCCAAGCTACCAATTTCTCCCCCATTCTTACTACCTTGGCAAACTAATTCCCAAGCCTTTAGATAATTGGTAATTAACTTAATATCAATAGGAGTCCCAAATGCCGCCAATCTTTTCTCGTCAATATGATATTTGATACCTAAATACCTTTTCTGTTTGGCATAAACAATCACCCCAACATTGATAAATTCTTCCCGCTCCACTTTAGGCACGACTCGGATAATCGCATATTCGTAAGAGATAATATTATCTGGCATCGGCGGCTTCTTTTGCTAATAAATCAATATTGTTCAACTTTGCTAAAAGAAAGGTCACATAAGCAGCTCGCCTTTCATCAGGCGTTAAGTCGCTTGATTTGTCGGTTAACCAATCTTCAGGAATGGTCGCAACGATATGTTGAATCACTTTTTCATTGAGCAAAGTTTTGATATCTGCTGCTGCTCGCACTAAATTATCGGCTCTTTCCAATAATACATGATTTTTTATCATCGGAAAAGTACGAGGTACGGAAGCTTTCCAATTTGCCCAGTTATGATGAAAATATAAACTAGCCCCGTGGTCTATCAACCATAATTCATCATTCCAATTGAGTAAATTGGTGTTCTTAGCAGTTCGGTCAATATTTGTAATCATACTGTCTAATAGCACCGTTTTAGAAGCCGTTTCTCCATCTGCAATAGACACCAATGGGTCATAAGTAATGGCACTCGATAAAAAACTCATGCCTAAGTTTAAGCCGACACTAAACTTTAATAAATCTTGAATTTCTTCATCAGATTCTAATCGACTAAAAGAATCATCCAAATTCATCAAGACCAATTCTGGCATATTTAAGCCAATGGCTCTTGCTAATTCGCCGCCAATTAGTTCTGCAATCAAAGTTTTTTTGCCTTGCCCAGAGCCTCTAAATTTGAGGACGTATAAGTTATTATCGTCCGCTTGCACGATGGCAGGCAACGAACCACCTTCTCTTAAAGGCTGTCGATATTGGACGACATTGAGTGTTCTAAGGTTGATTTTATGCATAAGGTTGCAAGATAGGGAAATTAAAGAAATTGAAAATTGAAAATGATAAATCTAAAATTTAAAAGTATTAATACTTTGCTATCTTTAGCCTAGAAAAATAAATTAATCACAACCTATGCCTCGACTGTTTACCAAAAATAACTCTTTTTACTTTTTAATAATTGTCATTATAAGCCTACTAGGCTGTGCCAAAAACGAACCACTTGTGCCAGCCGAACAAGAAGAGGGGGTCTTATTCTTTGAATCTTTCCTATTTGAACAAAAAAATAATCCAAACTTAAAATCAGATGCCGTTTTTGATATTCAGGCGAATGTTCTAAATGGTCGGCTAAAACATTATTATTTCAATGCCATTCCAACTTTTACGACTAATGCGCAATCCGTAGAAATAAACGAAGTACAACAAGTGAGTGGAAGTAGTTCCGTTGATTTTAGAAATGGGGTTACTTATACCTTAAAATCAGCTACAGGTACGTCCAAAAACTATACAGTTAGCGTTGTCTGGGATAATAAATTACCGCAAGTTAGTATCACTACAGACGGACGAGTAGGCATTAATTCCAAAACAGATTTTGTTCCCACTCAAATTACAATTGATGGACAATCAAAGTATAATGACTTTACAGGTAGGGCACAGATTCGAGGCCGAGGCAACACCACTTGGACCTTTCCAAAAAAATCTTACAAATTTAAATTGGACGAGGATGCGGAGATATTAGGCTTAAAAGCAGAAAAAGACTGGGTCTTATTGGCTAATTTTTTAGATGGCACCCATCTTTTAAATGCGGTAGGTATGAAAATCGGGCAATTATTAAACATGCCCTATACGAATACGATTATTCCTGTTGAAGTGACGCTGAACGGAGAATTCCTAGGGACTTTTATGCTAACCGAACAAATAGAAGTTAAAAAGAATCGAGTCAATGTCGGCAAAGATGGACTACTGTTAAACTTAGATACCAATTTTGATGAACCGTATCAGTTTCAATCTGCTAGTTACCGCCTGCCTGTTACCATCAAATATCCTAAAGAAATTGACGCCAATAAAAAAACGGAAATCAAACAAGAATTTGAGGCATTGGAAGCATTAATTGCCGATGCCAGTTTTCCAAATAATGACTATTTAGACTATTTGGATGCGACTTCTGTAGCCCAATATTTGATTGCTTATATGCTAACGGGTAACGAAGAAATCAATCATCCAAAAAGTACTTATATCCATAAAACGAATACAGGGAAATACACCATGGGACCAATCTGGGATTTTGACTGGGCTTTTGCCTTCGAAGGTTCTTTTGAACACTTTAGTAGTTTTAATAGACCTTTATTTTGGAATCCCCCAGTTGCTAAAGGCACTAAATTCTTTTTCAGATTATTAGAAGACCCTGCCATGAAATCGGTACTCAAAACCGAATGGGCGACTTTTCAAACCAATCAACTCCCTGAATTATTGACCTATATTGACGAATATGCTTTTATTATTCGAGGTGCAAGAACTAGAGATTTTGGCAAATGGGCACAGGGTAAAAATAATTATGATGTGGAGGTCGCTAATTTGAAGAATTGGTTGAGTAATCGGGGGCGGTGGATGAATGGGGTTATTGGGGATTTGTAATGATTTTTCTTTTTATCTCATGGCGACTGTAAAAGAGTAAATGTGTAAGCATAATAACTTTATGGACTCATTTGAAAGCCTATTGTTTTATTTCTAGTAGAAAAAGCCTATTTTTATAATGTATAAACACAATGATTAAATTAAAACCAACAAAACAAATCGGGGAATGACCGAAAAAGAAATAAAAAAAAGACAAAGAAACTTGGAACAACAACTAACTTTAATCAATCTTTATACAGAGGAATTTCTTGAAAGACTTGGTAAAAAAGGTTTAGAGCATTATGTAAATGAAATCTTGGATGAAATAAATTATTTAAAGAAATTATCAAAAAAATAGCTATGATAAAACCAAAAGTAAATACAGATAAAGTTATCACGACCATCAAAAAAACACTCTATGAACTTAGAGAGGTTGATTTTGATAAAATGACTGAAAAAGAAAAGGAAAAATTTAGAAGAGGATTTGATAAATCTGAAGATTTAGCATTATCTATTTTAGATAAACTTAAAGATAAATAAGAAAAAGCAGTTACTTTCTAGAAAGTAACTGCTTTTAAATTTAAAGAATGTTTAGATTACAACTGTTCTAACTCCACCGTAAAATGCCGTAAAATAGCCGCCTGTTTTTTTAATCTTAAAATCAGCTTTAATCTCCTTACTTCTAGTTGCTACCTTAGCCAAAGTAACATCAGTATAATCTATTTGATTTCGAGAATAGACCTGACCTAGGAATTGCCAAACGCAATAATTTCATCGCAAGTAAACTTTCCTTTTCCGTAGAGTTCGCCAATACAAATTGGAATTTTATTAAAATTATTGTCAACTATATCAGACAATTGATAACTTTACCCGTTTACTAGCTTAGTTGATTACATTGAACACTAAATTAAAAGAGAAATGTCCGACGTCGTAATGTTAAATATAAAAGATACCCTAAACGATTTATTTACAGGAGAAAAACTAAATAAAAAACGAGCAAAAGCTATTCTTACCGCAGTAGGCAAAGGGCAAGTCAATCCACATCAAACGACTGCTTTATTGACCTGTTATCAGATGCGCCCCATTACAGGCGAGGAATTAGCAGGATTTAGAGAAGCCATGATAGAATTGGCCTTATATATCGACATTACAGACATGGATGCCATTGATGTATGTGGTACAGGCGGTGATGGAAAAGATACTTTTAATATCTCTACTACTTCTTCTTTTGTAGTCGCAGGAGCAGGGTATAAAGTAGCGAAACATGGGAATGTTGGCGTTTCTTCTAATTGTGGGTCGTCCAATGTCTTAGAGCATTTGGGTTATAGAATGACCAATGATTATGATACTTTACGAGCTTCTTTGGACAGAGCAAATTTCTGTTATATGCATGCGCCTTTATTCCATCCTGCTATGCGACATGTAGGGGCAATTAGACGAGGATTAGCCGTCAAAACCTTCTTTAACATGCTTGGGCCTTTATTAAATCCTGCTCGACCAAATCATCAATTTACGGGTGTTTTCTCGATTGCTTTATTGCCTTTATATAAAACGGTTTTTGAAGATATAGGCATTAATTATGCAACGGTACATTCTTTGGATGTTTATGATGAAATTTCTTTAACTAGCCCATTTGAAATACGGTCTAATAATTTTGATGGCGTGATTAGTCCAGAAGATTTAGGTTTGCAAACCTTAAATCCTGAGGACTTAAAAGGAGGCGATACTATAGCGGATTCTGCTAAAATTTTAACGGATATTTTAAGTGGCAATGGAACAACTGCACAAGAAATGGCTGTTTGCGCTAATGCTGGTTTTGCCATTCAGCGCTTTAAACCAACGGTGGATATTAAGGATTGTATCGCAGAGGCTAAGGAGGCGATTGCTAATGGGAATGCGATAAAGATGCTAAAGAATTTGGTCGATTAGTAACGGATTATAAATAAAAGGTACAACTACAGTAAACTTATTTAGGAAAAAACATCCGTGGAAGTTATCCGTGGAAATCGAACAGGAGTTAATTTTCCACGGATATCTTCCACGGATGAAAACTTGTACATTTTTGATGTGGATATAAGTATTTATTATAAATGGAAAAAAATAAAGCCCAAGCTCAACTTCTCCTCCCAACCAAAGACCTCACCGAAGAAATGAATTTCTTCCAAAACCTAGGCTTTAGATTAGACCAAATATTTCCAGCAGATGACCCACAAGTAGCAATTATGTCGGGGCATGGATTGGAACTTAGAATAGACCGAAATGCCCAAATCCCTGCCAGTCATATTCGGATACTAACCGATGAACCTGAGCAATTTTCAATTACCCAAAATATCTTAATCGCTCCCAACGGAACAAAAATAGAATTACATCCAAAAACTTACCAACTAGAACGCCCTAAAACCCAACATAAATTTGAAACGAGGCGACTAACTGGCGGCGAACCTTGGGTAGTTGGTCGAGCGGGTATGATGTATCGAGACTTGATTCCAGACCGTTTGGGTGGTAGTATTATTGCTTCGCATATTCACATTCCTACTGGTGGACCTGTGCCTGATATGGTGCATTATCACACGATTGGTTTTCAATTGATTTATTGCTATCGAGGTTGGGTGAAACTGGTGTATGAAGACCAAGGACCGCCGTTTATTTTAAGGGCAGGAGATTGTGTTACACAACCACCAGAAATTCGACATAGAGTCTTGGAATCTTCTGATAATTTACAAGTGATAGAAATTGGTGTGCCTGCGGAACACATTACGACGATTGATCACGATTTAGAATTGCCAACCAAAACGATTAATCAAAATAGAGTTTTTAGTGGGCAAACCTTTTGTCATCATCAACTACAAAATGCTACTTGGCAACCTTGGCGAATTGCTGGTTTTGAGGCTATAGCTACAGGAATTAATGCCGCAACTAATGGTTTGGCCGATGTAAAAATCATTCGACCATTAGAAAATTTTAATCCCACAAAATGGGCTAGCCATACAACGGATATTTTATTTACTTTTATTTTGGAAGGCAGCTTAACTTTAGCAGTAGTCGATGAAGGAGAACATACTTTAAATTTAGGGGATGCTTTTGTGATGCCGCCTGATAGAAAAAGTCGATTGACTCATTTTTCAGAGGATTTGGAGTTTTTGGAGATTTCTTTGCCTGGAGAATTTAAGACGGTTATTTAATTTTAAAAAACTAAATTTGCTGATTGTAACGGATTGCGGTGATAACCCCTTTAGGGGGTTTATGTCGGTAGAAAATTGAGATTTACCTTGATTTTACCGTGCCTTTAGGTACGGAATGCAATACATAATGTACCTAAAGGCACATTTTTAATTTGCGAAAACATCCTTTTCTACCGACATATTGTCCTGCTGGGACAGTTTCATCGCAAAACGTTACAATCAGTAAATTTGAGCTAAAATAACACAATATGCAAAAGTCTATTCTGTTCTTACTCTTTATTTTAACAGCCACCTTTAGTTGTACCAACAATATTTCCCAAGAAAAAAATGCCACCGAAAAAGTAGAAAACAGAGGCGCCAACAAAGAAAACTGGTGGGACAAACTCCCTCGTCCAGAATGGAAAGCCTTTCCACAAATTCAAACAAATAGTAACTGGTTTGAAATCTATCAAATCACCCCAAATATCATCGCTATTTATGAACCTGGTCAATTTGAAGAAGTCATTTCTTATTTGATTACTGGAACGGATAAAGCCTTATTATGGGATACAGGAACTGGCATTGGCGATATCAAGCAAATCGTTGATCAATTGACGGAGTTGCCTTTGATTGTTTTGAATTCACATACGCATTATGACCATGTGGGCGGCAATTACCAGTTCGACAATATTTATGGAGTAGCAACTGATTTTACGAAGAAAAATGCAGAAGGTAGACCGCATGAAATTGCCAAAGAATTCATAACAGGCGATTGGATTTGGAAACCTACACCTGCTGGTTTTGCTAATGAAACTTATGAATTAAAACCTTTCCAAATTACTAAAACGATTGTGCATCAAGACCAAATTGATTTAGGTGGCATTACGTTAGAAATTTTACATACGCCAGGTCATGCACCTGATGCCCTTTGTTTATTAGACCGAGCGAATCGCTTATTATTTACAGGAGATACTTTTTATCCAGCCCCTTTATATGCCCATTTTGACGAATCAGATGTGGATCAATATGTGGAAAGTGCGAATTATTTAGCTAAATTGATAGTCGATGTAGACCATATTTTACCGTCTCATAATATTCCTTGGGCGAGTAGTGATTATTTGAAAAAAATGGCGATTGCTTTTCAACAAATAAAAAGGGGAAAAGCTAAATATACGGAAACGGATGGGGCAAAGGAATATCAGTTTGATGGGTTTTCTGTTATTACAAAGTAATTTGCTAAAATCTCCAAGATTTAGTAAATTTAAAACCGAGGGAGGGGTTAGGTTTATTAAATTCTGGAAATTTAGCCAATCAAATCAAGTAGGCTGCCGAACCAAAACCCAACAAGTCTTATTCAAAACAGGTTCTACATATTCAAGCGCCACTTCATAGCCCAATTTTTCATAAAAAATTAAATTTACCTCCGTAAAAGTTTCTAAAAAAGTAGGTGTATTTAATCGGTCTGCTTCTGCTAAAACAGGGGCTAATAATTGCCGACCAAAACCTTGTCCTTGATATTCTTTTGCAACTGCTAGAATAGATAAATACCAATAATGGTCTTCAATTACGGTCTCTTCCATCGTCTCCATTCCATGCGCTATTTTCTTATAAACCGCTAAACTTTCTGCGCCAAAATGATTTTTTAAAAAGGCTTTCTTTTCCCTTGCTTGTTGCTCGTAAATTTCATCTGTTCGGGGTTGATGCCAAAGAGATGCCCCAACTAATGGATTATCCAAGGTCGAATAATTACCATATTTTTTGGCTTCTTGAATGCTAAAATCGAAATATTTTGTAAGTGCCTCTTTTTCACTTTCTTGTTGATTATTTCTAGCTTTAGTAATGGCTAAGTAGAATGGTTCCGCTTGGAAGGCATTATAGAGTGCTTCGGCGGTAGATTTATGAGTAAATTGATATTCCATTGAAAGCTATTAGATACTGAAAAGGTGAATTATTTGGTCGGAACATAATTATAAGTTAGAAAATTCCCTAATTCTTCTTGAAATTTCTTTCCTTTAAGAACTATTTGTATTCCTAATCAAAACTAAAACGATGAACCGCAGACATTTTGTAAGGCACTTACCACCCTTAGCGACCATTCCTTTTTGGAAAACTTCAGCAGATACCATTCTTTATAATGCCAATATTATAACGGTCAATCCAAAGCAACCAAAGGCACAAGCTATTGCGATTTTAGGAGATAAAATCCTAGCTGTTGGGAATAATCGGCAAATTAAAAAATATGCTAATGGATTTACTAAAAAGATTAATATGGGCGGTAAAACGATTACGCCTGGATTTATAGATGCCCATTCTCATCCCGCTTCTTCTGGTAGGCGACACTTACGAAATGTCAATTGTGATTTACGCTCTATTACTGCTATTCAAGAAGCCATCAAGGAACGAGCAGCAAAAACACCGAAAGGTGAATGGGTATCTGGTTTTTTATATGATGATACCAAAACAGTAGAAGGTCGTTTTATTAATCGGTATGACTTAGATGAAGTTGCGCGGAACCATCCTGTTTATATTGGGCATCGTGGTGGGCATACTGCTTATGTAAATTCGAAAGCATTGGCATTGGTCAATTATACTAAAGAAACGCCAGATCCTGCGGGAGGGCAAATAGATAGAGACCCCGCAACGGGTGAACCAACAGGTTTGTTAAAAGAGACGGCTACCAATGCCTTAGACCGCTTGATACCTTCTTCTTTTGATACAAAAGACTATCAAGCGGGTGCTAAATTAATTTCTGAGATGATGACTAAAACGGGCGTTACAACCGTTACGGATGCCTATGGAAGTCCCAAAGATTTAAGGGCTTATCAAGATGCTTATCATGCCAATGAGTTAAAAATAAGGGTCTATAGCATGATTGGTTATTACCATATTGACGAGATGTTGGATGCGGGCATTCGTACTGGATTTGGGAATAATTGGGTAAAAGTTGGTGGGATGAAATTAACTTGTGACGGCTCTATTTCTGAAAGAACGGCTCGTTTATCAAAGCCTTATATCGGTAAAGCAGAGGATTATGGAATAATCGTCATGGATGAAGATGCCTTATATGAACATGCCATCAAAGCCCATAAAGCAGATTGGCAAATAGGGATACATGCAAATGGAGACGTAGGAATTGATATAGCCTTACGGGTGTATGAACGTTTACAAAAAGAATATCCCCGACCAGACCCTCGATTCCGCTTAGAGCATTGCACGGTTGTTAATAAAGATTTGGTGGGTCGAATAAAAGCCTTAAATGCGATACCTAATCCTTTTTCTACCTATGTTTATTTTCATGGAGAGAAAATGAAGCATTATGGTGCAGAACGCTTAGAAAATATGTTTGCACTCCGAAATTTTTTGGATGCAGGCATTAAAGTCACCCAAACTTCTGACTACCCGCCTGGTCCGTTTGAACCAATGATGGCGCTACAATCTAGTGTAACCAGAACAGATATGAATGGTACTGCTTGGGGAACTAGTCAAAAAGTCACCATAGAAGAAGCGATAAAAATAGGCACTATTCACGGCGCTTATGCTTCTTATGAAGAGGCTATTAAAGGTTCTTTGGAAACTGGTAAATTGGCAGATTTGGTGGTTTTAGGTGCAGATATTACCACAATTGACCCTTTCCGAATTATTGAGACGCCTATTGAACGGACTATGGTTGGAGGACATTGGGTTTATGAGAGTTAGGTGTGACTAGTGGATGATTTTTTACGTGCTAGGAGGATGGACTATCTAAATCCGTAGCTCATCCTCCTAATTCGTCAAAAAAATCAATAGACTTTTATTAAATTTACACTTTCCAAATCATCTAACATTCAAAATGAGATTCATAACCGCCCTATCCATAATTACCCTAATTACCTTACTAGCCTTCTACCTTCCAAGAAACGAAAAAACAATAAGCCCTCCTTTCAAAACAATAGAACTAACTGTCAACGAAGGTACGAATATGGCAGCAGCTGTATCTCCTGACAAACAAACGATAGCCTTAGATTTACAAGGCAGACTCTGGTTAATGCCCATAAAAGGAGGCGAAGCGAAACCCATCACCGATGAATTTGGAGACGCTCGTCAACCATCGTGGTCACCAGACGGAGCACAGCTAACATTTCAAGGGTATTGGGAAGGCAATTGGCATATTTATACCATCCATAAAGACGGCAGTAATTTACAACAATTAACGAATGGGATACACGATTATCGAGAACCGCATTGGTCGCCAGATGGGAATAGAATAGCTTTTGCAAGTGATAAAAGCGGTACGTATGATATTTGGACGATTGATTTAGCGACCAAAAAATTAACGCAAGTGACAAAATGGGCAGGCAATCAATATGCACCTGCTTGGAATGATAGGGGCAATCGTTTGGCGTTTATTTCGGATAATCCAGATGGAAAAGGTATTTATTATCATTCTTTTTTGAAAAATAAGTCGGTACTAATTGGTAAAGCAGACGGGAAGTTAACAGGTGTATCGTGGCGACCTGACGGCACTTCTGTTACTTATGTGCAGCATGATTTTGACGAAAGTAACCTGATGCAATATTGGTTGGATATGCCAGAACCCATGACGCTTACAAAAAATGGTACATCTGACGTTTTTCCTTTTAGAACTAGTTGGTTGTCAAATAATGAATTTATCTACACCGCAGACGGGCAAATTATTCGAGAAAGCGCCCAGTTTAATGCTAAAAAAACGATTCCTTTTTCGGCTACTTTTAAATTAAAAAGACCCACTTATGCTAAAAAGAAACGAAATTTTGATACTGGAATAGCTGAAATAATAAAAGGAATAACGCATCCAAATTTAGCACCAAATGGGGTAGATTTTACTTTTATTGGGATAAATAATATTTGGATGCAACAAGAAGATGGGCAATTAATACAAGTTACTAAAGATGCTGCTGCCAAGCTAACACCTGTTTGGTCACCTGATGGAAAGTATATCGCTTATGTATCTGATAAAGCCGGGACTTGGGCAATTTATACTCATGGAGTAGGGGAGGAGACAACAAGAAAAATAGGCGATTTAAGTGCTGCGTCATCAGGTATTGCGTTTTCTCCTGATGGACAATCCATTGCCTATAGTTTAAGTTTTGGCCCAAGACTAGGTCGTTTAGGTGTGATGGATGTGGCAACGGGTGAAACTAGAACCGTTAGTAAAGCCATTCCTAGCAGTATTGGCAGTCCTACTTGGTCGCCAGATGGGAAAATTATTGCGACAACTACTTTAGAGCCTTATTCTAAATTGTATCGAGAAGGTGTGAATCGCTTGCTTTTTTATACTGCTGACGGGACGGAAACCTGGAATTGGAAAGGTTTAAAAAATTGGTCTTTTGGGGTAAGAGGGAAGGATGGACCAGTTTGGTCACCTGATGGTAAAAATTTTGCAGCTATTAGTGATGGGGTGTTGTGGCAGATTCCAGTTGATACCAAAGGGCAACCAACAGGGATTCCTATTCGATTAACTAATGAATTAGCGGATGTGCCAAGTTGGTCAGGGGATTCCAAACATATTTTGTATTTGACAACGGATGGTTTGAAAAAAATAAATATCCAAACAGGCATTGCCGAAAAAATGGAAGTTAGGCTAAAAACGACCCGTAAATCTCCCGAAGGCCGAACAGTAATTCATGTAAAAGGACTTTTTAATGGTGTAAAAAATGAACTGCAAACCAATAAAGATATTATCATAGAAGGCAACCGAATTATTGCAATCGAAGCGCACGATGCCAATCGAAAAGCGGATAAAAAAATAGATGCTTCGGATAGTTATATAATGCCTGGTTTAATAGATATTCATTCCCATCAAGGTTCTTGGGATGGACAAAATTTGGGTAAAAAATGGTTGGCTTGGGGGGTGACGGCTACTCGTGACCCTGCAACTGACCCTTATGATGCGCTTAATCGCAGAGAAGCAACGGATGAAGGGAATTATATTGGCCCAAGAGTATTTTTTACGGGTAGCCCCATTGATGGCAATCGTATTTATTATGGTGGAAGTTATGCGTTTACTTCTCCAGCTCAACTGGAATTAGAACTAGAAAGAGCCACCGCCCTAGATTATGATATGATTAAAACGTATGTGCGCTTACCTGATCCTGTGCAAAAGCGAGTGATTGAAAGGGCGCATGAACTAGGTTTGCCTGTTACCTCCCATGAATTATATCCCGCCACGGCTTATGGGATTGATGGCATTGAACATATTGCAGGCACCAGCCGAAGAGGCTATTCGCCAAAGTTGACGGCTACATTATCATCTTATGGAGATGTCAGTACTTTAATTGCTAAATCGGGGATGAGCTTTACTCCAACGATTGGTATTTATGTGAGTTATAATTATTTACTAGAAAAAAATCCTATCGTTTTAGAAGATGAACGCCTACAAAAATTGGAAACGCCTTTTAATCTACAAAACGCTAAAAGTGGTATAGAACAGGTGAAAAAAGATAAAGCAGGCTGGGAAAAGAGATTTATGAATGCTTGTAAAATGATTAAAGATGTCCAAGCAAAAGGCGGATTAATTTCTGCGGGAACGGATGGGCCTATTTTACCTTACGGATTCGGATTACAGATGGAATTAGAAGCCTATCAAGCAGCAGGACTATCAACTTTTGAAGTGCTACAAACTGCGACTATTAATAATGCAAAGGTATTGGGAACGGAAGAAGATATGGGAACGATTGAAGTTGGTAAATTAGCAGACTTAGTCATTGTGAAAGAAAATCCATTAACGGATATTAAGCATATTCGGTCTGTTGAATGGACGATTGTAAATGGGCGAATTTATAGTCAGTATGATTTGTTAAAATGATTTCATAGAAAAACCTTCGCCTGTCCTATAAATAACTTGATTTTGAGACAAAGAGGTATAAGAAAAATAAAACGCACAAGTTGGCATCCATGGAAGTTATCCGAGGGAAGCTAAGTTTTTTAATTCCCACGGATAAGGCGATTAAGATTTGCTTATTTATTAATTGTGCGTTTTATTTTAATCTAGAAACAATAGATTTTAATGATTGCAGCGAATTTAAAAGCAAATTTGGAGGCATTGCACACAGAAAGTTTTGCATGGGCAGTACATTGTTGCTATAAAGACCAAGCAGCAGCAGCAGAAGTATTGCAATTGAGTTATTTAAAAATTTTAGAAGGGAAAGCTAAATTTAAAGAGCAGGCGCAATTCAAAACATGGTTCTTTGCCATTATTCGATACACTGCTATTGATTATTATAAAAAAGAACAGCGTCAATCAACCCTAAATTTAATAGAAATTTTACCTCAATCAACGACTAATGACGAAGAACAGCAAGTTATTTTTCAACGAGCTTTAAACCAATTATCTCCCAAACAAAGCCGCATTTTACACTTAGTTTTCTATCAAGATTTGACGATTCAAGAAGCTGCCCAAGTAATGGGTATTCAATTGGGCACTGCTCGAACGCATTATAAACGAGGGAAGCAGCAATTAAAAAAATGGTTGATTAAAGCAGGTTTTGCAATTGAGGGGAAATTTGTCATGCCTTAAATTAATAATAATGAATCAAGCAGAAAGACAGTTCAAACAGTTATTCCAGCAACAAAAAGTAACGAATGACTTAAATACCCCTAGTTTTTTGACCATTTTTAATAAAGCCGAGCGGCAGCGGCAGGCTAAAAAGCGGACTAAATTTCTATTAATGGTCGCTAGCATTACTGTGTTAGTTATGATTGGTTTTGCTATCAATGAAGATAAATTGCCTATAGATATGGAAAATATTGCCATTGCCAAGGGAAGCACTAATTTTTATGAGACGTTAATGACTGATGGAAAAATCATTTCAAGAGACATTCATTTTGAATATGATAAGGCAGTCCTTAAACCAAACTCTTTTTCTATACTTCAAGAGATGGCAAAAATGCTACAAGAAAATGAACAAATCCAACTAATTATCGAAGGTCATACGGATAATCGAGGAGCTGCGGAATACAATCAACAATTGTCTACAAATAGAGCAGCAACTGTTCGCCTTGCTTTAATTAAAATGGGTATTGAAGGAAACAGATTAACTGCTAAAGGTTTAGGGGAAAAGAAACCTGTAAATGCGAATCAAACGGAAGCAGAGCAAGCATTAAATAGACGAGTCGAATTTGTCTTAGTAAAGTAATTCCAATTGCCAGTTATATACGATTTTATCTAAACGCTAAAGAATTACTTGAATTTTGACTGTTTTATGCTCTTATTTACTGAATCTCAATAAATCGAAATAACCCGCATATTCGATTAAAGTAAAAGCAAAGACATATAAATATAAAATAGTTAATTTGCAATCAATCAACTATCATTTAATGATTACTTTTAGGTGTTGAATACTCCAACTAAAAACACCTAAATATAATGAATCTACTCAAGTCTATTTTTATCTCTACTTTTCCTGTTATCGCTTTGGCTATTGCTGCTTTTGCGGGAATGGAATTATTTGAGTATGGTTTTTCTTGGCAATATACAGGCGCTTTTTTAGCATCCTTTCCTATTGTGTTGTTTTTTATTCTAGTATTTATTAATAAAAAACCACGAACTTCAGCGAATTTATTACCCTATACCCTTACTATTGGAATCGGTCTGCTTCTAAGTATTATTGGTGTCAAGCAAGGTCCATTTTTGGGGATAAGTTTGGCGACTGTAGCCAGCAGTTTATGGGGTATCTACCTAGTATGGTATTCTAAGTTTGATAATCGTTCTGAAAATAACATTTTAAAAGTAGGCCAAACATTGCCTGGTTTTCAACTAGAAGATGGGCAAGCCAATACTGTTTCGACAAATAACTTCAAAGGAAATCCTAGTATTTATATGTTCTATAGAGGAAATTGGTGTCCCCTTTGTATGGCACAAATCAAAGAAATTGCAGGGCAATATAAAGAATTAGAAAAGCGAGGTGTAAATATGGTTTTGGTCAGCCCACAACCGCATAAATATACGGCTTCCTTGGCTAAAAAATTTCAAGTAGGTTTCCATTTCTTAGTAGATAAAGGAAATCAAGTAGCACGGCGATTGAATATATTAAGTAAAAATGGTTTGCCTTTTGGCTTTCAGGCATTAGGGTATGACTCAGACACGGTGATGCCGACTATTATCATTACGGATAAAAATGGTAAAATACTTTTTGCAGATTTAACAGATAATTATAGAGTTAGACCAGAACCTTGTACTTTCTTGAAAATTTTGGATATGGCTGATGCTTAAAATAGAATGTTAAGCACCTACTTGTTATGTGGATTATTTTTTGTAAAGCCCTTAAATTAGGCAAACTTTATTCGATAGATTAATCTTGTATAAAAACGGTAAGTTTAAGAATGAGCAACTGCCCTTTTGCTTATAGCTTTATTTAAATAGTCTATTGCGTGTTTAACGGTACAGATTTTTTCTGCCTCCATAGTTGGAATACTCAAGTTAAATCTAAGTTCAAATTCCATTACCATTTCTGTAAAATCCAGAGAATCTAGCCCTAAATCCTTACTAAAATTGGCTTTTTCAGTAATTGCTCTTTCAGCAATACCCATATCACTTAGCACAGAGATGACCTCTCGCTTAATGTCAATTTGCGTCATATTTTTTTAGTTTTAAATGCAGTTCTTAAATTAAATCTCTTGTAAAACAGTTTTTTTATAGAAATAGCTGCCTAACAATAGACTTAATTTTCTTTTAAGAACGCAATATAAAAATTTTTATTTTGACAAAACAGATTATAGTTAAAAACAATATATAAAATTGTTTTAATTTAACTACTTATACCTAATGTGGTAATTAAAATAAAGTTTAAGTAATAAGTAACCTGACGAAGCGGTATATAAAATAGTAGTAGCACTAAGCCTGCTTATCAAATCTAACTTACTTCCAAAGTAACTTCTTTTGAGGCTAACAAATTGGGTTTAGGCAGATCTAATACTGACTGCAAATTGTCAAAAATGGAAATTCTGGAAGGAATGAAAAGCTTGGGCAGCATTTCTGTTAGGTAGTAGTTTTTTAATTGACAAAATGGATAAGTAGTCAGTTTAAATATTGCTGAAGCTGCAATAAACTTTCTTCATGCTGTAATTTATTATAAGGTTTTTTAATTCCTAGCTACATACCGTTCAAAATACAAACACTCTTCCACAACTTCTTCGTAAAAAGCAGTTTCCCCATAATAATCTTTCAGTATATTAAAATATTGTCGATACTCTGCTGTCACATAAGGAATTTGATTGCCAGATATCGAATAATCACTTCCTTGTTTGGTGAAAAACTGATTTTGTTGACATTTTGCTGCCATAAATGCGGCTCTTGCACCTAGTTCATTATTTTTGGACAAACGGAAAGCTTTGTCATAATAATAAAGTGGTAAGGAACAATTTACTGTTTCATGATTTCCGAAAGGTGCGCCATTACTAGCAAATACGGCTTCCCCAGATTTTAAACCATACCAACTTGACCCGCTTCTAAAATAGTCTGCTACTTCCCATTCATACCCAAAATAGGTCATATTATACAAGGCATTTCCTATTTGGTAGTAAGAGATAGCGGCTTTTTCCATATCTGCTTTAGCTTTATATTCCAACTCTAAGATTTGTTCTAAAATGACCGTTTTATTATACCCTGCAGTGTCAATAATACGGCAATTGACACAGTCTACAAAGATTTCTCTGAATGGATTATATAGCCCAAAATTGTCTCTATCTTTTCTAGCCATTTGTCGATAAGCTTCCAATGCAGCTTCTAATTGCATTTGACCTAAAAAATAAGTGCCTTTTAAATCCCATAAATCACTTTCAATAGTCGTGACACCATCACTTTTTAAGACCATTTCATCTTCTAATTTGCTTCTTTTTTCCTTTTTGCAAAGAGCAATTAATTCTTCTATTAATCCCAATTGAGGATTATATTTTAATTCTTTTAAGGTGTGTTCTTCTAAAAAAGCTTTTCCTTCAAATCCTTGTTCGTGATATAAGTAAGCTAATTTATCCTTGACAAATTTTCCAAAATCTGGATATTTGGTAAATAATTCTGTTCGTTCATAACTCACAATTAAATCTTCCATTTCGGTGTTCACTTCTTCCAAACCATCAATATTAGCGACCATAATTAATGCTTCTAATTGTTCCGCTAATATTTCGTCCTTAATAGCGCCTCTAAGATGCCCTAAAGTATTTTTTGCAGCATAATAATCTCCGCCTAATAATTCTAAATAGCCTTCTGCTATTTGCCATAAGGCTAGATTATCTACCTTTTTCTCTTCGCCGACTAACAAGACCAATTTGAGTAAGTCTAATAGGTTTTTACCTACTTGTTTTCTTGGAATTTTGTGATACCGCCAATTACTTTCTTTCTTTTTATTAAAATCTCCGCCTAATAAATCCTTTTCTAATTTTTGGATTTCTCGAACTAATAATAAGGCTAAATGTTCATTTTTAGGATTAATGTGATAGATGGCTTCCATGTCTTCTACCGCCAAACTATTAGGGTCATTTGCTCTTAGCGCATAAAGTGTGGCTCGTTCTTCATCACTTTGACATAAGCGAAGACAAGCTTCCCATTCAGCATCGGTTTTTATCGTAAAACTTTGATATGCGGTTGCTCTTTTACTTGGTGTATTGTGAAAAATTTTACTGTATATATAAGCGGCTTCCACATTTCGACCTAAGCCCATTAATGCACCTGCTTTATGCCCCTCAATCCAATCTTCTATCAAACTTGGATTATTATCTGTTTTTGGTAATAAATCTTCGTATAACGCCAAAGTTTGCACATAATCTTTTTTATAATGTGCTAAACGAATCAGTTGATATGCATAGCGCAATTTAAAATAATGAGACTTTGTTTTTTTGAATTCTTTTACCCCATCCTTTATTAAAAATTGCATCGCCACGGTATCTCTTTGAACTGGATTCCAACTACTACGAGCAGTGACATGTGGCTCACATCGTTTGGCAAAAATTAGATAATCGACTGCTTCTTCACATTTATTTTGATGTAAATGACGAGCGAAGGTATTGCCCGCTAATTGCCCAGTCAATTGGCTGTTTTTGCGCCGCATTAATGTTTTTAAGCGTCGCATTTGTGTCAGCGATGCTTTGTAAACGATAAAGTTGATATCTAATAATTTAGGAATATTACAAAATCGTTCACTCCATTCTGTTAAGTTGTCTTTTTGTTGAATATCTTCGGTTGGTTTTAGCTGTTTGTATAGTTTTTCAAAACCTGCAAAATAGGGCGATTTTGGGGCATCAATGTCAATAATATAGGGATTTAAAAAAGAATATCCATAGAATTCCCGATCAACATAAGGGCCGCAACCTTTGGATATTTTGGTAGGTAGGCATAGGAATAATATAAAACAACCTAGGCTTATACCAATAGACATTATTTTCTTAAAATTATTTGGTAGTTCTTTCAAATTTTTTAATTATTTCTTTCAACTCAGTTATTTTAAATTGCTGAATGACCGTCGAATCTAAATGATAAAAAACAATACTTCGATTATCTCTTTTTAACTGTTGCTGCAATAAATCTGCTGCTGCTGTTAAAGTCGCCCTATCCACTTTTTCCAATCGAATTTTATCATTTTTATACAAATATACTCCATTAAGGTACGTACTTTTTATTACTTCCCAATGATTTTTATTGATTTTAGCAAACCGCTGTACATCACTCAATTCATTTGCTGTCAACTGATTCAATAACTTTATCATTTTATTATTTCTAAATAATACGCCCCATTGGAATAAAGGTAAGGCAACATCTAGAGGTAAAGGATAAGGGGCTAATTTATCGAGGTATTTTGCACCAATTTCATTATCCAAAATAGAATTTCCGGTCGTTTCTTTTTGTACCGTTCCCATATTATAATACATCAACATGCCTCTTGCTACAGGTGGTACACCTGTTTTTTGCGCATATTTTATTTGATGTAAACGAATGGTCGCTGATAAAGTAATTCCTTGAGGCTCAAAAAATTGATTTAATAAGGTCAATAATTCAAAATACTTGATTCTAGTACTTTGTGTCCAATCACAATCAAATTGAATTTCGTTAATAGTAAGAGTAGAAAATAATCCCATTTGACCTTTTAATTTTTGCACTACTTTGTTGGCTAAATCAGGCAGTTGGTCATTCGAAATATGAACTAAGGTTCGATTGGTAATAAATACGGTCGGTATGATTGCTACTTCCTTTGGTAAATCTGAGGAAAGAGAGAGCGTTGCTAAAGCAACAGCGGCTTGTTGATTAAAATCCCAATCTACATCAAAAAATTTAGGATAGATTTTTTGGATGGCTAAATTGGAAAGGTATTTTTGCTCTATTTTAGAAAGTGATAAATTAGTTTGCCAATGATAAAATGCTGGAGTGATTTTGACCTTATTCGGCTGGCAGCTATTGATAAGAAAGATTAAGAAGAGGAGCGTTATTTTATATGAAGGAGATAACCTAGGTTTCAATTTTCAATTTTCAATAACAATTTTCAATTTTCAATTATAAACTTCAAAGCGAATCCTGTTGTCAAAAAACCAGAAAATGCTTTTGAAAATTATAAATTGAAAATTGAAAATTGAAAATTATTAAAGATGTCGTTCCGCATGATAAGAAGACCGCACCAATGGGCCACTTTCCACAAAATCGAATCCTTTCTCTAAACCAACTACTTTGTATTCTGCAAATTTCTCAGGGGTAATAAAAGCGTCTACAGCTAAGTGCATTTTAGTAGGCTGCAAATATTGTCCAATCGTGATGACATCACAACCATGTGCGACTAAATCATCCATAGTTTTGTAAACTTCTTCATCTGTTTCTCCTAAACCGACCATAATACCTGACTTGGTTCGTTTTCCAAAATCCTTAGTTCGTTGGATTTGTTCTAAACTTCGATGGTATTTTGCTTGAGGGCGTACCTTTCGGTACAATCGCTCTACCGTTTCCATATTATGCGATACTATTTCTTGTCCGCCACTACTCATTCTTTCCAAGGCTGCCCAATTGGCTTTAGTATCAGGAATTAGGGTTTCGATAGTGGTCGTTGGGGACATTTCTTTCGTTAATCGGACAGTCTGATACCAAACTTCTGCGCCTCTATCTTTTAACTCATCTCGATTAACAGAAGTAATAACAGCGTGCTTTACTTCCATTAATTTAATCGCTTCGGCTACCCGCCTTGGTTCATCTTCATCATATTCTGGTGGTCGCCCTGTCTTTACGGCACAGAAAGAACAAGACCGAGTACAAGTATTGCCCAAAATCATAAAGGTAGCGGTACCTGCGCCCCAACATTCGCCCATATTAGGGCAATTTCCACTTTGGCAAATGGTGTTTAATTTATATTTATCCACCAAATTACGCACCTTCTTAAACTCTTCACCAATCGGTAATTTTACCCTTAACCAGCTGGGCTTGCGCTTTCTAGGTTCTTTTGGTGGTTTACTAATTATTGGTAATTCTATCATATTTTACAGTTGCGAGTTGCGAGTTGTGAGTTGCCAGTTGTGGCAAGAATGACTCTCAACAACTTTTTACTAAAGAAAAGGGTTTACCGAACGCAAAGTTGGTAAACCCCATATATTTTTAAATAACAATTTTAATAATTAAAGAGTTGATTAAAGTGATGTCAAAATCTCAACATTAACTAAAACTCTATTCATCACTCATCACTTATAACTCATCATTAGCTTAACTTCGTTTACCTAGCTGCAAACTTACGAATAGATTTATAAAAAACTGTCGATTTTTAACACCTTCTAGACCATTATCAACTAAAATATCCGCTTTCTTCAAATAGAAATCACCCATAATGCCAATATCCATCGCTTTTACATATTCGTCGAATGCACCCCAATCAAAATGAAAACTAAATTTAGCCTGTGCGCCAGGTAAAAAAGCCAATTCTGTAATACCTTTGCTAAAAGGAGCTGCGCCTTGAACTCGAGTTACATCTAAAAACCTATCTTGATTATCGGTGCTATATTTCTCTTCTACGGAGGAGGCATCGAACCGATTAATTTCTAAATAATAAGGCTTTAAAATCCCAATAGATGGACCGATTTCATAACTAATACCTATGGCGACACCTCTAGTGCTAGCTTTTTCAGAAAAATATTTTTTCGTTCCCCAACCACCTCTCAAAGCAAACATAGAATTTTGTTTACCAAAAAAGAAAGAACGCTGTCCACCAAATCGTCGAGAAAATTGGTCGTTCTGCTTAAATTCTTTTGGATGTCTAAGGTTGCCAAATTCAAAATGATAAAAACGTGTTTTATCATAAGAAATAATTTTACCTACATTGACAGCAAAGGAAAAACCTCTGAACGTATTAATTCGGAAATCAAAGGACAATTCTTTATTATAGACAATTCCTTGATTGGAAAATGTCCGATTTCTAGGTTGTATGGTTTGTGCTAGCAAACTTATATAACCAAAACAACCAATTGCGAGAAAGAGGAAAAGCTTTTTCATATCGTTAATACAAGTAAAATTAGTAAAATGTTTAAGGTTGTCAACGATGGTTAGGACCAAAAATGAAAATCAACTGCCTGATTAGTTCAAAGGTATTCAATAAGACGAATGACACCTTTATGCTATTATAGTTTTAAAAGCGAATGATTTAGTAAATAATTTTAGAAAATATAGTTTACTGAAAATCAGTTGTTTATTAATTAATTTTGTCTAATCCGAATTAATAAACAAATAGCAATAAAACAAAATTTATCTGCCTTACTCAAATATATGAAAATTAATCTTCTAATGATAGGTTATTGACCAAACTAAATAGCTTTTTTGTTAAAAAAAGAAGAAAAATATTTGGAGAAGTAGGCGGGAAGACGTTATTAAAGGTTAATTTCAATCTCAACTTCAACTTCAATCCCATAGGTAGAACCCCTTCGAAGGAGGTTTGATAATTTTTAATGGCAATAGTAATTTTAATGAGAATGACAAAATTCTTGCTGAAGGAGGTTTAAATTTGAAGTTGAGGTTAAAGTTGCATTTGAAGCTTATTTGGTCGTTAGTCGATTATTTCTCATAATAACTTCCAATAACTTTCTTCTATTTGCATTTTGTTTTTTAATTTAGCATCTTCACATTTGTGAACCAATTAAATTTACTAAAGCTCGGTTAATGAGTAAACGCCAACGTCGCTTAGCTGCTATTATGTTTACGGACATTGTAGGATATTCTGCCATGATGCAGAAGGATGAGGTAATTACTAGCCGCCTCAGAAACCGTCATCGAGAGGTATTTACTCGGCTGACAGAGCAATACGATGGTGAAATCCTACAATATTACGGAGATGGGACTTTGAGTATTTTTTATAGTACTGCTGCTGCTGTGGAATGTGCGGTTGATATTCAGCGAGAACTAAAGCAAGACCCCAAAGTTCCGTTACGAATAGGCATTCATACGGGAGATATTACTTTTAGCGATGAAGATGTTTTTGGAGATGGAGTAAATATAGCTTCACGGGTAGAGTCTTTATGTGTGCCTGGAGGTATTTTTGTGACAGGAAAAGTATACGATGATATTAAAAACCATCCAACTATTCGAGCGACCTCAGTAGGTGATTTTGGGTTAAAGAATATTAAGGACAATACGGCTATTTATGCTATTTCTAACCCAGGGATTACCGTGCCGACCAGAAGATTAGAAAGCACTTCTACTCGAAAGGATGACTCAAATAAGAGGCGAGGTAGAAAATTTAATAAAAAGAAAGCTAATCTGTCAACTGTAGCAAAAAGTAAAGCGACTGCCACAAAATTAGCTTTCCCGTTTGGTTTATTTGGGGTTCATCGGTTTTACCTAGGACAAAAATTACTGGGTATTCTCTATCCGCTTTTCTTTATTATGGGGATCGCAGAAGGAGAAGCTTTATTTATATGTGCACCACCTATCATTAGTTTCTTAGATATGTTACTTTTCAAATCTATGTCTGATGAAGAGTTTGATGCGAAGTATAACAAAAATGTCCCATCAGTGGCTTCTTCGAGGGAAATGAATCATGATAGTGGTGAAGAAGAAAATGAACAAGTACAGAAGGAACAATTGAGTAGTCAAAAAAGCTATTTGAAAGCGCAATTTGTTCGACATAAGAGAGCAGGAGAAAATTATTTGAATGAATATGATTATGCTACTGCCATTGAAGAATTTGTTAAAGCGAACGAATTGAAATATGATGATGCACCTGTGCATTTTTATTTGGCTCGCTGTTATTCCATGGCTGAAGACACAAAGAATGCTTTGATTCATCTAGATGCGGCTATAGCTTTTGGGATTCCGCCTCGTCAAATTAATGCGACCGATGATTTAGCTTTTATAAGAATGCAGCCTGAATTTAAGGCTTTTGCAGCTAGTAATTATCGCATTGAGGCAGAAGGACAATCTAGAAAAATTAAAAAGCCTATCAAAAAAGAAATGCCTCCTAAGGTAGTAGATATGGATGCGCCGCCACCAGATTTTTTAGAAAAATTGCAAAAATTGAGTGAATTAAGAGAGAAAGGATATTTGACGGAAGAAGAATTCGTGCAGCAGAAGGAGAAATTGCGATTGAAATAATAGTAATACTTCTATTTCCTGTTACTTGATAATTTTACAGGAAATTATCATTAAATTAACTAGTAACAGTAATGTTACAGGTTAATATAATATGCAATCAATAAACTTCCTCTAACTGAGCTAATGGTTTAGAGGGAATCATTTTTTTTTCTACTTTCTTTTCGTGATGATGCGCACAATGCTTACAAGCTTGCAATAATCGCCAATTAACGTAGTGCGCATAAGCCACAATTAAACCACCAATAACCACTAAAATATCTCCAATATGATGAGGTACTAAACGACTCACTAATAAAAAGGCAAAACCACTTAATACTATGTTGACCGCCTTCCTTTGTTTGTGATGCTTACTATAACTTGTCCATAAGGACCAATAAGCTAAGATGATACTAACCGTAATAAATACTAATTCTACCGTATGATTGGCTAACCAAGCAAAGCTACCTAGTGAACCAAATAATAAAATGAGGGGAACTGCTGCGCAATGCAACGCACATAAAAAAGAAGCCAAAAAGCCCCAAAAATCTATATTATTATTGATGAATTTGCTCATTTCTTTAGTTTTGCTATCTTCTTTTGTATTTGCTTTATTAATTGGTTTGCCTGTTTGTTCAAGTAGAGTAATTCTTTCCCATTCGGTTCATAAGCATCCTCTGATTTAGCAATATCATCTTGATAGGCTTGAAATTTGCCATAATCGGCTATAATTACATTCACACCATCAATAAAGGCCAATTCTTTTTCTGTTAAAGCTCTGCCTTGTACCATGATACTATTTCTTTCTTCCCTAAGATTTTGCAACGCGTCTTTAATAGTCAACTGAATGCTATCTGTGCTTACTTTTAATGCCTCTGCTTGGGCAAAATAATCAACTCCTGCATCCTTTATTTTGGGAGTACAAGCAATCAATAAAGATAAGAGAAAAAGAAATGTATATTGAATTTTCATGAATAATTCCTGTTTATTATAGAACTTAAGATATGGGATAAAGGGTTTGAAAATTGTTGTTTATTGTACTTTGACATCAAACACCACATCAATCAATTCTTCGCCACCTACTTGACTCGGAATCGCCTTTCCTAATATATAAGGAACAGATTTATCAACACCTCTTTTTAAGGTAAACCGCAAATTACCAGTAGTAAATCGTTCACTTGTTGTAAAAGTCATATTAAAACCAAGTGGATTTCCATTGCTATCCATATCGTTATAAGTAATAGATTGAAACACATTATCGGGGTTTACCATTGCATATACTTGGTAGTTAGTGCCTTCATCTTGTACGCTGCTAGTTAAATTTTTATTGGGGGTTACCTTCCTATTAAATAAGACTAATCGTGCATCATAAGTTGTATTTACCATCAAAGTCCCAGAAGCTGCAGCCATAGGAACACCTATATCGCCTAAATCTTCAGAACCATAAATGACAACATTACCACCTCCAAGAGGATTAAAAGTCATTTGAAAACTAGTAAATATTTCGTTTCCCAAATCAATAATTGGCCGATCTTCTTTACCACAACTGAAGAAACCCAAAATGCTTAAACTAATAATTAATAGCCTTAAAAATCTCATGTCAGTAAAATTGATGCATCAATAGATGAATATACTAGTTGCAATAACGTTGCAAAAATACAAATTGTTTTCTAAATGCAGCATAGTTGCATTAGTTTTATTGTTTTGATGTATTGCATTATAGGAAAATAATAGGGCAGTGTACTAATTGATGTTACTGATGCTTACGAATTACGACTAAATTAATTAATAATTCATCGACATTATTATTGCTTCCACCAATTATCTTCGTCCTTTTCATCGTCTACATCTCCAAAACCATAATCATGAGGATTCCCATGTTCATCATCATATTTAGGGTCGAGATGATAGGGATAATACTTCATGTAGTCGGCGCCATATTTTCGTTTGATGTGTTGGAGTTCAATTTCTAGTTCTCGTTGGCGTTCTTCTGCTGGGCTTAAATCTTCTTGAATAAAATTAGCAGATAATTCTTCAAAATAAGCACAATGACACTCCTCACCCATTAGGCAATCTGGATTTGATTGATTGGTTTTGCATAATTCAAAGAAGCCTGTATGCCATTGCTTTTGAATCGCTTCTTGACTAAAATTGGTACGAACTACTTCATATCGAATGCGGGTAGGCAAGGTGAAAATAAAGGTAGCATAATAATTATAAGCCCTTAACATTTCTTCTAAGGCCTTATAAAGTAGGTCAATTTGTTTGTCTGATAATAAATTTTCTGGTGGGAATTGGGATTGTTGAATCCCTGTCCAAACCTCTAATTGGATACGAGGTGCTGTTTTTTCTTCCTCTTCGTCAGATATCCAATCTGCTAAAGAAACGGCTTCTTTTTCGCTACTCGCATAAGGCCAAGCTACGTTTTCTGTGGCATATTTTATATCTGCTAACAGTTGTTCTAAATATTTGTCCATAGTGAATTCGTGTTGAATAATATGCTTTTACTTGGGCAAGATATAAAAGTTTTAAAAACTAGAAAATAGTAATTTTTCTTTTTCTGTGCTTAATGCTAAATGGCTTCCAACATTTTATTTTTTATTAGACCTGAGGGCCTCTGGGTATTTTTATTAAAAGGAAAGGAAGGTATTTTTTTGTAAAAAGAAAACCGGTGCGAATGACCGGTTCATGGGATGTGTGTTTGTTCAAAAAATAATGTGTTTGTTTGTTGTGCTAATTGTAAATAGAAAGGAGTGTTTTGATATATAATCAGGCCTTGATTAGTTCTTAAAGAAGCCCGACACTTGATCGGGCATTTCATTCATAGGATTATAAAAAACGGTGTTTGTTCTAAAAAATAATGTGTTCTTGTTAGGATATTTTGTTCTTATTGTTCTGGAATGTCAAATGTTCAAGCTTTTTTGAAGAGACCGAGTCGTGATTTGACTCGGTCTCTTCATTCATGGGATTATGGACTGTTGTTTGCGTCTTAAAAATAATGTCAAGATATGTTCATGGTCGGAGGCGGTTGTTGTGTTGGGATAAATGTTCATGAATTCGCCAACCTCCGATGTTGTTATTAGTAGAAAACGTTGATTTTAATGTGGGATTTAAATCTCGGCTTTCTTTTGGGATAATTTGTTATGGGATTGTTCAAGTCCCTACTATTTGTTCATGGAATTATCACTGTTGTTCTTTTTTGTGGGATTGTAAACATCGAAACGTTTTCCGATTAATTACACTACAAAGATATGGACGATTAAAGGTTTAAAAAATTACAAATTACTTTATTTTTCAATATTTAAATAATGTTTATTTTTTGTGATATGATTTTAAGTGATTGATGAACAGTTAGTTATAATTATTTTTTTTGTGTGTTTTGTCAATAAAAAAAAACAATAAATATATCTTTTTTTATTTAATTATTTTAAAAATATATTTTTATTCCAAAAAATAACCTTGATTGGCCATTTTACAATAACTAAGATTTTGAGAAAACTGTTTTTAGCACTTTTTATAAATCAGATTAAAGCCACACTCGTACGTAGTGCGTATAATTTTCTGATTATCCTTTCCTTTCTGTGAGCATTGGTTGTCAATTTGATATATTATTTATGAATGTATGCTGCGACTTAATTGCTAGAAATTGATAAATCGAGTCGCTCATAAAGTTTAATATGGAAAGACTAGTATACTAGTTTTATATTCAATACTTTTGTGTTAAATTAATGTAAACTAAAGGTTTATTATTCGTTAACTTGTAGTACGAAATTTTTAAAATGAGTAATTTGTCCAAGGATTATTCTAATTTGAGCATTCAATTAAATCAAGCAAAAAATATTTTTCAAAAAGCGGAAACGACTGTTGCCAAAATGGATGAAAAAATTAAAGTTTTAGTGATAGGAGAAGTAGGTCATTATAGCCTATTTGCGGAAGGATATTTACGGTTTTACTCAGCGCAGAAATTGAAAATTAAGACGACTGCGTTGAATAAATTAGCAGTAAATAAAAAGGTAGCTAAAATATTGGAGGAAGATATGATTCCTTCTAAAGAGAAATTAATTTCTTTAGCAGATGCTGCTAAAATGGAAGCGGATTATCTTTTACTAATAGGAGATGTATCTGATGATTTTGCTATTAAAAACAAAAAAATAAAGCGCCAATCCATTAAAATAAAAAAAGACTTATCCTTAGAAGAGGAAAGAGATGCTATTAAAAAGAAAGTGCTGAAATTTTTGGATAAACAAGGGCTATACGGAGAATAACTTGTATTTCTATTGAAGTTGATAATTTTTGATTACCACAACTTGTCCCTTATTTTCAACCGGGATCGTCATATTGTTAAAAGATAGTAGGAAGCATAGCTTAAGATTTAAGAAAAATAAAGACCTCCTCAAGTGTCAACTAGCATTCAATTCATTTCCAATTTTTCCTAATCCATTTCCCAAACATAAATCTTCTTTTCTTGATAATTGATAGACAACTTACCTTGTTTGAAAAATGGATAACCTAGCAGCCCATCAATATACAAACCACTATCCGATTTCAAATGACTTAAGTCTGTAAATAGATAAGCCATATTATCAAAAGATAGTTCTCTAATAGCTGTTTGGTGAATGGTTGCTACTTGCACTTCTTTGATTTGTTGGTCAACGCCTTGGATTTCTCCAATTTTATGGTTAGAAAGGAGCGTTTTATCAAGTTTGCGGAGTATCTTTTTATCGAGAATATTACTTTCTGATGCAGTATCTAAAGCCAGTCGAAATTTCTTTTTACCAATTTTTACTTTGATAACTGGTAAATGTGCTTGCATTGTAAAAGGGATGATTGCTAAAGGTTCTTTTGTTTTAGGCGCCTTAACTGGGCTTAATTGTACAGTCTGTGTATGATAATCTACTAATAATTCGACTTCTTTTAAAATATCATAGCCAATAATTCCAGCTAGATTTTGACCAGAAATTTTTTCTAAATGACTAATATCTACTTTAAAGGCAGCTACATTTTTTTTGCGAATACCTGACCAGTGGAATTCTTGTACAACCACTTCATCCGCTATCAATCCTTCACTGATTCCTCTACCCGTTAATTGGGTATTAACCGTAGGTTGTTGATTTAATACTAGGGTAGGAGCGCCTGTGTCAATAATAAAATTACCTTTTTGTTGATTGACCGTTGCTTCAACGACCATCATTCCTTCTAGCATTGTAAAAGATATAGTGGTACTGGCAGGAACAAGGTTTATTTCTGTGGTTTTACCCCAGGAAGTAGCTATATCTAGGAAAGATACAAAGTTCTGAGCTGTTGCGATTTGCGATATAAATAAGCATAATATAATAAGTCTCTTCATCTTGCTTCACTTTTAATTTACTCAAAGTTAATGTTAAATTAACATTAGAGCAAGATTAGCTTAGATCTTAACTTATTTTTTAGTGGACTATTTATACAGAAATTAAAGGCGTTTCATTAATTCCTCTTTAAAACTAAGGGAAACAGGCACACTTTCTGTCTCTACTTGCACCATGTTTCCCTCTACGTATTTTAAGTGATTCAAGTTGATAATATAAGAACGATGTACTTGCATAAAATAATTGGGTAGTGTTGATTTGACTAGATTCAATTTATTTTTAGTCACATACTTTTTTTCTTTCGTGTAAATTCGTACATAATCCCCGTAAGCTTGAAGCAAGAATACCTCTTCGAAATTCACTTTATAAATTCGTTTGTTTTCTTTGATAGTGAATAATTTCGATTGTTCTCGACCAGTATTTTTTTCGCTCAATCTTTTTTTAGCATTATTAACTGCTTTTAAAAAACGGTCAAAAGCAATCGGCTTGACCAAGTAATCAAAAGCTTCTAATTCAAATGCGGCTACCGCATATTCGGAATAAGCCGTTGTAAAAATAACCAAAGGTGGATTTTTGATATTTTTTAAAAACTGTACACCTGATAATTTGGGCATGTTGATGTCCAAGAATAATATATCGACCTCCTGATTAGCTAAAAAATTAATTGCTTCAATGGCATTTTTTAATTGCCCAATAATTACTATATCACTTAATTCTGCTAAGTATTCTGCCAAAATTTTTCGGGCAATCGGTTCATCATCGACAATTAGGCATTTATAGGTCATTTTTGTTGGTTTTGAATTGTAAATTAGGTTATTGCTGAATCAGATTGACCGCAGAAATCCGATTTACTAGATCTGTTAGATTTAGCATATCAGTTGTACTTGGTTAACTTATACGACCTACTAATCAAGTCGAATTTCTAAACTACTTTTATAAAACCCTTCGACTATTTTTTGATTAAATTGATACTTCTTGGGATAAATCAATTCTAATCTATTTTTCAAATTTTGAATACCTAATCCGCCTGCTATTTCGCTTGCTTCTTTTACTTGATTATTATTCGTTTGAATAGTTAATACAGATTTCTTAAAGCTAATTTGAACGTCAATTTTTGGTTCATTTTTATCACAATGCTTAAAACAATTTTCAACTAAGGGCAATAAAATAAGCGGCGCAATTAAATACCCCGAAAAGTCGCCATCACTTTGAAAGGAAACGGCTGCGTTTTCATCCATTCTCAATTTCTCTAAAGCCATATAATTTTCTATATAAATAATCTCCTTTTCTAACGGCACTAATTCCTCCGAAGTATCATAAATCATATATCGAAAAGCAGCCGATAATTTTAAGATATAAGCCCGACTTGCTTTATTCTCCTTAGCCGTAATGCCATAAATATTATTCAAACTATTGAATAAAAAATGTGGATTTATCTGTGCTTTTAAGGAAGCTAATTTGACCTGGTGGTTTTCCTTTTCTAAAGCTAATTGCTTTTCTTTTAATGCAAACCAATTTTTAGATAAAAAAAGTAAAGTAGAAATAATCGCATAACTCATGACAAATTCTGCTATTACCCTAATTTCATAAAAAGACACAAAATAATAACCTGGGAAAATCCAATCTGCTAAAATATTAAAAGTTAGATAATGAAAACTTACCGCAAGTCCTATTAAAAAGATGATTCCCAATAAATAAAAACCAAGTTTTCTCGTTTTTATAAAAAATTGACGGACTAAGTAATAATTGCCATAGACTATTAATAATAAAGGCAAATGAAATAGAATCGTGAAATAAATATCCGTTAAGCCATTATCGCCTTCTCTAGTGAAAAGGCGATGTAGGATAAAGAAAGAAAGACTCCAAAAGAGGAGTTGTTGAAAGAAGGTATGGTTAAGGATTTTTTTCATTATTAGCGGTTAATTCTTCTGCTTCATCGAATAAATCTTCGTTATCACTATATTTGGCAATAAAAGCTCGCAATTCTTCGGTGGAAGCAGTTAATACCATATAATCATCATAGATAATTTTACCGTCTTCTATAGTTGCATTGGTTATAGTTTCATGTTTTAATCTAATCTTTTTGGTTTTTAATAACCCTTCAATCTCTGTTAAATTAAAAGAATGGAGCAATAACTTTCCTTCTTTGATTTCTACTTTAGCAAAAGTGTGTGCATTGATAGAATTAATACCAAATCTACTTTCATCTGGTTCTCTATAAGGATAGAAATCTATATATAATTCTCCTTTTATTTTTGTCAATTCTGCTTTCATATATTGTTTAGTATCATCTGATTTTTTATAAGTTAACACATAAAATGGCAACTCCTTTTTTTCTATAATTGTCCAATTTTCGGGCACCATTGAAGGTGCTCCACCATGAAATGTTGCTGTTGCATCTGTTGTAACTTTCTTATTAACAGTTGATTTAGTTGTATCTTCTTTGGCAGTAATAATCGCTGCTCTTTCAAATTTCCAACTAGAATATTTTTTTTTACTACCAAATTTCATCTGTTTCATTTCTTTTTCTAATTCTTTCATCATTTTAATACCTTCTTGTCTATCTTCTTCATCAACTGATTCAACAGAGAATTCAAAATTTATTGTTGCATCATCAAATATATCTTCCTCCATCTTCCAATCCCCTATCAGACGGTCATCTGTCATCCGATTTTCATCATTTACAATCGAATGCAAAGAGGGAATACAGCTAGATACTAAAAAGAAAACAAAAGTGGTAAAAAACAAAGTGGTCTTTCTCATGATTTGGGTATTTTGATGGATTGATTAATTGATGATTCAAATATCTATCAATTGAAGGAGCTACCCAATTTTTATCGTTGAGTTGAGGGATTTCGTCGTTAAGTTAAGACGATGGTTAATTTTTAATTACTTTAGCCATATAAAACTGGTAGTAAAGGTCTTCAGGCTTTCCCGTCCCTGACCTTCAGGTCGGCATCACTTAGTTGATTTATTTAGGGAAATTACCAACTACATCTTATAACAAAACAAAATGACACTAAAAAACTTACTCCGCCTCCAATTAGGCTATTATGCCCTAGGCATGCTCTTCAATGCAGGAAGCCTTTATAGCGTTTCCAACGGACACCAACAATGGACACCGAATGCACCAATTCCCGCCGCCATATTTATGACGCTTTATGCGACTTTCTTAATTCCAGGCTTTCTCAAAAAGGTAACTCTTTATAGAGTTTTAATGGTAGCAGCAGTTGTCTTGATGGGCTATGGTGGTGTGGTGAAGCATATTGGGCTAATGCAAGAATCGCCAGAATTATATTGTTGTACCGCAGCAATGATTATTGGTCCAGGGATTAATGTTTTTGGTTTGATATTGAATTTAATTGGAGCAAGTGGGAAATTTAAAGTAACTTAAGACATTGGCTAACTGTGTCTTTATTCACTTTGCATAGTCTAAAAAGAAAACATACCTACAAGAAAGTTATTTTTTAAAAAAAAAATGATGTTCTATGTTCTTCTCAAAAATTAAAGACCTCACCCGTTTTGTAAGTCCTAAAAAGGATTTAATAGATTTATCTGCTTTGCAGCATCAATTAAATGATGGTTTGTTCAGTTCAATGGAAAGTGCTTTTCAAGCTTGTATGGCAGACAAAGGTAATAGTCAATATAGTACTGCCGATATTGAAAAAATAGTAAATGGTTATGCCGAGCAAAATATGCTATTAGCAGCTGCTTCTTCTATTGTGCCAGGCCCATTAGGGATTTTAGGAGCAGTTCCTGAATTATTGTTAAATTTTAAGAATCAATTTGGCATGATATACGATTTGAGCTGCGCCAATGACAAAGAGGATTTTTTAAACAAGGACTTATTATTAGATATTCCCATTGCAGCTTTTGGAGGAAACACCAAATTAATGACCCTACAAGATAGTGCACAGGATTTACTAGATTCTCCCGTAGCCGTCTTACAAGGAAAAGTACAGACCTTAGGTAAAGGCATTATTGAAAGAACCATGAAAAAATCTATTGCTCAGTTTATTCCTGTAGGCGGACCAATAATTATGGGCATATGGGCAAAATCGACGACCAATAAAATTGCCACTACTTCTAAATCCTTTTTTGATAAAAACGCACTTTATATTGAACATTATAAACCAGAAGAAACACCAGCAATTACCGCCGCCTTACAAGTACAGAAAATCAAAGGGCTAGCCAATTTAATTGAATGCAATAATGAAATTAATGAAGCGCAAATTGCTTTTATTGGACCGATTATCCAAAATGCAGAGCTTCCAAAATCACAAAAGAATCATTTATTAGAAGAGTCCCTACGAACAGGGTCTAATTTCCAATTAGATTATGATTTACTAAAAGAATATGAGGAAGATGAAGCGCTAATTATGGAAATGGCGATTATGGCTAAACGTAGTGGTTCAGTAGATGGTTTGGAGAAAAAGTATATCCTACAAGTGGCGGAGGAGATGAAATTTGATAAGACTTTTGTGGAAGATTTATTGGATTAAGCAGGTGATTATTCAAAGGAAAAATTTAGTCAAAGTAGGTCAGAAAGTAGCGGCAATTTTGAAAAAATAAAAATCAAAACAATATCAGCTGGACTTAATTGGCAATCTGAATTAAACTTAATTGCCGATAATATAAGTACAAAATCATAAAAACAAATCATTCAGACTACTGATAGCTGTAAAAATGTCCTCTTTTTTATCACATTTTTCCAGATATCTATTTTATACTTGGAAAAATGTCTTAATTCTACCTAGATTTCTCCACGGATAAACCTAAAAAGGCAAATCCCCCTCATCTTCCCAATTATAATTTTGCCGTTCATACAAACCTCGATTAAGTGGGTCAGGTACATACCCCGAATCTTGGTCACGGTCACCCATATCCTCAAAATCTTCTTCTTTATACCTTCTAAGAATATCTAAAGAATTGGGACTAGCAGAAACGTAAGGGCTTAATATGTCTGGTAGATTCATTTTACCTGCTTTCTCATCTTCTGGCCAATGACTAGTCGTACCCGTTTCGCACCAAGGTCGCTGAAAACAATCGGGGCAATAGCCATTACAACCATCCAATACCCAACCACCTTCCTCATCTAATTCAAAGACTTCTTCTAAGCTATCCCATAAATATTGATACATCACTTTGGGAGGAATGCCTCTCCATAAATCAAAACCATAGCCAATTTCTTCTAAAGCCTCATTGAGGACACCCAATGCTTTTTCTGCATTTGCATCTGTTACTTGATTAGGTGGAATAGGCTGAAAATTTTCAGGTAATAAAGTCCTTAATTTTTCTCTTACAGGCGCTCCATCTAACCATAATTTAAAGCGATGCCAATCACTTTCGGGAGAGATACCTGGAAAAATAGGTGGAAAAGGCTTACCTATCAATTCCATGATTTTTCTACTCTGACATTCTTGGTATTTTTCTACAAAAGCAAGTAAGGCTGCTAATCGACGGTTTTCAATATCCAAATGATAGGGCATGAATTCCATGACTGGAACGATGTCCAAATTGAGTTTAAGAAAGGCTTTTTTTAGACGTATATTATCTCTGAATACGTCAAGGTCTGCTTGGTTCATTGAAGTTATTTTTTAGCAAAATAAGGCTTCTTTCTCAAAAATGAAATACTTGACAATCAATAAATGTTTCGTTTATATGTGAAATGTAAGTACTTACACCTATCATAAGCGATACTTTTAAGGGAAGGGTATAAATTTAATAAT
Source organism: Bacteroidota bacterium (assembly GCA_017857395.1). Classification (GTDB taxonomy): domain Bacteria; phylum Bacteroidota; class Bacteroidia; order Chitinophagales; family Saprospiraceae; genus JAFMDF01. The sequence continues at coordinate 114 of JAFMDF010000030.1, read as the reverse complement.
AGGTTATTGTTGCGAGTTGCGAGTTACGGGTTGAATAGAATAATAATTAATATTTCAATTAATACCGCTTAAAAATCGTATTTAAATGCAAATTACTTCTATTTAAACTCGCAA
>JAFMDF010000249.1 GCA_017857395.1 Bacteroidota bacterium | reverse complement strand
AAGGTAGGTCGGTTGGGGAGAATAATAAAAGTTACCTTTTGCGTAGGGGGAGTATTTAGCCCAATACTCTCAAATATTTATCTGCATGAGTTTGACACGTTTATAGAAAACCTTAGAAAAGAAGTGTATATCAAACCCTCTATTAGTTTAACTTACAAAAGGATAATTAACACTATCGAAAAGTATAAACGAAAAAGGGATAAATATCCACCCAGTTCTAAGGAGTACAAAGAGTATAGTGCTCTTATGAGGAAAACGAAAACCGATTCCTTATTTAACGTGGACTCTAGGAAAACTTTTGACCAAGAACTTAATCTTTACGGTATAGAATATATTCGTTATGCCGATGACTGGATGATTGGAATCAGAGGAACTTCTGAGCAAGCTTTGGAGACTTTCAATAAATGCAAAGTCTTCTTTGAGAACTATCTTAGACTGCAATGGAATCTCGATAAATCTTATTTAGATAAGGCAAATTCGAGAGAACATGAATTTTTAGGATTAAACTTAAAATTCGTTAAACCTAAAGGGGTTAAATTCAGATATGTGAAAAGAGGTGGAACAAAATTCTTAGTTAGAACCTGTTACAAAAATAGCTTTTCCTTTCAAATGCCAGTTGATAAAGTATTAACTAAACTTTATCATAAAGGTTACTTAAGGATTAAGAACAAAGAGTTCAGGTCAAATGCGTACTACAGGATGCAAAACCAATCAGACTATGATATTGCTTTGCATTACCAATCCGTCTGTAATGGTATTAAGAATTACTTCCGTTTCGTCAACAACATTCACGGGTTAAACTATGTGCTTTATTTGCTTTGTGAAAGTTTCATCAAGACACTTGCTACAAAATACAAATCAAGCGTGAGTAAAATCATTGCCAAACATGGCAAACCCGTTACTGTCAAAAGAGCAGATGGCAAAAAAGCTATCAGTATTCCTTATTCTCCTAGATTAAAAAGAGACATTAATGCTTTCTCTATAAGATCTGGAGGCAAGAACTGGCAAACAATCTTCCACAAAGGTTTAAATGATACGTCCTCTTATCTAAAGACTGAAAGATGCTGCATCTGCCAATCTCAGGATAATATTGAGATGCATCATGTCAAACACATTAAGAGGAAAGGACATAGGTACAAAGGATTCGATATAGTCCTAGGCTATGTCAACCGAAGGCAAATACCCGTATGTTTCAAGTGTCATAGAGATATACACTACGGAACTTACGATGGAGTTAGTCCTAAAGTATTAGCTGACCAAATAATGTTAAACCTTGGTATCAAGAAGTATTCTAACGAGGATGGTGAATCGAAAACGTAATTAACGCTAAAAATAAGATAATAATATGGAGAGCCGTGTGCGGTCAAAGCTGCACGCACGGTTCGGGGGAGAGTTGTTGACATCACATTCAAGTTTCTAGCTAGTCTAAGGTGTTGGCTTCTTATCCTACTTATCATAGATAGAGAGACAGGAAAGTCAAAAGGTTTTGGTTTTGTAGATATGGCGAATGAAGATGAAGCTGAAATGGCCATAGATGATTTAGAGGGGATGGACTGGAAAGGTCGCCCCTTAATGATTAATAAAGCAAGGGTACCCCCATCAAGAGGCGGGAGAGGGAGGTATTAAAGAAGACAAAGAAGTTTCAAATTATTTAGCTACAAAATATTAAAAAGTAAATATTATTGAGATTTTTAAGAGAAGTCAGCAACGAGAGAGAAGTTGCTGACTTCTTCTTTAGGGATGAATATTTGGCAACATAAAAAGCCTTATAGTTCAACTACTCCGTAGATGTTTAAGTTGACGGTATTCATGACACTATTGGTTGATTAAAATAACAATTTTTTTTACAAATAATATTTTATTTTAAACACTCTCTACAAAATGAACAAAAACCATAGTATTCCGCTATCTACCCTATTGCAATTGCCACCGCCTGCCGAAAATATTTGGCTACAGGAATTACGACAATTCATTTTAGCCAATCTAACCGCCGATGAATTTGATGTACCAAAATTGGCAAACCTCCTGCAAATGTCTCCTCGCAGCCTTTATTATAAAGTAAAAAAATTGACGGATTTTTCTCCTGCCAAATATATCAATGAACTTCGACTGCAAAAAGCTGCCCAACTGCTACAAAATCAATCTTATTTGACGGTTAGTGAGGTTTGTTATGCGGTAGGTTTTCAAAAGCCCGCCTATTTTTCTTTGTTGTTTAAGCGGCAGTTTGGGGTGTTGCCTTCTAGTTTGTTGCGGAAAGGAGGCAGATTCCCAATCCAGTAACTAGCAACTAGCAACTAGCAATTTTTGCAGTTTAGGGGTATATATTTTGCAGTTTTGGGGTAGGTTGGAGTCTTTTTGTTGATTTACCTTTATGGCGTAATCTAGACGCTTAAAAATCAGTTGAAACAAAGTTTTTATTGCTTATTCTGATAAGCAATTTGGTAGTCCTAAAAACGTAATGCTATTATTTTCTTGACTCCTTTTATTTCTTAGGAAGTCTCTTTCTTGATAAATAGCATTACAACTATAGTACTACCAGCAATTTTAGTGGGAAAAATTGGATATTACTGTAGTCGCAGTTAGGGAACTTGCTGCGGCTTAACTGAAGGAAATAGCGCTATCCTTTTTATTTTTTAACCTCTCTATCTAGTCATAAATGAACAAATCAGCCACCACCGTTATTGGCGACAAGCCTATCAAACACATCAACAGCATTACTCATGAAGGCAAGGTCATTGTTTTTAACACGCATATTGATGGAACAATTACGTATACCGTCAAGCAGGATGGTTTTGAAGATAGTTACCTCAATACGCCCGCAGATTTGCGGACGGGTTGGGAAGCATTGCAAGTACTGGAATTCCCTGATGAAGATACTGACCAATCAGTTGTTGAAAAAGAAACAGCCGAACTAACACATCAAGAGAATGGAACAGAGTTCATCCTCCGTTCTCTTTACAAAACGAGCGAAGCTTCTGCAGTTGCACCCGTCCAACTTATTTCTGCTTTTGGGCATATTTATGTTTTTCGGCAATCAAAAGAAGTGTCTCCACAGGAAGACGACGATCAACATATTCCTGCAAATACGCTATTAGTCGACCGGTTCGTGTTTGATGGAATGACCAATACCATGAATCGTAAATTAGATGTGCGATTTAAGCGAAGTAAACAGAAATATACGCCTATTAAAAGTATGGGCATGGGGACAAATGGACTAGAAAATATTGATAGCTTAGACTATCGGGATATGGACGATAATTTTTTCTACGAGCCAACCACAGAACTATCCCTTATCAATAATATGAAAAACGGATGGTTTTCTGTTGTGTTAGTGCCGACTAATGAAAATGAGATTTACCGTTGGCATATTTTTGCGTATAATAGCGATAATAACTCGGTGGAATTAACCACTCTTCGTTCTACGGAAGAAGGACTATTTGCCATAAAAGACTATACTGTTTTTGACCATATGAATAACAGCCTTGTTCCTAGAAGCATACCTGGCGTGATTAAGCGTAGTTTAGTTATTAAGAAGAATGAGGGCGGCATTCAAACGATTATCTCCAATGGCTTCGCCGCCACCAAATATGATTTACAGCAAGAACAACAAACCCAATCAGGGGAGACCCAATTAATAAAAACAGCCACTCGTTTACTATTGGCAATTCCTACAAATGAAGGAACGGCAGCCTTGAGTTTTTCTATTGATGGGAATGGACTGCTCTCCCAAATTGAGGAAAGACCAAAATCTTCTGAGGTCCTCCGCAGTCAACAACGAGAGATCTTACTACCTTTGGATACGCTAGATGAAATTAAAGCCTTTGCGGATAGTACGCCGCCACCTAAAGGAATAATTACGAATTTATCAGTAGGTAAAAAAGAAGAAGGAATTGAAGATTTAGTAAAAATTTCAACTAAAGATGGCGAAGCTAAAGAATTGTCCAATAGAGACTTGGTAAATATTACTGGGAATAAAGATTTTCAAGGCCTCTATAAAACAGAAAAAATTGATGTTGACACCTTTGATATTGAAATACCCAACCAAAAGCATTTAGGAGAATGGGAAAAAAAGGTCTCAGCACCGTCTGGCTTAGTCTTTGATGGGATGATAAGTTCCTATAAGATAATTGAAGATGAAAAATTGCGCGTAACCTGCAAAGGACATGGCTTAATGGCAGGAGATATGGTGCAAATTCTGGGAACGGAATCTTATAATAACACTTACCCTATACAAAGGCTGGATGATAACAGTTTTGCAATTGAAAGAAAGTGGCCAATAGCTGAAGCCGTTGATGTGATAAAAATGGTCTCTCAAAAGCGGCGAGGTTTGGTATTTGATGGAAAGGATGATTACATTAAATTAAGCCAAACATTACCTATTTTCTCCAGTTCATTTACAATTTCTATGTGGGTGAAGCTAGCAGAAAACCATAAACATGCTATTCTACTCGGAGACTATGCATTTACTGATGCAATCGATTTTAACTTTGAGGTTAAGGAGGACAAAACGCTCAGGCTTTTTTAAAATGGTGCTAATTTAGAAGGAACAATAGTTTTGGAAGAAGAAAAATGGCATTTCATAAGCTTTGTTAGGGATAAAGGAGAAGATAACAAATCGTCTATTTATACTTATATAGATGGTATTCTAGACATAAATGTAACAGGAATTGAATTACCTGATTATGAGGCTATTATTCCTCATATAATAGGCCGTGATAGCCGTGATATACAGCAGTTTAAGGGGCAGATTTCAGATCTACGGATATGGAAAACAGCTCGTACAGCGGAACAAATCAAAAACAATATGTACCTACAACTCCGAGGTATAGAAATGGGTTTGGTAGGCTATTGGCGCATGGGGGCTATATCAGAAGGCAAAATAATTGACTTTACAGAAAATCGAAATGATGGAATAGTTCACGGTAATCCTTATGTTAGCGCAACAACTCTAAAGCGTTCCTTGGATAGGAAGGTGGGAGAACATGGATTAATATTTGACGGAAAAAATGACTATATAGCACTTTCTGAATCCCTTGGTATTTTCAAGGGTGATTTTACTGTTTCGATGTGGGTGAAAGTGCCAAAAGATGGAGGGGGAATATTATTAGGGTATGACAGTAATGATACAGGCGTGAATTTTGAAATTAATGAAGAGGGAAAATTAAGCTTTTCGTGGAAAGGTCATGAGAGTATTACTGGAAAAAAGGATTTAAGAGATAATAAGTGGCATTTTATTGCTTTTGTTAGAAATGTACCTCAACGTGTAGGCCCGGGGATTTTCAAATTCTTTATTGATGGTCAGGCAGGGTTATTTTCAGGTGATTCTCATTCTATAGCTTTTCCTGAAATAGATATAAGTTTCCTCCACAATATAGGATGGGATAAAAATAGTACTAGCACTAAATTTAAAGGTGAACTGGGAGATATCCGTATTTGGGAAAAAGCTCGTACTGGAAGTCAAATTAAAGCAGAAATGACAAGCCAACCCGATGTCAATGCACAGTTTTTGGTGGCACATTGGCGTTTAGGAAGCATTATCAATGGTAAAGTCATTGATTCAAAAAATGGAAATGAGGGAACCGTACATGGAAAATTTGGAGAATTGGATTATATCAAATACCGGAATTCCGACCTCTTTGCCGTCACCCAAAGAGCCACCTACGAAGAAAGCTTTGAGTTTAAAGTCAATCCTGCCAATGGGGTTACTGCTGATTCTTTGAATGAGGAAAATCCTTTTACCTTTTCCTATTGGGGGAAAGTTAGCCGCAGTTCAGACGAGGAAATTAAGGTTGATGGAGCGACTCAAAATGCATTTGAAGATTTAGGAGAAGGTTGGTATCGTGCCTCTTGCGATGTAACTATTCCCGATACAATAAGCATGTTGCGTTCTTTTGAACTTGATAATATAAACGGGGATTGGACATCCATAGAGATTCGGAAGCATAAAATGCGCATTTTATCAGACAGCATCAGGGAAGCAAAATACACCGATACCCTTCGGTTGACGACTTTAGCAGATCAGCAAGCAGACCTTGCTACCAAGCTAAAAGATATGGAAGGAAAAGAGCATGAAGAAATAATATTATTAAGCGAAAAAATGTGGTTAAAGGAAAAAATAGCTTCACTTTCTAAAAGTATTGATGAAAAAAAAGAAGAAATAACTGCTCAAGAATCTTTAGTAAATTCTATCACTAAGGAAAGAGATAATTGGGAAACAACCTATAAGACAGAAAAAGATAATCCATTAAACTATTGGTGCAAGCTGGTCTGTATGGATAATGAACATTGGATTGCTCGGATATATACTAAATCAAAAGGACTACTTCATGCAGACATAGGTGCCAATGGAAATCCTTATTATAATAATAATTATTTCAAGTTTGTGTTTGTCGAGATGGATACCGAAACTAATGAGAAGTATTATAAGATTATATGCAGGTACGATAATTTAGAATTAGGGGCTTCCTCAAAATCTCTTGTTTATGGTGCAATTAATAAAGATAATGACTATAATTATCAATGGAAACCAAAGAAAATTGAAAACGAAGAGTATTATTTTATTCGTCATAGAGCAACGGATCAAGTATTAGATAAGAGTGCTAATCGAAAACAAAAGTATAATGTATGCATTTGGCCCGAGCATGGACAAAATCGTCAAAGGTGGAAAATCAGTCGTATTGGTGACATAACTAATAATGTTATTGCAACTGCTTTGGCAAAAAAAGAGGAAAAAAATGAGGAACTGGGGGGAGCGATAAGAATATTAAACACACTTAAAGGGGAGCTTGCCATATTACAAAACCCAATAGGCCAGGATCAAACCTTAACAAAACTTCGTACTCGTTTAGAAAACGTTAATAACGAAATCAGTACTATTGAAACGGCGATTAATCATCTAAATGGAGAGTTTCTTACTGCTGTCGACGAAACGCAACAAGGTCCCCAAGCGATGCCAAAAGTAGATGAAGATAGTCGTGGTTTTGTAACGCAAGGAGCACTTCTTGGTTTTGTACAACCCTCTAGTCGTTTAAATGCCATTGAAACGTGCGAAGGCAATGTCCAACTCAGCTATTTTGATACCGAAGGGCAAATGCGCCAAACGAATTATGATGCCACTTCGGATAGCAATAATAGCTCTTTTGAACAATGGATTCCAGATGCTCATCGAGCTTGTTTAAATCTTCACGGAACAAACAGTAAAATACAATTAAATAAACCACTTTTACTTTCAGGAGATTGGAGTATAGAAGCCTGGTTTGTGTATCCTTTTTTTGGTCATGATGAAACTAAAGACATGATTTTGTTAACTAGGGGGCATCATTTTGATACCCAAGTGACTGTAATAAAGGGGGAACTAGGAACATATTGGGGTAATAAGGTATTGGACAAACATTTCTATGGAAGTGGTTTCAACATGAATTCATTATCTATGGGCTGGCATCATCTTACAGCAGTTGGCAAAGGGGATACCGTTCTATTTTATATTGACGGTAAAAAAGTAGGAGATATTAAAGCCAAAGCTATTGCAGATTTAGAAAAACAATTGGCTTTAGCAGAATCTAATCACCAAGCAACAGATGGATTTCAGGAAAAGCTCAAAGCCCTTCATCATGCTAATTTAAAACCTACTAGTAATATTATAGAAATCGGCAATGATGGAGATGAAAAACAAATCGGTAAATTAGCAGAAGTTCGTATTTGGGAAATTGCCTTGACGGACGAAGAGGTCGCTGTGAATAGTAAAATCTTGTTGACAGGCAATGAGCCTGGTTTATTGGCCTACTATCCATTGAGTGAAGGTCAAGGAGATACTATCAAGGATCACACAGGCAATGGACATAATGGTAAGATAACAGGCGGGGGGGCAACTTGGTGGGCTTGTACTGCGCCTATTGGTAGCTCCGTTTCTAAAGTAATGAGATTTAATGGTATAAAGGATTACATTGAATTAACAAAGCCTTTACCTATTTTTAATGATTCCTTTACCATTTCGATGTGGGTAAGAATTCCAGAGGATTCTGGCCGAGGAATTTTATTAGGAGATTATGGTTTAACTAATGCAATTAATGTAAATTTTGAAATCACAGCCTTTGGAAAGATGCGGCTTTACTGGAATAATGAAGGAGCAGAAATTCCTCATGATGATGGAATAGAAGGTTTGATTGGCGGACCAGATTTAAGAGATGCTCATTGGCACTTTATTAGTTTTGTTGTCCATCACCTTGGCGAAAATGATAATATAGTAATTTATTTTTACTGTGATGGCATTGAAAAAAAACGCTGGGTTTTAGGAACTTTCTCTGGTAAAGTAGCTACTATTTCCCATAGAATAGGATGCGATGGAAGAGAAGAAGGGGTTAGTTTTCAAGGAGAAATAGCAGAGTTACGAATTTGGAATAAAGCTCGTAGCAAGGAGGAAATTAAAGCGGATAAAAATAAACGTTTAACAGGGACGGAAGCCAATTTAGTTGCCTATTATCCACTGAATGAAATAAGACAAGATAGCGCTGGAAATCAAGAAGTTGTGGACTTAGTGGATGGAAATAATGGTAAGCTCTATGGGCCTCATCTCACTCATGATGACCTGCTCTCTTTTGGTGCCGATGCCTTGATTTCTAATGAATACAGCAGTATTCAACTAAAAGAAGGAAAAAAATAGCCTTCATGCGAAGATTTTTTGCCTATCCTGTGGATAACCAAGTAAATCTATTACCTGATAAGCGAGTAGAGGAACTAGAATTAAAATGGATAGGAAACGCACAGTTTGAACCGACTCTACTAGGTTTTATAGAAGGCGCACCACCGATACCAAGTGAAAACCTAACAGAAGACGATGACTATAATGGAGCAACTTCGGTAGAATTGACAACATCTGAAGATATATCCTATAGTTGGAATCGATCCCAAGATAGTGGCTTAGGTGCGGATTTGGATGTTTTTGCAGGAGCGGAGGTTGAATTGACCGCAGGTATAGGAGTAATGGCAAATCTGGCAGTAGGAAGAGGTGGTGTAAAAGGGGTATTTGACTTTAGTTATCAATTTCAGCATGAAAGCAATATTACAGCAAGTTCTTCTTTAAGCATGACAGATAACCTTGAATTAAGAGGGATGCAAGAAGAAGAGGCAAAATTTCCTCATCTGGGCAAACGTTTTGTTCCAAAAAATGTGGGCTATGCGCTAGTGGTATCCTCCTTGGCAGATGTGTATATTACTCGGCTAGCTCGAACAGGAAGAATGGTGAGTTATGATGTTCGACCAGTCGAAGGCATTCCACCAGATGTTAATACCATTACTTTTATGATAAATCCTGCTTATACGATGAATGGTAGTTTGGATGGATTAACGGGTAGCAATGCGACGAGTGACCGATTCTTTAAGCATGTTCCCGATATGCGGGCTCAATATGGCGCTCTTTATCCTGCTAGTTATTACCGACTACAAGAGGCCTATCATATTAAAAAACAAATAGAAGCAGAAGATAAGAGAAGAGAATCTTTTTTCTCTAACTTTAATGCACTTTTATTGGATGAGAGTTCTTTAGATAGAGAAACAAATAAAGGTGATCTTCCACCTGTTATAGGAACAGGACATGCTGAAATTGATGATAATTCTGACTTGACGGAAGAAGAACAAAAGAAAAAGGAAAAAGAGGAACTGGATCAAAAATTGGATCAAATAAATGCCAATACCGAAGAACAAAAGACTTCGAACGAAGAGAAAGAAGCAGAAATCCAAGCAAAAATTGACGATCAAGAACAACAGGCACATGCTTCGGAGTGTTTTGCTAAATGGCAGCGGAATATGGAAAATTTGCAAATCCGTGCGGGTAAGCGTAACATCGTCAATACTTATGTTTGGGATGCAGATGGAGGATTGCGAACAGAAGCTCAAAGCTTTGCGAATACTGTAGAACATACCATTGGTGGGTCTTTTACCATGAATGCTGGTTTGGGAGCAGAAGTGGAGGTTGGAGGAGGAGGAGCAAAATTTGAATTGACTGCCTTAGCTACGGTCAATCTTACGCAAACCATGAACAAAACCGAAGAACGCAGCAAAGGTCTTGAGTTGAATGTGGATTTAAGTGGCGTAGAACACGGGGGGGTTACAGACTTCAAAGATTATCCTATTCAACCTGGAGAAAAAGTCAAACGCTATCGGTTTATGAGTTTCTATCTAGAAGGCGGTACAGAGCATTTTCATGACTTTTTTAATAAGGTCGTTAACCCAGAATGGTTAATGAGTAATAGCGAAGAAGCCCGTGCTTTACGACAAGCCCAATCAGGCAAACCCAATAAAACTTGGCGAGTGATGCACCGAGTAACTTATGTAGAACGGCCAGCACTCATGGGTTTTGGTCGAGATGTTCGTAAGATTCAAGAAATAGCGGAGCCAAACGAACATGATCAATTGATTAATAGAATTGCCGAAATAGAAGAGAAATTGAATGCAATACTTACGGCTGTAGAAAGTACTAAGAAAGATTAAGTTTTTATTATAAGCCTAGAGGTTCGTCCTTGCTTTTTGGGCAAGGGCGAATTTTTGACTATACTTACCTTGGGGTTTGTTCATTTTCATGTTTTCACCCTCTTAAATCATATCATGTCAGACAATTTCAAAAAATCACTTTACCTGATGCCAAAGGTCACGAATCCACCACTCAACCCCGCACCATAACAATAGACTTGTTACCCTTCAAAATTACACGCATCTGAAAATGCTTTTTACAAAGGGTAACAAGTCTAATTTTATTTCAGCGGATAGGTGCTGCTTTTCATCATACAAAACGAAAAACTTTAAAATATAAAACAATGTTTAAAAACAAAAAAGGCCTATGGGGCGTACTCTTCCTGCTTTTATTAATAGTGCTAGATTTTTTCTGGGCTTTTCTACCCTTTCCAGGTACTTATGGACCAATAAAGGATCCCATACCTATCATGGGCCATAGAGGCGCAGGAGAGCTAGCCCCTGAGAATACCAATCCTGCTATTGATTCCGCCTTAGCTTATGATGTTCAATTGATTGAAATTGATGTGCAAAGAACTATTGATAACGTAATTATTTTAATGCATGATGAAACCGTTGACAGAACGACCAATGGAAAGGGAAAAGTAAAAGAATTGACATGGGATTATATAAAAGATTTAGAAGCTGGAACAGATTTTGTCCCTAAACCTAGCGGCGTGAGAGTCCCCACATTAAAATCCGCTTTATTGAATTTGAAGCAGAAAAGTACAACGGCTAGGCTAGTGATTGAAGTAAAAGACCCCGATGAGTTTCCTGGTATAGGGAAGGAAATAATTGCCCTAATTGATACCCTAGATATGAAAAATCAGGCAATGGTTATTTCCTTCGATATAGATTTTATTAAACAATTGCATGTTGTAGACAAAGACCTTCAATTAGGTTGCCTTTATACCATACCACCTAAAAGTACTGCGGAAGAATTAGCCTTTGCGAAAGTGGTAAGCGTCTTGTGGGTAGGTGGTTCCGTTTTTTTTGGCAGGGTCAAAAAGATTCAAAAAAGAGGGGTCGAGGTTTGGGCTTGGACGGTTAATCCTTTAAGAAGAATGAAACGGCTTCATAAAAGAGGTTTTGATGGAATTGTTACGGATTATCCTAATCGACCTTATATGGGGAAGTGAAAAATAGAGACGTTGATTGAATAAGGGACGAGGAAAATAATAAACTACCAGCCACCGATTGGAGGAGTTTGTAACTCCGACTTATTTACCGTAGTTACAAACTACTTGAATCGGTTAATTAATTAGGCTTATTTTTTTTGTAAATTCTCAATCGCTATAAAATATTTTAAATAATTTAAAATGTTCAATTTTCAAAAAAGGACAGGGGGTAAATCCAAATAATTAATTCAAGAATTACGTACTCTTTATAATAAAAAACATCTAGCATATTTAATGAAAAATCAGGATAGGCTCTATTTGATATAAATAATATTCTGACTTTTTATCCAGAAGCGAAATATTATTTCTTCTATTTTTTATTTTATTAGTTAATTTTGGGAGAACCTAGCGATATTATGAAAGAAATTGATAAGAAATGGCTTGAAAAATTGGACGCTATTATTGAAAAAAAAATGAGCGATCCAGGTTTTTTATTGATTGATTTGGTAAATGAACTATCTATCAGTCCAGCACAATTGTATCGAAAGATAGTTAAGCTCAAAGGGAAATCTCCTAAAAATTACATTCGAGAGAACGACTTAACCATGCTAAGGAGTTATTAGAACGAGGGGTGTATCCTACGGTCATTGAGGTAGCATTAGCGGTCGGCTATTTACATCCTAATACTTTTTCCATTTTTTATGAAAAAGAATTTGGTGTAAGGCCAAATACTTATTTTAAAGAGAAATAACAAATGATTATCTGGTGCTGAGGCCTGTCAAAAATTCTATGAGGAGCGTAAACTCCGAACTGCTTGCGGACGGGATGCTATTATTTTTGACTAGAATTTCCGCCCGCTATAGCGAGTATTTTCAACATGAGCAAACACCGCTTGCAGATGGGTTGCTATAGTGAATAAAGATAAACTCAGAATGGCTAATCAATTATTTTACTTTGCCTAAGAAAGATTATATTTTTATAATAAGCCTAAATGTTCGCCCTTGCTTTTTTGAATAGGGACGAACCGTGGTTTATTCAAAAATGGCATATTGAGTGTAGAAAATAAAGGTTTCCAATATTAGTTATTTTTCTTATATTAGCCTTTATTTTAACCTCAACATTCACCCTTTTAAATCACAACATGTCAGACAATTTCAAAAAAATCACTTTATCCGATGCGGCTAATCACGAATCCATTGTTATTAACGGCGAAACGGGCAACATGGCTTTAGGTGGCGGCGGTCATGGCGGCGATATTGCCATGCGAAACGAAAAAGGCGAAAACACCATGCACTTAGATGGCAATGACGCCAATATTAACGCAGGCGGCAATGGCCAATTTGGCGAATTATTCCTTAAAAATGTAGCAGGAAAAACAACCGTTCATTTAAATGGTAGAAATGCCTATTTACAACTAGGTGGCGATGGAGAAGATGGCGATATATCTGTCAAAAACAAGGAAGGACAACATGCGGTCTTAATAGATGGTGGCAAAGGCGATATTCGCATTATGGGCAAATATATCGAACCTGCTGATTTTGTTTTTGATGCAGAATATCCATTGGCAAAATTAGATACAGTCAATGAGTTTGTTGCTACGAATAAACATTTACCTAGTATTCCTTCTGGCAGCGAAATGAAAGGTAGCGGTCTTAGTTTGACTGATTTTTCTATGCGGCTTTTGCAGAAAGTGGAGGAATTGACGTTGTATGCTATTGAGCAAAATCAGCGGTTGGATGCTCAGGCTAAGCGGATTTCGGCGTTGGAGGGGAAGATTGCGGGGTAAGTTATTGCTATTGCTATTGAAGTTCTTCATTTAATTACAAATGGCAATGGCAATTTCAATGAGGGCCTCGCTCTCCCCTTTTATTATTAATCATTTTTGCGCCGATGGCTGTTATTTCTTCGCATTCTTTTAATAGCCATTTATTTTTCTCCATGTTTCCAAGTTGGGCATATTTTAGAATTTTCAAGGCACACCTAGATTCCTTTAATTCTTTCACCACAATACTCATTTTGTTGATAAAATCTTTGGTGGTAACGGTACCTTGCGCCTCTCCATAATTTAATGCGGCGCTACCAGAAGAGCGGGTGAGTTGATTTTTATAGTAAGTCCCTTCATAAGTTTTAGGTAAAGTAGCCAAATAGACGAGCATTTCTCCAGCAAATCGAACGAGCCGTTCTTCGTAATCATAAAGTTTTTCCATAGTATTGTTTATCAAGGTTTTGTATGAGCAACCAATATAAAACAATTCATTTACAAACAAAAAAATTAGCAAGTCTTTTTACTAGAAGACAAGATTTCCCCTATCCTTAACTAAGTTCTCCACTATTGCTATTGCTATTGCTATTGCTATTGCTATTGCTATTGCTATTGCTATTG
>JAFMDF010000248.1 GCA_017857395.1 Bacteroidota bacterium | reverse complement strand
GAAAAACCGCAAAGTTACAATAAATACTATTTAGAACTTCATGCGTAAACCACTAATAACCCATCATCACTCCATGTGAAATGGTCTGACCATTTATTTTTTCTAGGATGGAAAATTGGAGTTAACTTATTACTGATAGGGTCGATTGACTCAATTTTGTTATATTTAAGACCATTGCAGCCATTACAAGAATAGGCTAGATTGGAAGAATCCGAAGTACCAGTTTTACTGATAGGAATAATATGTTCAATATCGAATGGACCAGGTGCATAAGCTTTGGGACATTTACAATATTCACATAAATGTTTTGCTCGTTTGGCAACTTCTTTTTTTATATCTGTAGGAATGTAGCGACTTTTAGGCATAAGATAGCGTGCTTAAACCCATTTGTTGCATTAAAACTTTAGGAGAAATTTTCTTTAATTGAGCTAATTCGACCAAAGCGGCTAATCGTTCAACCCCTTTTTTTTCTCTTTTTTTAATAATACTAATTAGTTTTTTATGCTCAATATCTGTGATTGTTTCTTCTTTTAATTTTTTATAGAGTGCATCATATTGCAATTGCATCTTAGCAGAAAGTAAGGACTTATTTATTTTCAATAATAATTGAGATTCTCTTTTAGAAATAGATTTGACCTTACGTTTTGCTAATAGATAAGCAACTTCTTGTAAAAAAAACTCTAAGTCAGACGTCTCCAAGTTAGAAACATTAGTCAATATTTCGTTCATCCCATTCTTATTTGAATTTAATTCTATACTTGGCATATATTAAATGATTTGTACAAATTTAATGATTTTTTAGTTTAAAGTCCTGAATAGATACAATGATTTAATAATTTCACTCTCCCAATTCCGAAATAAAATCCAACCGAGCATCCCGATACTTAGGCATTTTTAATATCTTCCGAAAAGCCTTAACCGTTTGCGTAGGTCCTTGGTCAATCGCCAAATTAATCATCCAAGCAGGGATCAGTCCACCGGGGTCAGAACTTAAAAAATATTCCACATCAACGATACCATTGCCTTTAGGCGTAAATTCCCACCACAAATGTAGTTTAGGAATCCGTAGAATGCCTTCTTTTTCAGGGATATAAGTTGGTTTATTAAAAGATTCCGACCGAACGACTTTGGTCACAGAATCTTGTACTAAAATATTTTTAACAATTAAATCTCTATCATCCAAAGGCCAGGGGAAATCTACTATATTATAGTAAATTTCTTCACTATTATTGATTTTTTTTAGATGATAAGCCTCTGGACATTTATACACCCAATCTGGAATAGCCGCAACATCTTGCAATAATAACACAATGGCAGACATAGACGCCTCCACCGAAAACTTCATTTTTAATTGCTTAATCGGACTATCAGGACTATCTCTGACATAGACTTTTATATCTTTCTTGTCTTTTTTTAATTCCCATGGGCCAGCTTTTTGGGCAATAGCCACAATTGAAAATAAAAGACACCAACTTATAAGAATAACATATTTCATTAAGAGGCAATTTGAATGAAATTAGCATTCGCTAAATTCTATACGGATAACAAATTTAGCACATTCGGGTTTGATATGCTGTTAAATTAATCTTATAAAACTGCCGTTAATTTGTTAAATTGTCGAAAAATTAGGAAACCTATTTATAAGACACAACTAAAAGACAATACGATATGCTAGAAAGTTGGTTTGGCAGCAAGAGTCATCGAACAGAACAGTTAGAAAAAATAGCCAAAGAATTAGGGCTTTCCTTTACGCCAAAAGACGAATTTGGTTTGATTAATTTATTAAAGGATTTTAAATTATTCAGACGTGGTGGAAGAAAGCGCATTACCAATATTTTGGGAGAGAAAGATGATTTATTGGAAGTAGATTTTAGAATTTTTGATTATAGATATACGATTAGTACAGGGAAATCTTCGAGGACATTTCGCCAAACGGTCTTTTTTGTACAATCAAAGAAATTAGCTTTGCCCCAATTTTATATGCAACCTGAGCGGTTTTTTCATAAAATTGGCAATTATTTTGGGATGGAGGACATTGATTTTGAGGCGTTCCCACAGTTTTCTGATCAGTATTGGTTAAAGGGGAAAGAAGAGGCAGCGATTAGAGGGAGTATGAATGAGGATTTATTACATTTTTTTACGATTGAAAAATACTGGAGTTTAGAAGGTCTAAATTATTACCTTATTTTTTACAGCAAAAATAAAACCTTATATGGCGACGAATTAAAAATGCTTTACGAAAAAGGAAAGCAAATTGTAGAGTTGTTCTTGAAGGATTGAGTCTTAGAATATGTTTTGATTTACAAAGTTAAATTAGGATTCACCAGCAAACTTATTAATATGAATTTTTTTAGAAGAATTAAAAAATGGTTTTCTGCAAATAATCCCCGAATTGAAAATTTAAAATTTTTGGCAGAACAATTGAATATGACTTATTCGGCACAAGACGAGTTTGGAATGATTCATTTATTGAAAGACTTTAAATTATTTAGGAAAGGATTTAGCAAAAAAATTACAAATATTCTACAAGAAAAGGAAGCGTTTCTGGCCTCTGATATTCGTATTTTTGATTACCAATATACCCAACGATATGGAAAAACAACCAAGAACTTTAAGCAGACAGTGTTTTTTATCCAAAGCAAAGCCCTTGATTTGCCTAAATTTTACATGGAGCCAGAATATTTTTTTCATCGGATTGCCAATTTTTTTGGGATAAATGACATTGATTTTGAAGCGTATCCTGAATTCTCCAAACAATATTTACTGAAATCTAAGGACGAAGACAGGTTGCGAGGTAAAATGAGTGAAGAAGTTTTACATTATTTTACAATTGAAAAAGATTGGTGTTTAGAAGGGGTCAATTATTACTTAATTTTATATATCGAAGAAGGTGTTTTTCTCTCTAAAGATATTCCTTATTTTTATAATAAAGGAAAAGAAATTGTTGCTATGTTTACAAAATAGCATAATCAAAAATTAAATACCATGAGTGCAAGTGCAATAATGCCCTATTTTATCAAACCGTCCATCAATATGGATGCTGCCGCTAAAAAAGCAGCTTACGAACAGGCTATTATGGAAATTGATGCCACTTTAAATGGAGAAACGAATACGATTCTAAAAATGGTGTCTATCAATTGCCTCTTAAAAACCCATTTGACCTATTATTATTGGGTTGGCTTTTATCTGGTAAGCGGGGAACGAAAATTATCCGTTGGACCATACCAAGGCACCATGGGCTGTTTGCATATTGATTTTTCCAAAGGCGTTTGTGGACGAGCAGCAAGGGAAGAAAAAACGCAAATCGTAGCCGATTGTCATGCCTTAGACCAAGGGACGGCACATATTGCTTGCGACCCTAATTCTCAATCAGAAATTGTGCTGCCTGTTTTTAATGAAAAAAAGGAATTAATTGCCGTTTTTGATGTAGATAGTTCTTTGAAAGATTCTTTTGATGAGGTGGATAAGGCGTATTTAGAAAGGATTTTGAGGCAATACTTTGGATAATAATTATTAAATAAAGCTGAGGATAACTGGTAGCAAAGCCTTAAGGCTTTCCTGTCAAAGGCCTTTAGGCCTGATTTTTGGCAGTTTGGTATTGGAAACTCGGCATCTACACTAGACCTATAGTTCTAAATCACCGTTCATAAATCATAAATCTGTTATGTAAAAACTAAGTGGATTTATGATGTAAGATGTATGATTTAAGATTTGCCGCCCTTTCAAAAGTCAGGGAAATTTTACCCGCATTCTGACCAACCTAGCTTCAAGACTACTTATTCAGCCAAACAGTCATAGGACTAATTTCTCTGTGACTCCAAGCGTAATAAGGGATTAAAGTTAAGCCAACTTTCTTTGATTGACCATCAACGATTCGTAAGCCTTTTCCTTTTAAGGTAGTAACCCCTTCTAATAAATTTGGCTTAAATTTAGCTTTAAATTTTTTATTTTCTAGAATGCTTAAATTAAGGACTTGGCCATTATTATCTACTCCTTCCGCACAGTATAAAATGGGGCCTCTTTGCACTGCTAGTTTCCCTTTATTGGCAGCCACTTTTTCATGACTTTTAATTGTCTTTACTTCCATTGGAAAGTTAACTTCTATTTTATCTCCTTTTTGCCAAGTTTTGGAAATTACGGCATAGCCATTTTTTATTACTATTGGATAGGTTTTTCCATTGAATTTGATGGAGGTTTGCTTATTTGTTTGTCGGCTAAAAGTATATAAATCACTTGGTACAGGTTCATTGCTTGACCAACCTGGAATTCTAATTAACAAATTGGTTTCAATAGCGTCCTTACTTTTAATTTCCAGATTGACTTTGCCACTCCATGGATAGTTAGTACTTTGTTCCAGTATCATTTTTTGTTGACCTATTGCTATTTCGGTGGTATTATTCATAAATAAATTGACATAGACATTAGTTGCATCCACCGCATAAGTATAACCTGCTACTGAGGGAACAAAGCGAGATAAATTGGAAGGACAACAAGAACAATTAAACCAATCACTCCGACAAACCGCCCCTTGATTAAATTGACTTTTACCATCAAAAACTAAAGGATTGGGATAGAAAAATTTATCTCCTTCTAAGGAAAGCCCTGCTATTAATCCATTGTACAAACTGCGTTCTAAGACGTCGATATATTTGGCATCTCCATGTAATAAAAACATTCGGTGATTCCAATAAACATTCGCAATGGCGGCACAAGTTTCTGCATAAGCATCATTGGGTAAGGCATAGGCAACATCAAATCCTTCGATACCATGACCTGCTCCTAAGCCGCCTGTGATATACATTTTATGGTTGACGATATCTTCCCAAATTTTATCAGAGGCCGTTAAATAAGCCTTATCACCAGTAATAGCTGCTATGTCTGCCATGGCAGCATACATATATCCTGCACGGACAGAATGCCCAACCGCTTCCTGCTGTTCAATAACTGGTTGATGGTCTTGGGAATAAGCATCAAAATCTAAGCCTGCTAATTCTCCTGCTTTATTATAATTTCGGTAGCCTTTGCCTCGCCTATCTAAAAATAGTTTGGCTAATTCTAAATATTTTTGCTGGCCAGTTACCCGATATAATTTGACCAAACCAATCTCTATTTCCTGGTGACCTGGATAATACTTTTTGTCTTCTTCCACACAAATTTTATAGACTAAATCGGCATTTTTCGTTGCAATATTTAAAAAATCGTTCGTTCCAGTTGCTTGATAATGCGCCACCGCTGCCTCATACATGTGCCCTGCATTATACAATTCATGGCTAAATTGTGAACCAACATAACGCCCTTCTTCATGATAAGAACAACAAGATAATTTAGCGTAATCATTCGCCTTCAACGACCAAGCAGTATACAAATAACCATCTTCTTCTTGTGCTGCTGCCAAATAAGATACCAATTTATCCAAATAAGCTCGCATTTCAGGGTCTTTACCCGTTTGTAAACTAAAGGCAGCCCCTTCCATTATTTTATACAAATCAGAATCATTGAACCCATATTTGCCTTGGAATTTACCTTCTTTTAAGCCACCTGCAAAAATAAAATTATCAACTCGTCCCGTTTCTTCGCATTTTTTAAAAGCGTAAGGAATGGTAACTTTAGTAGCCGTTTCAACTCGACTTTTCCAAAAACCGTCTTTTAGTTGCACCTTGGTAAAATCAATGGGCTGAATAGGGTAGTCCGACGTTAAAGATTGGGCATTACTAATAAAAATGTTCATTAATAGTAGGCAAAGACTAAATGAACTTCTATATAAAAATTGCATAAGGTGGGAATTTTAGTAAATAGAGTTTTTCGTTTTTAAAAATTTTCTTAAAGATAAGTTTTCAACTATAGAAAATGAAAAGAAATAGTAAATCTTTAAGAAAGGGAGGCGATACTTCTGGATTGGTAGACATAATGCTGAATGATAAATTTGGTCATTAGTCATCGACAAAAAATGCAAATAACTAATGACCAATATAGGAATGACCTATTAATTACTTTCCGCAGGCGCAGGATTCATCACAATTTTAATAAAATTCTCCTTATCATAATGCTTTTTAATCGTTGCTTGAATATCTGCTGGCGTAATAGATTCAATGATAGACTGGTAGCTGTTTAAATCAAAATTGTCAAAAGAATTCCAGCCATCTTGGTAGACACTTTGAATATTCCCCATCCACCAACCATTCTGCTTTAAGCTCTTGGTACGACCTTGAATACGTGTTTCCTTGACCTTATCCAAATCACTGGCTTGTACGCCTTCTTTTCGGATAGTTTCAATATCATTTAAGCCTGTTTTAATCAATTCTTCCACTTTATCAGGTTCGCTATTAAAAGAAATATTGATGACATATTTGGACCGTGGTTGCTTAAAAACACTGCCTTGCACCCCTACGCCATAAACTCCGCCTTTATCTTCTCGCATGGATTCTCGCATTTTAATGCGCAATAATTCAGTCGCCATATAAAATTTATAGACTTCTTTTGGTGTCCAACCGCTATAATCACCATGGAAAGTCATATCAATTTGAGATTTGGGAGCAGCACCTCTAACCAAATCTTTAACGATAACGCCTTCTTTTAAATAGAGATTTGAATCTTTCCAATTTTCCTTCCGACCAATATTCGGTAAATTACCTAAATAGGTAGCCGTCATGGCTTTCATGGCTTCCACATCAAAATTACCAACAAAAAAGAAGGTAAAATCACTCGCATCCGCAAAACGGTCTTTATAGACTTCCATAACTTTGTCTAAAGTAATTTTATCCAAGGTGGCTTCGGTAGGGAAACCCAATCGAGGGTGTTCGCCATACTTAATTTTAGTAGCTTGGTCCATGAACCAATATTGTGGATTGGAAAATATATTTTTATATACAGATTTTTGTTTGTTAACATAAGATTTTACGACTGCTTCATCTGCTCTTGGTGCGGTGAAATATAAATAGGTTAACTGCATCATTGTTTCTAAATCATCTGGCGAACAGCCACCATTCATATATTCGTACATCGACCCGATACCAGGGCTAACATTCACAATTTTACCAGCTAATTTTTTTTGTAATTGAGGCAAATCAAAAGTGGAAATACCCCCTTGATTAATAATGCTTGCCGCATTCGTAGCACTTGAATAATCTTCATCCGAATAAAGCGACGTTCCTCCAGGGCTATAAGCACGCATCATGATTTCATCATTCTTAAAATCAGTTGGTTTTAAAACGACTTTTACACCATTTGCTAAGGTATATTCTGTGATATTTACTTGGTCAATCGTTTTAGTATCCTTGATGTCAACGGGTTGTAAATCAACGGCTAATAAAGGCGCATCCGATACTTTATCCTCATAAGGCGTTAAAGTCATGGCTTCCACTTTATCAAAAATAGCCAAGACTTCCGCTTCTGTAGGCATCGGCACAGTTTCCTTTTCTGGGCCAGTAATGACGACCACTCGATTTTCATCAGTTACCCATTTGGCAGCTAAGGCATTGACTTCTTCTAAGGTAATCGTCGGTAAGTATTTTTTGTAAAACACTGCTCTTTGCGTCATACTCGGTGCTGGATTTCCTTTCAAAAAATGATAGATATATTTCCCAACTAATCTACGAGACTCCATTTTATCCGCTTCTTTTACCGCACGTTCGATTCCTGCAATCAATTCTGTTTTAGTTCGGGCTAATTCGGTACTCGTAAAACCATGTGTTACGACTCGTTTGGTTTCGATTAATATCCCTTCTAAGCCTTTTGGCGCGCCACCTTCTTCTACAAAAGCGGAAGAAGAATAAGTAGCCAAACTACCTACGTCACCACCATACCCTGTGTAGGCATAACTGAATGGCGGTTCTGGACTTTGAGTTAATTCATTCAAACGACCATTCAACATCGCATTATATAAACTATGCGTTAATTGTCGACGGAAATCCATTTCTGTCCGCATCTTCTTACCTTTATGTTTATACATTAATTCTACTCGGGTAAAAGACGCTTCTTTATCAGTGTTAATAGAAACCAAGGTTTCTTTATGCCCTGGAACATCATATTTTTCTTTCGCTCTGGATATTTTAGGGTTCGTTAGTTTACTAAATCGAGCCTTGATTTCCGCCTCCATTTGGTCTACATCAATATCTCCTACCACAATAACTGCCATTAAATCGGGACGATACCAATCTTGATAAAATCGTTTAACGACGGCATAATCTGCATTATTAATAATGTCAGGTGAACCAATGGGCAAGCGAGTCGCATAGCGAGAATTTTTATACTTAATCGGGAAATATTTCTGCTGCATTCGTTGGTCTGGACTCAAACTGCTTCTCCATTCCGAGATAACAACGCCTCTTTCTTTATCAATTTCTGTATGTTCGAAATCAAGACCACCTGCCCAATCTTCTAAAACGAGCAACCCTTTGCGCATTTTTTCTTGGTCATCTGTCCGCACTTGTAACATATACACGGTTTCATCAAAACTAGTATAAGCATTCAAATCTGGCCCAAATCTTGCGCCGACAGATTCCAAATAATCAACCAATTCGTTTTTTTTGAAATTTTTACTACCATTAAAAGCCATGTGTTCTACAAAATGCGCCAAACCCAATTGGTCGTCATCTTCTTGCATAGACCCCGCATTAATCGCTAAGCGTAACTCGGCACGATTTTCAGGCTTGCCATTTTTTTGAATAAAATATTTCAACCCATTGTCTAATTGTCCCATTCGCACCCGTTCATCCATAGGGATTAGCGGACTAGCAACTGCTGTTGATGGAGGAGGAGCAGGGTCAAAATGAGGTTTTTTCGGAGTATTTGTTGAGTCAGAAACAACGGGCGCTGTTGCGGTGCAGCCAAAAAGTAAGGCGATAACTATCAATCCGCTGAGGGAAAAGAACTGTATTATTTTCATGTTCTAAAAAGGTTTAGTGAATTTAAAAATTTAGCACACATGATACAAAAAAAGAATATAGGTTTAGTCAGGATATTGTTTTTTTTTTGATTCTTTAACTTTTGAAAATTAACGAGAAATTTTCTTTTGTAGTACGTCAATTCATAACTTAAATGAGTTGATATGCCTTATGTGGTAGAAAAAAAGTTTAACTACTTTTTTGTGCTTTTTGAAATTTTCCTAAAAGTATCCCCATTAATTTCTGTATTTTTAGGGTTGATAAATTTAGTAAATAACAAGGTATGACAGCAAAAGAACAGTTACAGAAAATAAGAAGGTTGATTGCGAAAGCAAAACTGAAAGAGGCGGTTGATTTATTATTGGATTATGCCGAATCTGAATTATCTGCACAAGTGGATGAAATGATTGCCATCTCCAGCAAGTATTATGAAGTAGAAGAAATGGCAAGAAATACGACAATTGCCATGACTGATTATCAGCGAATTCGTAGTCAGTTAATTATCCAACTATTGGAGAAAGTAGCGGCTTTTGAAGCGGAATTAGACGTAGAAATAGGGGCTGTTCCTTTGATAGACGTCCAAGAAACCTATAAATTATCCATTGCTCGAACTAAAATACTGACCGTATTAATAGCGGCTGCTGATGGAGTAAGCATCAAAGTAATTCAGAAGGAATCAGGGTTGAAAAATCGAAAATATTTAATTGCTGCGTTGAATGAACTAATTTCAGCGGAGATAGTAGAACGATATAAAATGGATGGAGTTTCTTTGAATAGGCTCACGGAGCAAGGAAAGGGAATCATTAGAAAATGGTTTTGAAAGCATATTTTATCACATAAAAATTTATACGGCTAATCCAATGTCTATTCCTGATTTATATCCTGCTATGTTGGAATGGATGAAGGAGATGGATGGTAATTAAGAATCCGTTGCTAACAAAAGAGCGACAATCCCACAAGGAATTGCCGCTCTTTTTATACTATAGCATCAACGACGAATAAATCCCGATAAATCGAGGACAAGTTTCGTCGATACATTTAAACAAAAGTATACCCCAATTTATTCAAAGGTAAACTACGTACTCGTTCTCCAGTTGCCGCAAAAATAGCATTGGTTAATGCAGGTGCAGCAGGTGGTGTACCTGGTTCTCCAACTCCTCCTGGATACTCGTCTACTTCCATGATATGAACCGCTACGGTCGGTGAAGTATTCATTCTAACCATTTCGTATTGAGGGAAATTTTGTTGAACGACTTGCCCATTATCCAAAGTGATTTCATTGTATAAAGCGGCAGTTAAACCGTAAATAATGCCTGATTGCATTTGTGCCTCAATCGTATCTGGGTTGACAATTCTACCACAGTCAATAACACAATATACTTTATCAATGCTGATTTCCTTTTCATCAGTTTTAGTAATTTCTGCCACTTGACCAACAATAGAACCAAAAGATTTTAAGATAGCAATACCTCTATATTTTCCTTCTGGAAGTGGGGTAGACCAACTTGCCATATCTGCTACCTTGTTTAGTACTGCCAAAAATCTTGGCGCATCTGGTAAATCAGATTTCTGGATATGCTTCTTTCTAAATTCATAAGGGTCTTGACCTGCTGCGTGTGCCATTTCATCCATAAAAGATTCAGAGAAGAATCCATTTTGAGAAGCGCCTACACTACGCCAGTTTCCGACCTGTAAAGCAGGTAAATCTAATTGACCAAACTGAACCGATACATTATTTCTGCCATAAGGCAATTCTATTGCACCTTCAGAAGTTTGTGGGTCTTTTTCTGGTCCTTCAGCCATTGCTGGCATCGTTCGCAACATAAAAGAACTACTAACGGATTGTAAAGCCATCTTATTCTCCCAGGCATCAATCATTCCATCCGCACCTATTGTTCCTTTGAAATTACTTGCTACTGCTGGGCGGTACGTTCCATTTTTCATATCTTCTTCTCTAGTAAAAACCAACTGAATCGGCGTTCCAGGCATTTGCTTGGCGACCATCGCTGCTTTTTTTACAAAATCTAACTCTGCTCGACGACCAAAACCTCCACCTAAATAAGTGATATTCACCTTAATATTTTCTTTTGGAATTTCGGTAACCGTATTGATGGCATCTCTTACCATAGAACCACCTTGATGTCCTACCCAAACTTCACATTTATCGCCATTGATAACCATTGTACAATTTAATGGTTCCATTGTACAATGAGATAAATAAGGTACTTCGTAATTTGCTTCTATTACTTTGGCTTCACCATTTAAAGCAGCATTGGCATCTCCGTATGCTTCTGAGGTGGCAATCATCTTGGACTCATCCGCAACAATCTCTCCTAACATTTTAGAAATATCAGCAGAAGAAACATTTTCTAAAGTATTACCTGCTTCGTCAAAATCCAGCGCCATAGCTGCATTTTTCGCCCGCCAAGTATTATCTGCTACAACTGCTGCGCCCAATCCATCTTCTAACATCACTACTTTCTTCACCCCTTTCATCTGCTCTACTTCTTCGATATTAGTAATGCCATTGACGGTACCACCGATATAAGTGGCGTGACGAATTGCTGCAACTAACATACCTTCTGGACGGACATCAATACTAAAATCAGCAGCACCTGTTACTTTTTCAGGAATATCTAAACGCTGAATTCGCTTACCTAATAATTTAAAATCTTTTTGTTCTTTTAAAGGCGGATTGAAATCCAATTCAACCTTTGATGCAGCCTCTGCTAAGGAACCATAAGTCAATTTCTCTTTGGTCTTTTTATTAATAACATGTGCACTTTCTGCATAACAATCCGCAGCAGTTACGCCCCATTTTTCAGCAGCAGCAGCAATTAATGCTGCTCTAGCTGTTGCACCCATTTCTCTTAAATGGTCGTATAAATCTTTTACGGAAGTACTACCACCCGTACCAACTACTGGTAAGAAAGCGGCTACTTTCGCCATCAAAGAATAGCTAGCATAGGCCTTTCTTGGATTCGGATCCAAGAAAAAAGTATTGGCATAAGGGGATTCAGGTTGTGGATGGACAATTTCAATTTGATTCATATCCACCTCCAGTTCTTCTGCTATTAACATTGGCAAAGCAGTATAAACCCCTTGTCCCATTTCTGCACGAGGTACTGCCATCGTGATAGTATTATCTGGTGCAATGCGCACCCAAGCATTCAAAGAAGCACCATCTCCCATCCCTACACCTGAATATTTTTTGATGGCTTTGTTTACGTGCATGATACCAGCAACACCCACAATCAAACCAGCACCTGCTAAACCACCAGTAGCTATAAACGCTCTACGAGTCCATTTACCCATTTTTATTTTTTTTAGAAGTCAGAAATCAGACCGAAAATTAGAATTTTCTGTCAGAAGTCAGACAAGTTATGCGGAAGTCGAGAATTATCTGACATCTGACAGTTCCATAGGAACGGTCTGACATCTGGTATCTCGAATTTACCCTTGTAAAGTCGTCTCTTCTGCCCGCCATTTAGCAGCGGTATGAATAGCAGACCGAATTCGTTGGTAAGTACCACAACGACAAATATTCGTCATCGACTTATCAATATCTTCGTCTGTTGGATTTGGATTGCTATCTAAAAGCGCCTCGGCAGCCATAATCTGTCCTGATTGGCAGTAACCACATTGTGGTACTTGGTGCTCAATCCATGCTTTTTGGATAGCGGATAACTGCCCATTAGCAGCAACCCCTTCAATAGTTTTGATTTCTTTACCTACCGCCGCAGAAGCTGGTAAAGTACAAGTTCGAGTAGCGACACCGTCGATTTGAACGGTACAAGCACCGCAAGCAGAAACACCACAACCATACTTAGTACCAGTCATGTTTAGCTCATCTCGAAGTACCCAAAGTAAAGGCATATTGTCCTCTACATCTACGTTGCGGATTGCTCCGTTTATTTTTAGTTCCATATTATAATTTTTGAATGATTGAATGAGGCATTTTGAATGGAAGTAATTAGTAAATTACTAAGTATTTCAAAACATTCTAATTATTAATTCCGACAGCTATCGGAATCGTTAGTTTATTTCTACTAGTAAATATAGCAATAAAATACTAATTTGGGCTTAATGGAATAAATATTCTATTAAAAAACGATTTGAATCATCTTTTTTTGAAGTTGAAAAGACTAATTTAGGAATCTAAGTGAAAGGCAATTTTCAATTTTTAACCTTCTTTTGAGAGGTTTTAGGAGTGAATTAGAATTGTTTAAAATAAGTATACTTTAACAGGTTAAGATTTGAACATTTTCAAAAAATTGAGCAGCTCAAGTTATATCCCCAAATGGCTATATTGTTTTATGGTTATATTGTTGAGTAGGGTTTTATCCCTATTTTAAGCTGCAATTATTAAGCAATGTAACAATTCAACAATATAACAATCTTCAACAGAAAGTCTATTTTCACCCTGATGCAGCATAACAATGAAAGTATAAGCTATCCATGTATTATCCGTGGGGGGTTGCTTATTTTTTAATCCAAATTTCGTAATAATCCTATTTTGGTTTGTGCTAAATAAAAGGTATCTCTGTCTTCCTGAACTAAAATTACTGCCTCAGAAATATCCGTTTTTAGAAGCTTAAAATCGTAGTTTATAGGCACCCAATCATCTGTTTCTGCAAAGTCGGCATCAATTTCTCTAAGTTCAATGGTAAAAGCGGCTTTTGGCCGCCATTCAAAATTAATCACTTCTTCGCCCATACCACTAGCAATTATCCAAATACCTGTGCCATCTACTTTAAACTCAAAAGTATCAGTCATCATCAAAAAAGTACCTGCTTTAGTTGTCCATTTGCCGATTAGGTTATGTTGGAATTTTGATTGGTATTGCTTGATTAATGCTTCGTTTTTCATTAGATTTTATTTTATTCCAATTCTGGTAAATCTTCCTTTTTTATCAATAATTTAATACTTCTGGCTTTTCCTTTTTCTTTATGAATTAAACCTTTCCTTTCTAAAGTTTTCAACATGTCATTAACACTTGGAGGAGATGCTTCAAAATATTTTTGAAAATCTGCATGAGCGGGCGCTATCTTATTCAATTTTTGATAGTAATAAATTTAGACTTTGGACGGAAAGACGTTCAAAAAAAATAGGCAAAACTATTGCTTA
>JAFMDF010000247.1 GCA_017857395.1 Bacteroidota bacterium | reverse complement strand
AGTCTAGAGTAATATTCACAAAACTCAGATTCTCGTAATAATACTTTCGTCCTGTGTGGGTCGGAATTACTTTCTCAATCACAAAGTCCTTTGAATCGAGTATGAAGAATTTATCATTCTTGACTAAAACCGCTCGTTTCTCTTCTGCCTCAATAACATAGCCTTTCCCCACTACCCTATCGCTGCCTTTATGTCCAAAATATTCTACTTCTAATAAATCCTCTGCTTTCCTAAATTCAGAAAACAGATGTTTCATCGTACCAAATGCCCTATTATACTGGGTCCAAAATCCATTTTCCATGAGTGGCTGCATAAATACGCCCATGGCGATGAAGAAGAAGAAAGCCATTGATTCTGTTCTAATGTTCCCAGATTCAAACCGCATATTAGGATCGCCAGGCACTACACATGGATTTTTCATAAATGGGTAGAATAATGGAATTCCTTGAACCGTCGTCATGTCTAAAATTAAGTGACTCAAATACGCTAAAAAGAAAATTGTCCCAATATTGTCATCATCTGAAAAGTAACTTCCTGCCATTCCAGCAATTAGACTCAAAAGCAACAAACACGCTAAACTATGTGTGATGGTTCTATGTCCGTAGCGTCGATTAATGAATTTAGCCAATGGATAAAAGGTCAATCCGATAATTGATTTGGTGTGGTCGATGTCTGGTAACTGCGCCGCCAAGAAGATGGTTATTAAATAATATGGGGATTCTAGCACATTGATGCCCATGAATCCGCCACAGATACCTGTGATGGTGATGCCTCCTACGATGTGGTTGGGTGCGGTCATAAGTTGCGAGTTGTTTTAATTACTTTAATTGCATTAATGTATTTAAATCCATTAAATCCATTTTCGCTTGCCTAGATTCGCTAATGGTCTCGCAAACAAAGCAAAGACTAAGAAAATGCCGCCCAAAAACATAAATGCGCTACTGTCTTCTCCTGCTTCTCTTCCATAATACCGCAATATCATCAGTCCAGAAATCATAATAATTAGCGGTAATCCCATATTGATTTCTTGGTGCGCTGCGGTATGTCGGATATCTTTAGTGACTTCTAAACTGATATTTGCTTCTTTCGAGTAGCGGTCAATTATTTCAATAATGTATAATGGATTGCCGCCCGTATCCTGCCAAATATGATTCTTGAAAGCCTCATAATCTTCGATTCTGGTATACATCTCCCTAGCTGCTAGGTTGATTAATTGGGTCGCTTCTTCCCTATTCAAGGGTTGTAGTTCTATTTTCTCAAAATTGGTGAGGAAGGTGCCTTTGTCTATCTTAATATTTCTGGCGGCTACGATTAAATGGAAATGGTTCTTTAGTTTTTCTAGGTTCTTGACGCCTGCTTTAGTAATGTCGGTCGCATCATCAATGATTATCGTGTACTCTTGTGGGGCGGTAACTAGTATCAATAATTCTACCAATCGTTTAATAGATTCTTTGGAAATCAGCTTGGTCAAATCTCCTCGCTCCTTGGATAGTGCTTGTTGAATCAAGTCTTTAGTATCTGGTAAAGCATCCGCTTCTGTTAGCTTTACCTCAAATAACATCTCTGCGATTCCTTGTTTATCGGACTTAAATATTTCTAGTAACAAACCAACTAGCGCCTTTTTACCTGCAAATTCATCTAATCGTAGGATTTTCTCTCCCTTGATATTGTCTAGTAAATGGCTCTTCCCTAGTCCCTGCGGCGCTTGAATGTAGGTATTCACTTTCTTGTGCATCAAGTCTGCCAGCTTCGCCAATTCTTTGGTTCTCCCTACATGGAAACGGGTCATTCCTGCTTGCGTCGGTGTCAGTATTATTTGTTTTGCTGGAAAGAATCTTCTGTATAATTGTAAGTACCAAGGTTGCTGTTCTATAGATTTGATGGCTGCTCGTCGCTCCGATTCCGCTACATGGAGGTAAATTTGAGTGGTTCTAATATCTACATGTCCCAATAAATCTTGTGCGACTCGAATGTCGTTTCCTTCATTCACAACCCTAGTAGCGAACGTATGGCGAAGCATGTGCGGATAAACGTAATTGTCTGATTTGTTTTTAATTTGTCGCCAGACAGAAGTTCGATTGAGGTGTTTTCCTTTTTTAGCGGATTTACCTGGTGGGAAAATGTAAGCATCTGGTGTCTTGTCTTTGAGTATTAACCAATAATTATTTAGTGCATCCATGACTCTGTTGGTCATAGGTATCTTCCGATAAGTTTGCTTGTTTCGCTTTTTTAGGGACTTGACAATTATCTCTTGGGTAAAGAAATTAAAGTGTTTGACTTGTAGTGAAATAGCTTCCGTAACTCGTAAACCACAATCTAACATCAACAGAAATAGGGTCTGATACTTGGTATTAGATTTCTTAATTAAAGTTTCCTGAACGTGAAGAGGTAAGACTGTTACTCGATTATAGTCTACTGAAGTAATCATAATCCGTATTGTTTACATTAGACAACTGGCATGATTCCTTTGCACGCCGAGCTCCTCACTCGACGCTATCAAAGGAAAATATATACATCTTGAAGCAATTAATTACATTAAATACATTAAAACATTTAATTGCATTAAATTAAAAAGCCAAATAAAAAGGGAAGAAACCCGAGTGGATTTCTTCCCTTTTGTTGTCTCTGGACATAACGAAAGAAAGTCTACCCTGTTGGGTATCTTCCTTTGATGCCACAAATATATTAGTTTTCTTACCATATTGTCAATTCGTGACAGCCCTTTCCTATCAATCAATCTTATTCCAACTGAAAAAATATTTCAATCGGGGGGTTTGGGGGGGAAACACAATTGGGATTCTGTTGCGTAGGAATATCGCTTGAACGCAACATGATTTGTAGGGTTTGGTATTTGATTCTGTGACGTCGTTTTTGACGGCTCATTTGCGTCAAGATAGCCGTTCTCTTTCTTATCGACACATTATCCCACTTTTAAAATTAATTCGTTACAGGCGCTTAAAATTAGGGTGCTTGAAAAACGGTAGGCTTTGCTTCGTCGTTCCTAACCTATAAAAATGGGAAGAAGCAGGTTAAAATTGATTTAATTACTTTAATGCAATTAAAACAATTAATTACATTTTTTATTTACTTATCAAACTGTTTAGTGACCAAAATAATAGATACTCCATGGATGAGGTCAGAAGATTATGCAGATATGCGGATAATGATTTCTAGTTTGATGGCGATAGTATCGGCAAGAAACATCGAGCACAAAATATCTTTCCTGAACGATGCTGTTTTAAATAATTATTGGGAGGTTTGTTTTTTTGAAGTTTATTTTGCGCCTGCTGGTTTCTTTCTTTTGTCTCGTTCTATTTATCTTCTTTAAAAAAAATAAATGTTTAGAGGCGCTTAAAATCGGTTTCCGAATTTAGAGAGACACTCTCCTATTCCTTTCCAGATTTTGCATTAACGAAAAACAGGTTCTAGGAATTGAATCCCTAGAACCTGTTTAATTGAATTAATTATTTTAAATACATTAATTGATTTAATTGCATTAATGTACTTAAATGAATTACTTTATTTTAATGCCTCGCTTTGTACAATCTGCATTTATCAATTGCTCCAAATACTCTAGCATTGTGACCTGATCCATCGTTGCAGCGATTTTGGCTAAGGCTCTGGTTTTTTCCGTAACGAGCACTCTGGTAGTCGGTTCTTCCGTCGCTTTGGGTCTGCCCAATTTAACCTTGGTTTTTTTGGGAGCTTTTCTTTGTGTGTTGGACGTTGTTCTTTCTATAGAGGATTTAGCGGAATCATTCGCTTCTTCATCATCGAACTCCCAAGCCATTTTTTTCTTCTTAGCCATTTATTTAATTTTTAGTTGTTTACAAAATTCATTAAAAAATGGTTCAAATCTATCTCTGCCCTCTTTCGTGTCTAGAATGGATTCAAAGAGCGAAGGCGAAGTAAAGAGTTTCAATTCCCTCAAGCTGGCTTCCATCATTGGGATATTCATATTTTTAGCTAAGATTTCCTTTGCCTCTTGATTATCCCTACGGTTGGTTTCTCGATTCAAAAAACCAAGTACCTTAAAATCAAAGCCTAGTTCTTTTTTCTTTTTGGCTGCATCCTGTACAATTTTGAAGAACCTGGAGGTACTCATCACATCTAACCGAGAACCGATGGCGGGAATGAGTATCACATCGCAGTAATACAAGACTTGAATATTCGTTGCCTCATTTAAAGAATTGGTCATTCTAGGTATGTCGATGAAGACAAAATCGTAATCTTCTCCAAATTTCTTTAGAAACATCTGAACATGATTCGGGGCTAAAGCCTCAACAGTTACAAGTGCATCTGTCTCATAATTGCGTTGCTCGGATTTAAGCCAAATGGAAATAGATTCTTGGGAATCGGTATCCAAAATCAACACTTTTTTCTTTTTCTGTTTAGCTAAAGCACTTGCTAATAGCATCGTGACGGTGGACTTTCCGACGCCTCCTTTGGCGTTGGCTACTGAAATGACGGTAGTTTTCGACATATTTTTCTCAACACTTTAATGCAATTAAATACATTAATTCAATTAATGTAATTAATTTGTTTAAACCATTTAATTGACGTAAATTTGTACAAAGATGTACAATATTGTACAAAGAACCAAATTCAACATTTCATGGCTAAAATACATAAGCATCTGACAGTAGAAAAAGAAACCGAAAAAAAATTAAAGGAATTGGCTAAAGCAGAAAAAAGGACGGAAGGTGTGATAGTAGATTTAGCTATTCAAGCATACGCAGCGCAGAAAAAAGCGGCTATTAATTAGGTACTAAAAAGCCAGAACCCGAAACAGCTTGGCGGCACGATTCGAGTTACTGGCAATTGATTCATTATAAATCATTTGCAATATGCAAAATTCTAACGAGACTTCCCGTGATTTTAAGGCGGGAGAGACAATTCAGTTTTTAACGGATATGAGTCCGTTCTTTGTAATCGCTACCACCATCACCTCTTTGGCGGTTATTTTCTTAATTGATATTACTTATTTGACAGCGGTCTTTTTTCCAAAGATGAGTTACGTTGGCTATGTGGTTGGGTTCTTAGTGCCTTCTGGAATCATGGTCGCTCGACTTGGATTCGGGTTATTAGGAGCGAGTGACATTTCCAAAGGCGCTTGGGTTTCAGGATTAATTGGACTTGGTGGCACCTTTGCCATTGCCATCTTTGAGCATTCTGCGTTGACGCATATTGCGGAAGTCTGGAATATGCCTGAACAAATTGGGTTATTTCAATTTATGGTGTGGCTGGCTGTTGGTGCCGAATTACGCTTGATGATGACTTTGGGAAATGAAAATAATTTATTGAATTCCTTTTTTAAAAAGGAAGCAGCCAACGAACCTACGCCAAATGTTGAGGGAAACGGAAAGACAGAGAAGGAATGGGATTTCAATTACAATATGAAGGGGAAACCTGCGTAACTGCCTCATCCTCTATTAAAAAAGTTCCCATTTCTCCAAAATCCAACAAATTGGTTCGCCGAAAGGCAGGAAAGAAAAGAAAGGACGTTTCAAGAAATGAGGAACTTGTTTTTTGTACCTTTCTCGAACTACAGAAAAGGTACGGTAAGCGCCCTACAAGAATCCAAGTAGCGGACGAGATAGGATTGAGTCGCAAAAAAGTGGGGCAATATTTTAGAAAATTAAATTTATAGCAATTAATTACTTTAAATGATTTAATCGTATTAATTGTATAAAAGTAATTAAATGAATCAAATTGACTTAACTTCTTTTTTAGCGGCTTTATCTCCGAAGGATAAGGTAGAAGCGCAACAGGATATTGAGGAATTGAAAAAACGGATTTGGGAGCGGGTGGGGTTGCCGCCTGTTCCTAATTCTCAAAATCAAGCATTATGAAACCGAACCTAGAAAATAGTCACGAAGTATTAAGCGAATTGCTCCAAGAAAAAGGTTTTCGGTTCGAGGTGCTTTGTTTTCATGTTTGGATTCCTGATTACTTTAATAAGCAAATTGAGCATTGTAAGCTTTGTGAAAAGGTTCGGAAGAAAAAGTAGCGGAAACCTTTGCGCAACTTGGAAGGACATTTCAATCCACCATTATTTTTTATCATAAAAAGCAAAAAGAAGTCTTTAAAAAAAATGATTTAAATAGTCTTCCTTTAAGACTATTTAAGTCTTTATCTTTTAGTCTTTAATTTGTAGGGGTTCAAAGTCTAATTTTTTCAATGCCTTTATTTTATTCATTTTCAATAAGTTATAGCCGAACTCGGTACATAAACAGGGTATAGTAAAAGGGTACATAAACAGGGTTCAAAATCAGCTTAAAGGGTACATAAACAGGGTTCTCCCTCCCTCAAATCGGTACATAAACAGGGTTAACTCGGTACATAAACAGGGAAAGGGGTACGTAAACAGGGTTAACTCGGAATTAAGTCGGTACATAAACAGGGTTACTTTTAATAACGGTACATAAAAAATTTGGTTATGTACCGATATAAGTTTTACCTTCACCAAAGAATTTAAAGCAGTTTGTTTTGGATGGTCGTTTTTTAGAAAAAAGGAATAGGCTAATTTTCCTTTTCTGTAGCTTTTTTCAAAAGCTAAAAATAACCAGATACGACCTTAAAAATTACTGCACTAATAATGATTACAAATTAATGCTATGCAGCGAAACAACACATTACCAATACCAATAGCAAGAATTGACAATACCTTTGTCGACAACGCCCGCTACCAGCTTTCTGCTCGGGAAGCCAAAGTTATGCTTTTTCTCATTTCTAAGATTGACCCCATCAAACAGAAGCGGCTGCATGAACAGACGATTTCTGTAAAAGATTTAGAACGCATCTTAAAGGAAGATGGTAAAAAATGGGGTGGGTTGTATTCGGAGATGTTGGCTTTTCAGGATAGAATGTTGAGTCGGACCATTTCTATTCCGTCTGAAGTGAAGATTGATGGGAAAACGTTCCCTGGGAAAATGAACTGGTTTCAATATATCTCTCCCGTGGAATTGGAGGACGGAAGTGTGGGCTTACGTTTTTTATTTGCCCAGCCTTTGCAACCTGCCTTGTTGGATTTAAAAGAATATGTGGGGGTAAGTTTGTTGGAAGTGATTCCGTTGAAGTCTAGTTTCTCGATTCGGATGTATCAGATATTCCGAAGTCATAGAAACAAGTTAGCGAAGTATCAGAAGAAATCGACTCGCCGTTACCCGATTGCGGAATTAAAGAGCTTGTTGGGCATTGATGGAAAGTATGCAGATTTTGGCAACTTCAAAAAGCGGGTACTGAATCCATTGACGCAAGAGGTGTCTAAGCATACGAGTATTAAAGTAACGTGGAAAGGGATTAAGAAGGGTAGGGCGACGGCAGAAATTGAATTTGAGTTTTGGGATAAAGGGAGTGGTCAATCAGCTACTAAAAGTACGGCAGCTAGCAAAGCAAGTAGCCTGACTTATGAAGCGTTGACCTTTGCGCAACTAAAGGCTTTTGATATTCTGGTCGCTTATAGTGTGAATGATGATATTGCTTTGGAGATGATTAGCCAAGTGAAAGGTTCGGAAATCCTAGGTTTCGAGGATTGGTACTTTTCGGAAGTGATTCGGATTTTTGAATCGAAAACCAATTTGGAGGAAACAGGGGCGAAGGCAGGTGCTTTGGTGAATTGGTTCTTGAAAAAGAAAATCTTTGAACAAGGCGACCATTTTGCCCGAATTATGGAATGGTTACAGGAAAAGAAAAAGGCATTGCAGGAATCGGATGATGTGGCTTGGGGGAATCGGGTGGTGGCGAAGGAACTAACGGCACAAGCATTTAGAGCCTATCTAAATAAAAAATAAGGATTACAGTATCTATCAAATTTAAAGCGTTCTTGAAAAATAGAAAGTCATAGACCGCTAAAAGCCTCGATTCTTAGAATCGAGGCTTTTTTTAATAAGAATTAATTTAATGCAATTAAATGTATTAATGTATTTAATTGAATTAATGTATTTAATTTATATCTTTGAGATATCAAGACCGCTGAAGTTATCAGCTAAACTGTTTTCTCTAGTATGTTTGTCAGCGTCGAATTAGTTCCAATCCTATCGGAATTAATTCGACGTTTTTTATTTACCAAAATCTAACAAAAATCCAGTACCATGAAAACCCTTTCTTTTTTTCTGTTATCCCTCCTCCTGTTTTTCGCCGCTTGTACCGAGTATGTAGCAGAACTGCCCCCCGAAATGAATGACGATGGAATTGTTCATTTCTACACCGAATATGAAGGCGTCGCTTCCATGAGCGCCGATTTAAGTAGCGTGGTGGTTTCTTCTAGTGACCAGCCCGAACGAGACGAGTTTATTGAGCTGCGGTGGTCGTATGGCGAACACATTTATTTTGTGTCCAAAAAATTTGAATTTGATATACCCGATTGCACGATTTGGGGCGCTGATTCTTGTGCCCAATTTGCTTATAATGTGAAGGAAGATTATGAGGCAGAAGGCAAGCATTGGATTTACTTCGAGCCAGAAGACGCTTTTTGGCGCTGCTTGGAAGCGGAGAGCTGTGACTCTGGGGACGAGGTGCTTTGTTTTCATTTAATGGCTCGTGAAAAAACGTAACTAATAAAATTGCAGCTTATGAAAAAGTATTTGTTTTTATCCGTCTTGTTCCTTTTTGCTTGTAGCAAGAACCAAGAAAACCAGCCCGCCGAAACCGAATTTATAAGGGTTTGGGGAAAGGTGCATTCGACGGGGCCCTTAACCTTCATTGAAGAAGACAACAACGAACGTTTTTTTCTAGAAATTGAAAACAAGAATTTTGACCCTGATTTAATTCGTTTCAAGCTAGGGTCACATGAATTTGCGTTTTTTGAATCCGTGGACTATGAGTTCGACGAAAGTAGAGTAGGGGAGATGTGGCTGGAAGGTGGGGGCGATTGTTCTGGATTCTATTTTCAAGCGACGAAGACCTTTGAGGATTTTGGAGAGATTGAGAAACTGAAATTTGAGCCAGAAGAGTTGTTTTGGGATTGTGCGATTTATGTCGAGCCTAGGGATGCGTTTCCGATGACTTTCGAGTTTTTTATTAGAAAAAAGGGGTAAGTTTTTATAGGGAATTAGAGTTGGTGAAAACGGGTAAAGGACTTTGGTGCTTTACCCGTTTTTTGGTTTATATAACCATATAAAATTTGGCGGAATAATATTTGGTATTTGAGAAACCGAGCAAGACCTAGAACGTTGGTTCTAGGTTTTGCTCGGTTTTTATTATAAACGTTCTATTTCAATAAAGTATTCAAATGTCGCATAAACCATAAAGACTATACAACTAACTTTTGTTTTTATTATTTCAGATTCAGTCCAAATTTCTGCGTTATGTGTTTCAACATTTCTTCTATTGTAGGCTCTCCAACAATGTTGACCAAATTGGTATGATTTTACACCTCTTAAAGCCTTTTTATATCTATTTTTCTTAGGATCTATCCTTGGAAGTTTATCTATTACAGTGCCAAATCCTTTGATGGATTGAAAAGAGGTCGAGTCAATAAAAGATAATAATTTCTTTAGATATACTTCTTGGCTAGTTGCCAATTGTTTAAGGTAATTTAATTTATCATTATAGTCACTTGCCCCTAAATAAAATTTACGTAAAATAGGTAGAATTCGTTCATCTAAACCATTGAGTTCAGGCAATGGGGAGGTAATGGTTGTAAGTTTAAAAAAATTTTCTAGGGCATCTTCTAACGACTCAGAATTTTTATAATTAATAGTATGCGAATCAAAAATAGGTCTAAGTTCTCTTATCAAAATTGGTTTTAGTTCATTCCATTTATATTTTTCTTTTAAAGAAAATAATGGATTGGATTTCTTAATACTTATAAGTGAAACAACCTTCTTCCCATTACTATCCAATGTTTTTCTAAAATCTAAAGGGTTTGCATCTATAACTTTATATATTGCTTTATCGGAGAATGTGGATTCAATTTTGCGAAGAGTTTTCACAAGATGGATTAGAGGAATTTTGTTTTTATCATTTGTTTTTAATACTTCTATCGCTAGGTTCGCCCAAAATTAGTTAATAAAATAAAATATTATCAAAATAATATTTTGATTTATGTTTAAAATGCAGAATTTTATTTATTTTAAATAAACTCTTTTCAGGTTATTATTTTAGGGTTAAAAATAATATTTTAATTATATTTATTTAATAAAAATAAATACGAACAAAATACTGTTTTAAAGATAAAAATACTTTTAATACAGAATATTATTTCGTGTAATTTATGTATTAATCAAAAATTTGAGCGAACCTAGCGTTAGAACAGTCTTAAAAAATAAAGAAATTGAAAAAAGGCAGGCTATTTAGCTTTCAAATGTTAAAATCTACAACAAATGTCGTAGATTATTTGCATCTACAACACTTGTCGTATATATTTGCAACAGTTTTATGATCATAAACTATAATACCACCGAATATGAAAAAAGATAAAAACTATCAACCTACAGAACCTGAGTTAGAAATATTGCAAGTATTATGGGCAAACGAGCCTTGTACGGTGCGATTCATCTTTGAACAACTCAGTCAGCAAAAAGAGAATTTGGGTTATACTACCATTTTGGTACAATTGCAAAGGATGACTAAAAAAGCAATGGTAAGCCGTTCTAAAGAAGGAAAAACACATTATTATAGTGCTATTCCTAAGGAATCCGAAATCCAAGAAAATTTGTTTAAACGATTGGTTAAAACCGCCTATAAAGGGTCGGCACTCAATTTAGCTTTGCATGCTTTAGGGCAAGCAGGGACTTCTGACGAAGAATTGAAGGCTGTTCAACAATGGTTAGACCAACAAAAAGACAAAAACAATGGATAATATAACTTTGCTTACTTTCCAATCAATGGCAGAGCTATTAGGTTGGACTATTTTGCATTCTATTTGGCAAATAACATTAATTGCGCTAGTCTTAAGGCTACTGCTTTCTTGGACGGCCAAACAGGATGCGACAATTCGTTATGCCTTGTCTATTAGTGCTTTGGTCGTCGCCATTTTTTGGAGTGTTAATACTTTTTTAGAGGTATTTAATGACATTCAAGCTACTCAAAATTCAACTATAAGTGTCCTTGCAGAAAGTACGAATACCTCTGCGGTAATAGCTATAGACAGAACAGTTTCTCCTATTTCTTATATCAAGGAATTAGGTCAAGAAGCGGCTCAATTAATAGCACCAATTATGCCTTTCTTAGCCATATTTTGGTTCATTGGGGTCTTGTTTTTTGCTTCTAGGATTTTAGTAGGCTTCTTTCGATTACATCATTTTTCTAATAATGGGACTCAATTACTGCCAAATTCTTGGAGCACCCGACTGTTAACCTTACAACAACTATTTGGTATTCAACGACGGATCAAAATCCGTTTATCCCATTTAGTTGAATCCCCCATTACCTATCAATTTTTTCGACCGATCATTTTATTACCAGTAAGTCTTTTCACCCACTTATCGGACGAACAGATTGAGGTGCTTCTTTTGCATGAATTAGCGCATATCAAACGACAGGATTATCTCGTCAACTTGCTGCAATCATGTATAGAAGTCTTATTTTTTTATCATCCTTTGATTTGGTGGATGTCTAAGCAAGTTCGCTTAGAAAGAGAGCATTGTTGTGACGACAGAGTCATGAATCTTCGCCACAATCCAATGCTATATGCACAAACTTTGACCCAGATTCAGGGTCAACATTATTCACTTAAAACAAAATTAGCCATGTCCGCAACTGGAAATACCCGAGATTTCTCCAAAAGAATTTATAGATTATTTGAACAAAAAGAACCTTATGCAACGCTACGAAATAGCGCCGCCGCTTTATTATTATTGCTTTTTAGTGGCGCGATGATGGCATTTTATCCTATGCACTCTGCACCCTTCATTAATACAGATATTCCCGTAATTGTAAAAGATACCATTCCTGAAAAATTGAACAAGGATACAGATGCTGCGCCTCAAATTTGGGTAGCAGATAAGGAAGAAGTAAACAAAGAATCGGAAGCAGCAGCTTTACAAGCGAAATTAGTAACCCTAGAAAAAGCATTACAGGAAAGTGT
Organism: Bacteroidota bacterium; assembly: GCA_017857395.1. Classification (GTDB taxonomy): domain Bacteria; phylum Bacteroidota; class Bacteroidia; order Chitinophagales; family Saprospiraceae; genus JAFMDF01. The sequence goes on along the minus strand of JAFMDF010000247.1, from coordinate 2,008 downwards.
AAAAACTTTAAAAGAAGAAAAAAATAAAGAAAGGGTACAAAACGAAGCTAAATTAGAAGAACTTCAATTAAAAGCAGGTGCTCTAAAAAAAGAATTGCACTTAAAAACTCAGGAATTAAAGCAACTTACAAATAATTCGCCTAAAGTCTTTCGAATTAATGCCAATAAAAATGAGTCTCTTGATTTAAAAATGAAAGATGGGTTATTGACTTTGAAATCATTAAAAGGTAAAAAGCCGATCATTTATGTAGATAATAAAGTGTATCATAAATGGAAAATTGATGCCGAAGGTACATTAATAGTAGACATTCCTAATGCGGAAGTAAATTCTATCAATGTTTTCAAAGAAAATAAAGCCATCGCAATGTTTGGTCCAGAGGCTAGTGACGGAGTTGTCTATATTAACACTAAAGCAAATCCTCATCCTGATGTGCTCCTTAAGGAGAAAAAAATGAAATTACACCTTAAATCGACGGATAAAAAGCCACTAGTAGTTATAGATGGTAAAGTATCTGAACAAGCTGTTGAAGATATAGATCCCGATAATATTGCGACAATAAATAAATTTGGCCCAGAAACTGCGATTAAACAATATGGCGAAGCAGGTAAAGATGGGGTTATTGAAATATACACGAAAGGCAATGAACTGAAATCATCCGATAACAAAACCCTAACAGGTAAAGTAGCAGGAAATTCATTTACGTTTCAATCCGATGATGGGGAGAAAAAGCCTTTGGTAGTGGTAGATGGTAAAGTTTCGAAACAAGCGGTCGAAGACATGGATACGGATAAGATTGGAACCATGAGTATTTTAAAAGGGGAAGCTGCCCTTAAAAAGTATGGCGAACAAGGAGAAAATGGAGTCGTGGAAGTCTATACTAAAGGTAATGAACCTACAGAAAAGGCGATAAAAAAAATTAAATTAAATGGAGCTGTTGGTACGCCCAAATCAGTAGATAAAAAAGAATTAATAGGCACCATAGATAAATTAAATGAGGGACAACCTTTATTTATAGTCGATGGTAAAAAAATGCCTAAAAAAGGAACAAGTAGTGCGACGATGGAAGACCTTGACCCCAACGATATTGCTACTATTTCCGTTTTCAAAGGAGCAGAAGCATTTGAAAAATATGGAAAAGAAGGAGCAAATGGCGTTGTTGAAATCATTACCAAAGCCAATAAAACAGCGTTGAAGATTAGAGAAAAGGAACTAAAGGCTAAAGAAAAAGAAATGAAAATTAAGCAGCAGAAACTGAACAAGAAAGAAAAGGAGTTAAAGGTTAAACAAAAGGAAGCAAAAGAGAAAGAAAAGGTATTAGCAACAAAACAAAAGGCAGCTAAAGTCAAGCAAAAAGAAGCTAAAATAAAGCAGAAGCAACTAAAGGCTAAAGAAAAAGAATTAAAAGTCAATAAAGCTGTTCTAGCAGGAAAGGATATTAAATCACCTGCTGCTGGTTTGTCTGTCTTTCCCAATCCAACCAGACAACTTACTAATATTCAGCTATATTTAGCAGAAAAAGGAAAAGTCAAAGTCGATATTTTGAATATTAACGGTCAAGTAGTTCTTCAACTAGTGAATGATACCTTAGAGAAAGGTGAGCATCAATTTCAATGGAATTCAGATAAGCAGCCTGCTGGTTCTTATTTTGTCCATTTTAATTTGGATGGGGCTTTTATGAGTAAGCAGGTAGTAGTAAAGCAATAAAATAAGAGGGCGGTTACTTGTTCTATATAACGCTTAGTAACGACTGAAAATAAACAAGCAAATTTGCTCGGCGGCCTCACCGCCGAGCAAAATAGAAGGAAATTAATGTTAAATAGTATATGAGGAGTAGGAATAATCTCAAGAGGTAATTATCTTTTTAAAAGCATTTTAAAAAATCTCAACTCATTGATTATCCAATAAAAATAATTATTCCCACCCCTCACATAGTACAATTAAGCATTACTGTTAAAAAAATTGATATTTTCCATTAGGGTGAGTGTAGAACAAACTTTATTTTTGATA